>NC_021002.1:678659-679815 GCF_000209735.1 Mycoplasmopsis fermentans PG18
CCCGTTGAGCACGAATTAAGGATCATGGAAGTCTAATTACATGTTAATCCCATAAACCGTGTAATGAGCTTCTCCTCTCCAGGAAAAATAATGTATACTTCATCCTAAACGAAACCGGTATCAGAGAGATTTAATTTAAGAAAGTAGTTATAGGTAGATGGAATATTTTCATATTAAGGTCAATAGATTTCATATGTAGTATGAAGCATTAAAGTTTCCTAGCGGGTTATCAAGAGTAAATTTAAAGATGTAATTTACTCATGAAATAGGAGCTCCATTATGTTTTAATAAGAAATGAACTGAATTATGGTCTACTGTTCTTAAATATGAAAATAATGGATTAGAAAATGGCATATATTCAAATAGTGGGTTAGTACTTTCATATTTTTCATCTGATTTTCCATTTTCTGTTCTATAGTAAGGACCATTGTAATCACTTTTTACTAGATTTCCATCTGGACCCGGAAGAGGACCGTATCAATTCCCTTTTTCTTCATCATAAACTATAACTCTATTTCTTAATGGATTATTTCCAATTGCGTAATGAGATTTGTTTTCTTCTCCACTTCATCTTTCTCATATTCCTTCATAATATCCATTGCTTGTTGGATTGTTGTATTTAATAAAATCAAAAGCATATTTTATTTTGTAAAGAGCATCATTTAAATTAACAAAATTGCCTTGAAAATCATTTTTAAACATTATTTTAGAATCTGATATTTTTTTGATATTTGAAAGCATTTTTTCAGTTACTGTTTTCTCATATTCTATTAATTTGGCCAAAGTATATAGATCATCGTGTCCACTTCAAATATCATCATTTACTGCTTTTATACAATCTGCTCAATCTTTATCAGGATATGTTTGTTTTATATATTTAACTGTTGGTTTACCATGATCACCAGGGTCAAAAATTGTATGTCAAGGCTTATAAGGTTCATTTTCAATTTGTTTACCTTGTTCAATTTCACTAGTACTATTTCCTTTATCTACTCCATATCGGTGTCATGAATATTCAGCTCTAACTTTATCACCTTTAGAATTTCCTCAGCCTCCATTTGTATTACCTTTTGAGTATCCTCCAGTATCTAAATCTGAAATACGATCATATAGATGTTTTTTGCCTAAACTTTAGGTTTAGCTCAAATTTTGATTT
>NC_021002.1:679915-708931 GCF_000209735.1 Mycoplasmopsis fermentans PG18
CAGATTTCTATCATATGTACAATGCAACGTTGTTGCTTACTATCAGGAAAAACGGCTTCTATAGCTTGTTGTATACCTTTTAAATTATCTGAACAAATAATATTAATTTTACTAATTCCTCTATTTTTAAGAGCATTTAGGACAGACATTCAAAACTTTGCAGATTCATTTTCTCCAATATAAAGTCCTAGAATTTCTTTTTGTCCTTCACCATTAATACCCATAATAACATATGTAGCTTTCTTAGTTACAACATTATTGTCTACAACATGAAAATGTACTGCATCAATATAAATTATTGGATAATATGTTTCAAGTTTTCTTTCTTATCATAATCTTGCGTCTTCAACAATTTCATTAGTTAATTGGCTTATTTGTGCTGGAGAATAATTAACGCCATATTTGCTAAACATAAAAATCACTTACATCTCTTGTTAACATTCCTCTAGAATATAAAGCAAATACCATATCAACTAATTCAGAAATATCACGTTCATACTTTTTGATGATTATAGGTTCAAATTTCGCTTCACGATCTCTTGGAATGTCAATTTCCATTTGACCATATTGACTATTAACATTTTTATTAGAAAAACCATTTCTATAATTTTTTTGAACTTTATTATCATTTTTTTCATAACCCATAAAATTATCAAATTCTTTGTTCATCATTTTTTGGATTGTATTTTGAAATACTTCTTTCATAGCCATACTAAGATCACCAGAAGTAACTGGATTATAATTTTCTAAAATTTTTTCTGTTATTTCATCAATAACAGGATTTATTGTTTTTCTTTTCATAAATAAAAAATCCTTTCTTGATAATTTATTGTCTATCAAGAAAAGATTTTAGAACTTTACACAAAATTTTTTACAGTCCCATTTTTTCTTTTAATGCTGTTTTATAGTGTATTTAGTATTTTTGCCTTGATTAATTTTAAGTATTTTTTTAGCTTTTAATAAGACATTTAGTTTTCTTTCAATTGTTCTTTTACTGCTTTCAGGTAGTAAATTAATTAGCTCATTTTTACTTACTTTTTGATATTGAGCTATCAGTTTTAAAATGTTGTCCGCTACATCAATTTTTTTATTTTCTAAACTTGTAAAACGGCTTTCAAATTCTTTATAAGCTTGTAAAACAATTTTTAAAATAAACTCTATAAAGTAATAATAGTTATTCAAATTATCATGTCATTTATATGAACTTTTTTGTTGAACATTTTGATATTTTTCCAAGTTTTCAAAAATGATTTTTTCTAAACTTATATACTGAACGACTTTAATATCACCAACACTTAATAGTCAATTTAAAAGAATTCTAGACATTCTGCTATTGCCGTGATTAAAAGGCGAAATGCAAATAAAATCCAAAACAAAAGCTGTTGTTAGAAGCAATGAATTAATCTTCTTACTTTTATATTCTTCATTATATTTATTACATAAATTATTTATATATTCACTAATAAAAAATGCTTTGACAGGAATAAATTTTATTTCTTGAGTACCTTCTAAGGTTGTTTCTAAAATAAAATTATCATTTAACTTAAAACGCCCACTCATTTTGGTATTTGAGTTTTGAAACAATTGATAATGAAGATCAAGAATCAAATTAGTGTTTAATAATTCAAATGTTTCTTGATTATATAGAGAATTTAATAATTCAAAATAACCTTTAATATCTTCTTCATTTTCATTTTGCAACTCATCATTTTCAAGCAAAATATCTTTAATTCTTTTTTTGCTTATATTGATGTTTTCTATTTTATTTGAATAAACTGCACTGTCAATTAAAGCTTGTTTTTTAAGCTTTTGGATTTCTAAATTCTTGTTATTGATATAAATGTTTTGTCTTCCTTTATATTCATATATTTCAGTCAACAAGTTAATAATATTTGTGGGGATACCTTTATTAAAAATTCTTTTATAATCAATATTTTTCATTTTTTTTGCTACCTTTTATAAGCCATTATATCATTTTTGGCGTTTAAAATGAAAAAAATAAATTTCACTTTTTGCTTCAAAATTAACAAAAAAGTTTTCAAAAAATCAAGAATAAGAAAAATAAATGAAAAAATTACCATAAAAGATACAAAAAGAATGCTATATAAATATATTTTTGGAAATATTTTCATATAAATAATAAAATTTTTATAGTCTTAATTATAAAAGACTTAATTTTGACTCAAGAAAGGAAGTATCTTTATGAAAACAAAGTACAAATATGTCGATGTTAATAAAATTATGGACGATCCAAATAAGATTATTAGACATTTAGACATAGATGGTAAAGTAATTGAAAAAAATTACAAAGCACCACTAAGTAATGCTGAAGTTTTAGAAGCTTACAAATGAATGGTACTATCTAGACAACAAGATACATACATGTTGCAATTGCAACGTCAAGGACGTATGCTTACATTTCCACCTAACTTAGGTGAAGAAGCATTACAAATTGCAACAGCAATGGCTATGGAAAATAAAGACTGATTTGTTCCAGCTTTTAGATCTAATGCTGCTATGCTTCGTTTAGGCGTTCCTATGATTGACTTAATTCGTTACTGAAATGGTCAAGAATGAGGATGCAACCATCCTAAAGATGTTAATGTAATGCCGGTTAATATTGTTATTGCAACTCAAATTTCACAATGTGCTGGTATTGCTTATGCACAAAAACAACTTAAAACTGGTGGTGTAGCTATTTCATTTATTGGAAATGGCGGAACTACTGAAGGAGAATTTAGCGAAGGTGTTAATATTGCAACTGTTCAAGAATGACCCGCAGTATTTTGTGTAAACAATAACCAATGAGCTATTTCAACACCTAACTCAGAAGAAAGTAGATCAGCTACTATTGCAGCTAAAGCTCATGCTTTTGGTTGTGCTGGTGTTAGAGTTGACGGTAATGACCTTCTAGCTTCTTATGAAGTAATTAAAGAAGCAATTGATTATGCTAGAAAAGAAAGCAAACCAGTTATTGTTGAATTCTTAACATGACGTCAAGGCCCTCACACAACTAGTGACAATCCAAAACTTTATCGTAGTGAAAAAGACGAAAAAGAAAATGAAAAATGAGAACCAATGCATCGCATCGAAAGATATATGAAAGACAAAAAAATCATTACTGAAAAAGAAAAAGAAAAGATTTGAGCCGATGCTCTTGAACAAGTTAAGAAAACTTATGAAGAAAGCTTGAAAGACATCAATACCAAATTAGAAGATATTTTTGACTATACATATGAAAAGCTTGATGATGATTTATTAGAGCAAAGAGAAGAAGCTATTAAATTCTGACAAGCTAAAGGAGGCAAATAATCATGGCTGAAGAAAAATTAACTTTAAATAATGTTCAAGCAGTTAATAATGCTTTAGACATTGCTATGGCTAAAGACCCCCGTGTAGTTTGTTATGGTGAAGATGCTGGTGTTGAAGGTGGAGTTTTCAGAGCTACAGAAGGCTTACAAAAAAAATATGGTAAAAGTAGAGTATTTGATACCCCTATTTCAGAAGCAACAATTGCTGGTACCGCAATTGGTGCTGCAGTAGCAGGTCTTAGACCTATTGCCGAAATTCAATTCCAAGGTTTTAGTTATCCAGCTATGCAACAATTATTTACTCATGCAGCTAGATGAAGAAACCGTTCAAGAGGACGTTTCACCGTGCCCATGATTTTAAGAATGCCTATGGGTGGTGGAATTAAAGCTATGGAACATCACTCAGAAGCTTTAGAAGCTATTTATGCTCACATTCCAGGTGTTAAAGTTGTTATGCCAGCCTTTCCTTATGATGTTAAAGGTTTATTATTAGCAGCTTTAAATGATCCAGATCCAGTAGTATTCTTAGAAAATAAGAAAATTTATCGTGCTGGGAAACAAGAAGTTCCAGCTGGCGAATATACAGTTGAAATTGGAAAAGCTAATGTCTTAACTCAAGGTAATGACTTAACTTTAGTAACTTATGGAGCTCAAGTATTTGACTCAATTAATGCTGTTAAAAAATATAAAGAAATCAATCCTAACGCTTCAATTGAATTAATTGATTTAAGAACAATTAAACCTCTTGATACTAAAACTATTGTTGAAAGTGTTAAGAAAACAGGACGTTTATTAGTAGTTCATGAAGCTGTTAAATCATTTTCAGTTTCTTCTGAAATTATGGCTAGAGTTAATGAAAAAGCATTTGAATATCTTAAAGCACCTATGACAAGATGTACAGGTTATGATGTAACTGTTCCTCTTGCAAAAGGCGAAGCATGAATGTGCATCAATGAAGACAAAATTCTTGCAAAAATAAAAGAAGTTATGGAATTTAAATTTTAATATTTAAAGACCATTTAATTTACTAAAAGACTTGTTTTATAGTCTTATAAGGAGAAATAATGAAAATTAAATCAACCCCTATTGCAAGAGCTATGGCTGCTAAACTTGGAATTGATATTAACTTAGTTCCAGGTTCAGGAATTGATGGCCGTATTCTTATAGAAGATATTCAAAAATTTAAAAACAGTCCTATTTCAGGTGCTGCTCATTCAAACTTTGCACCAGCTCCAGTAGCTGATAATAAAGTAATTACTCAACCTAGTGCAGTAGCTCCTAAAGCTACTCCAGCACCTCGTCCTGCCATTGATCGTTCAGCTCACTCAGAAGCTATTACTCCAATTAGAAAAGCAATTTCTAAAGCTATGACTAACTCATGAAGTAATGTTGCTTATACAAATTTAGTTCATGAAATTGATATGACTGCTCTTTGGGACTTACGTTCAAGAATCAAAGATATTGTACTTAAAAGTGATAATGTAAAAATTACATTCTTACCTTATATTATTAAAGCAGCTGCTATTGCTTTAAGAGATTTTCCAGTATTCACTGCTAAATATAATGAAGCAAATCAAACTTTAGATTACCCTGGTGTAATTAATGTTGGTATTGCTGTTGATACTGAAGCCGGTTTAATGGTTCCTGTTATTAATAATGCTGATAATTTAAGTATTGTTAATATTGCTAGTGAAGTAACTAGACTTGCAGGCGCTGCAAGAAATAGAACAATTAAACCTGCTGAAATGAAAGGTGCCGGTTTTACTATTACTAACTATGGTTCAGTTGGATCACTTTTTGGAGTTCCTGTTATTAACTATCCAGAATTAGCTATTGGTGGTGTTGGTGCTATTATTGACAAGCCTGTAGTTAAAAATGGACAAGTTGTACCTGGAAAAGTTATGTACCTAACTGTCGCTGCTGATCACCGTTGAATTGATGGTGCCGTAATTGGAAGATTCGCTTCAAGAATCAAAGAATTATTAGAAAAACCAGATGTTTTAGGAGTGTATTAATATGTACGTATTTAAATTTGCTGATATAGGTGAAGGATTACACGAAGGAACAGTTGGTGAAATCAGTGTTAAAGTTGGTGACAAGATTAAAGAAGGAGATACACTTTTTTCAGTAGAAACTGATAAAGTTGCTTCTGAAATTCCTTCTCCAGTAGATGGAATAATCAAAGAAATTAGAATGAAGACTGGTGATGTAATTCATGTAGGACAAGAAATATTTGTAATTGATGATGGCAAAGGTGGCTCAGTAGCTGCAGCTCCTGCTACTAAAGTTGAAGAATCGAAAAGTAGACCTGCTACTTCATCATCTACAAGCTTTTATGTTTTTAAATTTGCTGACATTGGTGAAGGTTTACACGAAGGAACAGTTGGTGAAATTCCTATTAAAATAGGTGATAAAGTAAAAGAAGGCGACACATTATTCTCAGTAGAAACTGATAAAGTTGCTTCTGAAATTCCTTCTCCAGTAGATGGAATAATCAAAGAAATTAAAATGAAAACAGGTGATGTAATTCATGTAGGACAAGAAGTTATTGTTATTGATGCAGGAAGTAAAAATCCTACTTCTTCTTCAGTTTCATCTGCACCAAGTTCCAATAAAGAAGAAGAAAAATGTTTAGTAGGTGATGCTCCAAATTCAAGTGAATTAATAAATCTAGATTTCAGTTCACTAAATTCACCCGCAAAAGAAACTCCTCAACCAGTTGCACCTCAAGCTTCAACTTATGAAGCTAACCAAGAAGAAGAAAGCAATGGTGTTTCATTTACTTCTGAAGGTAAAAAATACGAAGGCAAAGTTGATGAAGAATTTGATGTAATTATTGTAGGTAGTGGTCCTGGAGGATATTTAGCCGCTGAAGAATTAGGCAAAGCAGGCAAAAAAGTATTAATTGTTGAAAAAGAATTCTGAGGTGGTGTATGTCTTAATATATGATGTATTCCTACTAAAGCAATGCTTAAATCAACTGATGTTTTAGAAACCTTAACCGATGCTGCTGGTTATGGTATTGTTGGGAACTTAGATAAATTAAAGATAGATCTACAAAAAACATGAGTCAAAATGCATGAACGTAAAAAAGGCGTAGTAGATCAAATTTCAAGTAGTGTTAAAAAATTAATGATTGCTTCTAAATGTAAAATAGAAGAAGGCGAAGCAGAATTTGTTGGAGCTCACGAAATTAAAATAAATGGTAAAGTATATCGTGGCACAAATATTATTTTAGCCACAGGCAGTCACTCACGTAGATTGCGTGCTTTACCTGGATTTAAGGTTGGATATGAAAATAATTATGTTCTTTCAAGCCGCGAAGCAATTAACTATGATTCAAAATTGCCTGGATCGGTAGTTATTGTTGGTGGTGGTGTTGTTGGCGTTGAATTTGCTCAAGTATTTGCTTCAGCAGGTGCTAAAGTAACTATTATTCAAAACCAAAACCACTTACTTCCTGGTATTGATCATGATGTAACAAATGAAATTCTTAAACATCTAGAAAAGCATGGGGTTCAAATTATTTACAATGCAACTTCAACAGGTTTAAATAATAAAAAAGAACTTCTTTACGAAATTGGTGGTAAAGAAAGAAAAATTAAAGCTGATGTTTATTTGATTGCTGTTGGACGTATTCCATCAAGTAAAGGTATTGCAGAAGTTGGAGTTAATGTCGGAGTTAGAGAGGAAGTTCTAGTTGATGAAAAAATGAGAACAAATGTTAAAGGCGTTTATGCAATTGGAGATTTAACTGGACAAAACATGTTAGCTCACGTTGCATATCAACATGCTTTAATTGCTGTTGGTAACATTTTAGGTGAAAAAAATGTTCGTTATCACAATAAACCAGTTCCAGGATGTATTTATACAAACACTGAAATTGCTTTCATTGGTTTAACTGAAGAAGAAGCAAAAAATAAAGGATACAATATTTTTACTTCAAAATACATGTTCTCTTATTTAGGAAAAGCTATTGCAACCAAACAAACTTCTGGTTTTGTTAAATTAGTTGTTGATCGTGAATATGGGCAAATATTAGGAGCTCACATTATTGGAGCTCATGCAACTGACTATATTTCGGAAATAGCACTTGCTATGGAACAAGAAGTTAGTGTCAAAGAATTAGCTTACACAATTCACCCACACCCAACTTATTCGGAAATTATTTGAGAAGCTGCAAGAGCTGCTTCACTTAAACTTTACTTAGAAGAAAACAAGAAATAATTTTACTAATTTAATAATAAAAAAGGCACTTTGGTAAAAATCAATGTACCTTTTTTATTTATTTTTAGATTAATTTCTTAATTCTAAAACAAACAAAATATAGTATAATTAATATATTCAAACAAGAATAGATTAATCTAACAAAAGATATTTTTTTGAAAGGAAAAGAATATGCCTTACTCTCTCTCTCTCTCTCTCTCTCTGATCTATTTAAAATAGCAATTTTTAATTGCTCTCTTTTTGTTTTTTTATCAAATGATTAATACCTTCCCCAGGTATTTTTTATTATGCAAAAAATAAGAATATTTGAAACATTCTCTGGTATTGGTGCTCAACACAAAGCCATTACTTGATTAAATAAAAAACAAAAAGAAGTAAATTTTGAAATCGTTGCAAAATGCGATTGAGATATACAAGCAACCATTGCTTATGCAGCTATTCATCACAACCTTGATGAAACAAAAATAGAAAAAATTCTGAATTCAAATAAATTAGAAGATGAAACAAAAATTAATGAATATTTAAAGTCTAGAACTTTTAGTATGACTAGTAAAAAAGCTATTAGTAGCTTAAAAAACAAAAGTTATGAACTTAAAAAAGCCCTAGTAGCTGCAAATCTAATATCAAATAATTTTAATGATATTACAAAGATTACTAAAGAACAATTAGATCAGTTACATTTCGATTTAATAACTTATTCATTCCCTTGCCAAGGTCTTTCAAGTGCTAATATGGGTCGTTCGTTAGGAATTAAAAACAACAATTCAACTAGTCATTTAGTTTGACAAATAGCACGCGTTATTGAATTATTAGAGAACAAACCAAAATATTTGTTACTTGAAAATGTCCAACAATTAGTGACTAAATATAAAGAAGAATATAACGAATGAAAAAAGAAATTAAATAAACTTGGATATAGAACTTTTACAGCAGTATTAAACGGCAAAGATCATGGTTCACTTCAACATCGTAAAAGAGTTTTTGCACTAAGTGTTAGAAATGATTTAAAAGTTCCTTTTAAAGAAAATGATGAATCTTATTTAGATGAGTTACTTAATTTTGGCAAAGAAAGAGAGATTAAAAATAAATGAAAAGAATTTGCAAAAATTTTCGATTTAGAAAATAAAAAAGAAGAAGAATCAAAAGAAGCTTTAATCAAAAAAAGTCAAAGTCGCGAAAGAATGGCTTTTGAAAATAAAAATTATTCAACTATTTATAAGAATCAAAAGATTGATGAATGTCGTATTAACACATTGACAACCAAACAAGATCGTCATCCTAATGTTGGGGTTTTAGATTATGATGCTAATTTAAAAGGTTTTTATAACAAAAGATTTGTAACAAATAGAGAAGCTTACAAAATTATGGGATTTGAAGATAAAGATTTTGAAAAAGTTAATGAATTTAAGAAAAAAAACATAATAACAAAAGAAGCTCTTTATCGTCAAGCAGGCAATTCAATTTGTGTGCCAGCTATAAAAAGTGTATTTCAGTTAATAGCAAAAATCGAAGAATATAATGGAGGTCAAAATGATTAGTAGTAAACATATAGAATTTTTAAAAGAAAAAAAGTTTTTTAATTTTTGAAAAATTGGAACATCAGTTGAAAGCTATATTAAAAGAACAATTTTAAAATGAGATTGAGACATTATTTTTAATGCTTTTGCAGATATAAAAGATGTTAAATTTGAATTAGTTGATAGAAGTAACAATAAATTAAGTGTTTGTCTATATGAGTATGATAGAAAGTTTATTTTTCTTTATGATGAAGGCGAAAAAGAAAAAGAATTCTATAGCGCTTCAACAGTAAGACAAACAATGGAAGTTTTAGAAGAATTAAAAATATTAGATAATTTTCATGAAAATTATTACAAATTCGACGAAGATTTTATTATTGAATTAAAAGCTTATTTTGGAAGTAACTTAGAAAACGAATTAAACTATAAAAAAGTAGATTTGGAAAAATTTGTATATAAATATATTTTGCGAAATGTTAACAAAAAATTAAAACAAAATTTAATTAAAAAATTAAATAAATGAATTGAAGAATTTGAAGACAATAACGTAGAATATGAAGAAGTTGAATTAGGAAATTTTGATGAGAAATCAATAATCAACTCAATTATTTTTAGCTGACTTTCTTTTTCAAAAAACAAAAAAAGAAATAATCCTTTTTCAAAATGATCAGAATTAAATGAAAGAGATTTGTCTTATTATAAGGAATTAATAAACAAAATTGAATTAAATAATGAAAACACAAATTTAAATTCTTTTAATGAAAATATGGATGAATTATTAAACATTTTAAACGCTAAAAAAGATGATGATATAAGTAATATTTTATATACAAATGAAGAAGCAATTGTTACAAAAGATTTGGATAGAAATAAATTTTATATTGATGATAATGAAGCAATTTATAAAGAATTAGCTCCTTCTTTTGATGTATTAAATATTCAATCATATTTTAATAAACTTTTAAATATGAAGATATCTATACCAGTATTTCAAAGAAGTTACGTATGAAATGAAGAATACGTTTTAAGAATAGTTGGAGATTTAATTAATATTTCATCTAATAATTCCAATCAAAAAGAAATTTTAAATTTAGGAATTGTTTATTGATGGGAAAAGACAGCAAATAATCAGGTTAAAGAAATAATCGATGGACAACAAAGAACAGTGACATTAATATTAATTGCATATTCTTTATATAAATTGTTTTTACATGCTAAAAATTTGAAATTATTTTTACCAAAAGATCCTGTCGAAAATATGTTTAGATATTACATTGATATAAAAGACAATTCTAATAGTTTATTGCCTAGAAAAATAACAAGTATTTATAACAATATTAGTGAAAGTGATTCATACAATTCTCTTAGCATCGCTTTAGGTGATAATTGAAATGCAGCCGAAGGTAAAAATTCAGAATTTTATAAAACTAATATTTATAAAAATTTAAAAGCTATTACTAAGAAGTTATACGATTACTTTTTTACAAACATTAACGATGCAGAAGAAAAATTTAAAAATTTTGTTCAAGCATTTTATCAAAAAACATTTTTAACAACAATTACCACAAACCAAGAACAAACTCCTAAAAACTATGAATTATTTCAAAGAATTAACTTGTATTCAAAACCATTAACGTCATACGATTTAGTTCGTAATTTTGTTTATGGTCAACTAAGTGAAAAAAGTTCAAATGTAGAATCAAACATTAGCAAATTTGACAATTTCTTTAAACCATTATTTATTAGTAAAAGTGAAAGAAAAACACTTGTCTTGGATTCAAAATTGTTTGATAATTACGTTAACTCAATGGCAACTATTAATAACGTATCAATTAATTCAAATGAATTATCAAACAATTTAACCTACAATATTTTTGTAGAAGTTTGAAGAAAATTATCTAAAAAATATTCTAATTATTCAGAACTAATCGACAAATTATGTGAAACGGTTGAAATTTTTAGTTATTTTGCTAAAAACAAATTGATTAGAAATTCTAAAAATAAATATGATTGAGATTATGACAATCTTGAAAATATGAAGTTTTTAGTTAACTTTATCATAGGAAAAGGCAAAACAATTTATATCCCTTTACTTTGATCTATTTTTGACAAAATGAACTTATTTAATGTCAATTTGGTCAAAGAATCGAGAATTAGTTTACTAAGAAGATTATCAAAAGTAGTTTATAAAGTTGCTAGAATTAGATTCTTTAACAAATTTATTTCATTTAAAGGTGAATCACTAACAATGCCAATTAAAAAAATAGTTCAAAGTTTAAATGATGACTGTACAAACTTTGATAAATTAGCATACAATAATTTTGTATTTTTAAGAAAATATGCTGAAATTGATGAAATAAATAAAAAGATGGAACAAGATTTGTTAAATAAGAAAACAGATTTATTAGCATCTTCAGACGATCCAGTTTCTTTATTACTTTTAATAAATTATAGTATAGGAAAAAATAATAAAAATCTACACTATTTTGAAAATGATGAACAATCTTCTTATTTTAAAGATTGAACAAATTTATCTTGAGAACATTTAACACCAGTTTTCAGAAATAAAAGTGGAGAAGTAGACCAAGAAAGAAAATATCTAAACCTTTTAGGAAATGCCCATATAGCTAGCAAAAAAACAAATAGTTCAAAAGGAAATAAGAAATTTAGTGATAAATTTGGCGATTATATATTTGATAAATTATTATCATTAGAATTTGATTACAATACCAAAAAACAAAACCTAAAGGATGAAGAAAACGAAGAACATAACCTAGAGGATAAAACAATCGAAAAACATAACCTAGAGGATAAAGAATTTATTCAAAAGCATTGAGAAAATTTAGACGAACAAAAACAAATAATGATAAGTAGATCAAAAGTTATGTGAGAGCAAATTTATAAAGTTTTTGAATTTGATAATGAAACATTGAAAAATTTCAAAAATGCTAACTAGAATTTTATTTTAATATAAAATTAATTCATGACTTTTAAAAATAAATTAGAAAAAGTACCTCTTGGTTTAGGAGGACTTGCACTTGGCATAAGTGGTTTAGCTGGTGCTTATAATGGGGCTTTTAATGAATTTAAAAACTCAAGCAATGGAAAATTAATTAATAATGTTTCAATTGGCATTCAAGCTTTTTGGATGTTAATTGCTTTTGCTTTAGCTTTTATTGTTTGCTTAAGATTTATTAAAGCAAGGCACGTATTTAATAAAGAAGCAAAAGCTCCAAATACAGCAGCATTTATACCCACTTTATTAATGACATTTATTTCTATTTTTACTTTTATAGCCTCAATATTAAATACTTATTTAGAAGCTAGTGAAGCTAAAAAATGGTTATATATTCCATTGGTATTTTCATTCATTGCTTTTATATTACAAATAGCTTATTTAATAACTTTTATAGTATTAATTATAGTTCAACATGATTTTAAATATGATGAAGCTTTTGCTTCTTGATTTATTCCAACAGTTGGTTTTGTAATCCTTACTTTTGGAGCTAATAATTATCAAAATATAATACCCTTACTTTTTTACCAAATACTCTGATTTATAGGTTTATTATTCTGCTTTTTAATCTTTATTTTAGTAGCATTTAAGGTCGCTTTTGTAGGCCACAAAAATCATCAAGATATTCCATCTTTAGCAATTTTTTGTGCTCCAGCAATGGTATTAAGTTTTGCATTTTTAACTTTATTTGATCCTAAGAATCCAAACGCAAATATTTTAAATAATTATGTAATTTTATATACTTTTACAGGAATATTATTCTTATTTATTTTAGTTGGTTGAGCTGCATATTTTTATTCTTTAGCTATCTCAATAAAATCTAAAAAATTTTATTTCACTTGAGCTTGTTTTACATTCCCTATCGAAATAAGTTCAACAGCTTTATTCAAATATGCACAAGTGGTATTTACTAAGGATTTAAATGTTTATGTTCATTTTGCTTTTATTATTTTAGCTATCTTATTCTTAATCTTTGCAACAGTAATTATTAATTATGTTTTCTATAAATATGTTGTTGGTTTACATAAAATATTTAGCGATAAAGATAAAAACAATTCTGATATTCAAAATCAAAAAACAATTGTTGAAGGAATTGAAGTTACTAAAGTTGACTTAGATTCTTTAGAGTAAATTAAGTGTTCTTAGTTGGACACTTTTTTATTAAAAAAAGCACATAGAGTGGTTCAAATGTATTCTTATGAGGAAGAATAACGAATTTTATCTATTACATATTCTGTAAAGTCAATTTTATTTTGTTTTTCGAATAAAACATTATTTATATATAAATCAAATTTATTATCACTTCTAGTTTTTTGAAATTTGTTCGTTCCTTTAGTATCTGAAATTTCAAATTTTTTGGCTGGAATTTGCAAAATTGTTATTTCTTGAGAATTTATATCATTTAGCACTAATTTTAAATCACTATTAACTGAATTATTTTTTAAAGTAAATCAATAATAATTTTTACGATCATAATATTTACTATAGTAAGTATTATTTTTTAAATCAATTTTTGTTTTTGTTTCAATATAAGAAAATATTTCCTGTTTACTTCGACTTCTAATTTCTTCTTCTGATTTGGGTTTAATAATATTTGATAAATTTACATTTTCTAAATTATTTTTCTTGTTTGTATTATCGTTAAAAACATCAATATTAATAAAGTCTAATAAGAAAATTAATTCATTTAAATATTCTTTTAATTCTGTTTCTCGGAATCTATCAATATTAGTTTTGTTTCCATTTTTTTTATTATCTGAACTTAATTTATTATTCGCTTTTGCCTTATCAATTAGTTTTGATTCTAAATAATCGATTCCACTTTTGTCTAATGAATTATTTGATGTAGTAAATAAGAAAACTTTTTCTCATCAATCTTTTCCTAATAAATGTTGTTCAATTCTTTGTTTCAATTCTGAAGATTGTCCTACATAAACTTGATCTTTTGCAATCAATAAATATATTCCTCAATTATTGCATTCTTCATATTCGTCCAATAATTTAGTAACCTTATCGCGAGGACTTACCAACATAATTCCTCCTAGAGGCCATCTTAAAGTTTTGAGATACAAAATCCCGTCTAATGTCCCATCTTCTAATATTAATTGAATGGTTGTTGTTAAAGAATTTTTATTAGTATTTGTTGTCATGCTTAAATTATCGCAGATTAGCAAAAAAATGTTACTTTTTTTATAACTTTCAACTTTAATAACCTAATTCATTTTGTTTGCATAATATAGAAAATGTTATATCATAATAATATATAAAGGAGCAAATGTGAAACTATCGATCAAAGAAATTATCAAGAGAATTAAAATTCTTGAGGACGAATTAATTGTTCTTAATCAAGAAGAAGATAAAGATAATTATGTTATATATTTAAAAGATGAAACAGTTGAAAAATCATCGTATAATTTTAATAAAACTAATAAAAAACGTCAAGAAATTAATCAAGAAATTTTAAGACTTAAAATTATTGTTCAAAAAGCAAACATCAAAACAATAACTAGTTATAAAGGATTAAGTATTTCTGAACTTTTAATTTTATTAGCACAAAAATCTTCTTTAGTTCAAAGATTTGATTTGTTATGTTCTAAAAAGCAAAAAACAAGAAAAACTACCAACGATGGTCAAATTGAATATATTGAATATTTATATGATATTAACGAATTAAAAAATACTAATTTAAAATTAAAACAAGAAATAGCAACAATGCAAGTTGCTATTGATAAAGCTAATATTGAAACATTAATTGAAATATAATAATTTATCTTTCCTTAATAATGCTATTTATACTTAAAATTACAATTTAGATTTATTGTTATTGAAAGTGTTTAATAGTTTTAGTTAGTGCTTATTATTTTATTAATATATTTTTAATGTTTATTGTTTGTGTAAAAATTATTCATAAAAATTAAAGCATTATTTAAAAACTTCAAATATGGAAGTAAAGGGTTATACATATTTAGCTACATCTATGATGTGGCTTTTTTATTCTAAATTTAAATCAGATGCTTTTACTCCATTTTTACTTTTCATTTTTTCTAAAATAGTTTTAAGTTTATTTAATAATAATTCAATTCTTAATTTGTCTTATGGAAAAGATTATTTTATAGAAAATATAGATAATCCAAAATTTCTTAAAATATAAAAATAAAACTATTTTTTTCTAATTTGATCTGTAATTTTAACTAAAGCCTTAGTTATATTAACTTCTCTTTGTGAATGAGCTGCTTTTTCAACCATAATTAAATGCGAATTATTTAGTTTTTGATGAAGTTCATAAGCACCACTTGGGCGACAGTCCAAATCAAATTGACCGTGAACAATGTAAGTTTCAACATCTTTAATTTTGTTAATATTATTTAAAATATAGTTTTCTTCGAAGAAACATTTATTATAGAAATAATAATTTTCAATTAATGAAATTTCATATATTCACTTTGGTTTTTTAGGTTCTTTAAATGGTTGTTCTTTAAGCAACACTAAAGATGATTCTCATCTCGTTCATTCAATTAATGCTTTATGTCTTAATTCTTTATTTGTTGAATGTATATGTTTATAATAAGCATTAACTATATTTTTTCTTTCTTTATCACTTAAAAATGATGTGTATCTTTCATAAGCTTCAGGTTTAAAGTAGCTAGCTCCTTCTTGATATAATCAGTCGATGTCACTTTGACGTCCCAAAAATATACTTCTTAAAATAAGTTTATCAACTTTATCTGAATGATTAATTGCATAAGATAATGATAAAGTAGTGCCCCATGAGCCACCAAAAAGGATTCATTTATCTATTTTTAATTCTTTTCTAATGGCTTCCATATCATTGATTAAATCTCAAGTTGTATTATTTTTTAACTCTAAACTTGGAGTACTTTTTCCGCAACCTCTTTGGTCAAATAAAACTATTTTATAGTATTTTGGGTCAAAATATCTTCTACATACTTCACTAGTTCCTCCACCAGGACCACCATGAACATAAACTATTGGTTGACCTTGTGGATTGCCACTAACTTCATAATAAATTTGATAAATATCATCTACTTTTAAATAACCTTTTTGATAAGGTTCAATTTTTGGATATAAATATTTTTTGTACATGATTTAATTGTATTCCTTTTTCTAATTTTCTGGTTTTATTCCTAAAACAGATCATTTTCCTGTTTTTCTTGAACCAATTCTTTTTAAAATTAGTTTGTTTTTTAAAGATGCTAAAGCTCTTTCTATTGTTCTTTTAGAAACTTCTAATTCGTTTGACAATTCATAAGCTGTATATTCTTCATTTTTTTGAATTAATTCGAATATTTGATTTTCGATTTTGTTTAATTTGTCTTTTATTTCTTTAATTTCATAATTGTTATTTTTTTGTAGCAATTCCTTGTTAAAAGGTATTGTTATCCTGATATAGTTTTTTTCTACTTCAATTGCCATTTTTCCATATTTTTTTAGAATAAGTGGAACGCCATGTCCGGTTTGTTCTGCCAAATTAAGATCTATAAATATTTTCATTAATTTTGGATTTCTTGGCTTACTTATTCCTTGATAAAATTCTTCAAGTTTCAAACCTTTTGGTAATCCACCATAAGACATAATTTCAATTCTATTTTCAAATTGTTGGATAGTTGGTACGCCACTCAATCAATCATTATGTACAATTGCATTTAATAAAGCCTCTTTAGCTACATTAAAATCAAATAAAGTCTTTTCAATTCTTTGCATTGAACTAGTATCTACATAGCATTTATTTTCAACTTCTAATCTTGCTAAAATTTGTGAATAACCAACCAATATACTTTTATTACTGAATTTTTGTATTTCTGAAAAGACTGTTTTATCATTTCCTTGAAATTTTACATATTTCAAGTCAATTTTATTTTCATTAGCTAGCAATTCAGCTAGCTTATTGTAACTACCTAATTTATTTCTTAAATGTAAATTTTTTTCAAATGTTTTATCATCTAAATGTAAATTATTTAGTTCATAATTTATTTTTAATATTGAAAATTTCAAATCATCCAAATCACTAACATAATTTATTATGTTGTCCTCATCATAAAATCTAATTTTGTTTCTTTCTTCTATTTCTTCATTTGACATTTCTCTTGTGCTTGTCCCAACTCTTACTAAACATCCTTTTGAAGAACAACCATATTTTTTTATGTAATAAATAGCTTTTTCTCCTTTTTGAACGTTTATTCCCATAATCATTTTGTTATTTTCAAATTTTATTTCACTTTTTACTTCTTTTTCCGCTCTTGGTTCAATTTGATCACAAATAATTTCGTTTAATTAAGTAAAAGCTTTATTTACATCTTTTATGCCAATTACTTCACCATTATCTTTTACACCTATATAAATTGTTCCGCCTTCTGTGTTTAAAAAGCCAACAATTTCTCTAATTAAGTTATCATTTAATTTTTCCTTTAATTCGATTTTATTTGTTTCAACAAATTTCATTTTTTACCTCTTTATGAAAATTATATACTTTTTAATTTAAACCGCCAAGTAAAATGTCGGTTTATTTGTCGGTATAAATGTCGCCATAAAAAATAGACCTTAACATCATGTTAAAGCCTATATATTATTCTTTTTTATTGTCTTCTTGTTCTTCTTTTGGATCATTTTCAACAGTATTATTTTGACTATTGTCTTCTTGAATTGCATCTATTATTTCTTGTGCTTCTTGGTGTGTATCTTCTCTTCTTTTATCTAATATCATTTCAATCACAAAGAAGAGTACTAATGAGATGCAGCCTAAAACAATACATAAGTCTGCGAAGTTAAAGGTTCCTAATACTTTGCCAGTTCACTTTTCCATAAAAGGAACATAGAAAATATCTTTAACCATCATATTAAACATAAAGCGGTCTAACATGTTTCCAAAGTCACCGGCTCAAATAATTGCACAAATAATAATAGTGGTTAAGTGTCTTGATAAAAGTGGTACTAATAATAAACTAAGTAAAATTAGGATACTTAAAAATTGAATAAAGATTAAAGCACCTTTTTTATTTTCAACACTTGGAATGAAGGTTACTCCATAGTGACCTACAGATCTAATTCCGAGTAAAGTTCCTTCATAATAAACTTTTCCTATTTTGCCACCATTATGTTCTTCATTTCATTCGAATAAGAAGGTTTTAGTTAATTGATCAATTAGAATGGCAACAAAAGCAACAGCAAAAAATATTCCAAAAGCAATTAAGATTTTCTTTTTGTTATTTTTGCAGTAGTTAATAAAATCATTTCATTTTTTACTAATTGTATTTTTTAATGGTTCTTTTTCTGGCTCATAGCCATTGTATTCTTTACTCATTAAAAACTACCTTGTGACAAAGAGGACAAAGTTCCTCTTTAATTTGTGAAGGCATGAAATGATTTCAACATCTTTGGCATTTAATTGATTTGAAAACTGAAACAGAAGTTTGAGCTCCAAATTCAACTTTACCAACCATTAATAATTGTCTTAAATCAAGACTTTTAATAAAGTCGCTATCGCTTTTAATTACAACTTTAGCTTCATTAGTTCTTTTAATTAAACCTTCTTTAATTGCATTTTCAAGTGATAAGTTTACTTCATCACGAAGTTTAAAAAAGTCTTGCCATTGAGTTAAAACTTGTTCGTTAACTTTGAGTGGGTTAGCTAAAGTTTCGAGATGAACACTTTCAGCTTTATTTACTTTATTAAAGTTTTTGTAAGCATCTTCAGCTGTAGTTGGAAGAATTGGAGCAAGAGCAATAATTAGAAAATCAACAATTTCATAAATATTTGTTAAAGTCATAAGACGGTTAATTGAATCTTTAGCTTCGACATATAAAACATCTTTTGAAATGTTTAAATAAAAGCTTGATAATTCAACTACATAATTATTTAAAAGTTTAATAACGTTAATGAATTTATATTCATCATAAGCTTCAATAACTTGAGCTTTAACTTTTTCCAATTGCTCTTTAATATAGGCATGTACGCCAATTCTTTTGAGATTTGAGTCATATTTAAAACCATTTAAATTACCGAGCATAAATTTAATTGTGTTTCTAATTTTACGGTAAATTTCGCTGTTTTGATTAATGATATTATCACTAATACTTACGTCATTTGAGTATTCAGAATTGGCTACTCAAAGACGTAAAATATCAGCTCCATTTTTGCTAATTATTTTAAGAGGATCAACAACATTACCTTTTGATTTAGACATTTTTTCACCTTTAGCATCTAAAACAAAACCGTGTGAAACAATGTTTTTGTATGGTGCTTTACCATTATAAGCTACTGAGTTAATTAAAGAAGAGTTGAATCAGCCTCTAAATTGGTCACTACCTTCAAGATATAAATCATAAGGAGTTTCTAAACCTTTATCAATATTAACTGCCATAAATGTTGAACCTGAGTCGAATCAAACATCCATGATGTCGTTTTCTTTTGTATAACCTTTGTTTTGGTATTTTTTAGGTAATAATTCATCAGCAGTTTTTTGATATCAAATATCAGTTCCGTGTTTTTCAACAAGCTTAATAATGTGATCAAAAATGTCTTCGTTTAAAACTGGTTTTTTACTTTTATCATAGAAAATGATAAGAGGCACACCTCAAGTTCTTTGACGACTAATAGTTCAGTCATCTCTATCAACTATCATGTTGCTTAAACGTTTTTTAGCTCAATCTGGATAAGTTTTAACTTTTTCAAGTTGGCTTAAAATTTGATCTTTAATTTTATTTATTGAAACAAATCATTGAGGTGTTCCTCTGAATAAAATTGGTTTATGAGTACGTCAGTCATGTGGATATGAGTGAGTTATTGAGCTTTCTAAAAGTAAGTTTTTAGATTTAGTTAATTCTTCAATAATTAAAGCATTAGCTTTTTCATAAAATTGACCTTGGTAAGCTCCACCTTCTTTATTAATTTTTCCATCATCTTCAATATGCATAATCATTTTAAGTGAGTTTTTGATTCCAATTTGGAAGTCATCTTCACCAAAAAGAGGAGCAATATGAACTAAACCACTACCACTTTCTAAAGTAACGTGGTGGCCTATAACTACAGGACATACATTTTTATTAAGTGGGCTTACATATTGCATATTTAAGATTTCTTGGCTATTAAAAGTGTTAGTGATTTTGTAGTTTTTTCAGCCTAATTGACTAACTACTTTTTCAACTAAATCAGAAGCAAAAATATAGCCTTTTTTATCATGTTCTACTCTTGAGTATTGAATATCTTGGCCAACTGCTACAGCAGCATTAGCAAGTAAAGTTCAAGGTGTAGTAGTTCAAATTACTAAGTTATCTTTAACATTAATTTTTTGGCTACCTAAATTATCTTTAATTTCAAATGCCACAAAAATTGAAGGTGATTTAATATCTTTATAAATAACTTCAGCTTCAGCTAATGCTGATTGACTTGAAGGTGATCAATAAACAGGTTTTAATCCTTTGTAAATAAGACCACTAAAAATCATCTTTTTAAAAAGTCTTAATTGTTGAGCTTCGAATTTAGGATCTTTAGTAATGTAGTATTTTTTAAAGTCACATAAAAGTTGCATGCTTTTGAATTGTTCAGCTTGTTTATTAACTTGATCTTGAGCATAAAGAGCAGCTTTTTTACGTAAGTCAACAACACTTAATTCATTTTTCTTTAAGTGTGCTTCCTCAAGCATTTTGTGTTCAATAGGAAGACCATGCGTATCTCAACCTGGAACATATGGAGCATAAAAGCCTCTTAAAGATTTATAACGGATTACAATATCTTTAAGGATTTTATTTAAAGCATGTCCGATATGCAAATTACCATTAGCATATGGTGGACCATCATGCAAAATGAAAGGTGTATTCTTTTTGTTTTTATTTAATACTTTTTCATAAATTTTATTGTCTTCTCATTCTTTTCGGAATGCTGGCTCTTTAGTTGTTAAGTTAGCACGCATATCGAAATTAGTTTGAGGCATATTTAATGTTTTTTTGTAATCAATTGCCATATATTGACCTCCTATTTTTGATTTTTAATAATTGCTTGGAAGAAATTATCAAAAAGTGGATTTGAAGCTAAAACTCTAGTACTAAATTCTGGGTGATATTGAACACCTAAATAGAAAGGATGGTTTTTAACTTCACAAATTTCAGCCACTTTTTTAGTTGGATGAATTGCACTGAATGTAAATTCATCATCTTGTAATTTTTCTAAGTATTCAGGATTAATTTCATATCTATGTCTGTGACGTTCATAGAAAATATTTGAACCATAAATTTTTTGAGCTAAGGTGTTATTTTTAGCTTGAACTTGATCTTCACCAAGTCTTAGTGTGCCACCAATAGCCATTTTGTCTCCATTTTCATAAAAAGGAGTTAAAACAAAAGTTTGTTTTTTACCATTTTCAGCGAATTCTTTGCTGGTTGCATCTTTAATGCCTAATAATCGAGCTTGAGCTACTGACATTGCTTGAAAACCTAAACAAATACCTAAAGTAGGAATTTTGTGTTCTCTTGTGTAAGTCGCAACATTAACTTTAGATTCAAAACCTCTAGCACCAAAGCCTGGTAAAATCATTACTGCATCATGTGCTTTTGTTAATTTTTCAATGTTTTTATTGTTAACTAAATCAGCATCAATTAAGTCATATTTTAATTCGACATTTTGATGAACAGCAGCTATTTTTAATGAAGAAATAATTGATAAATAAGCATCTTCTAATTCAGTATATTTACCAACTAAAAGTAAGTTAATTTTATAATTTTTAGTTGCGTGATATTTATTCAAAAATACTTTTCATGAATCATAAACCTTGTCATTAATTTGTTTTTTAATTCCAAAATGTGAGTAAATTATTTTTAAAATATTTTGTTCATATAAGAACATTGGAATTTCATAGATACTGCTTTTATCAGGAACTCCAATTACATGATTAGGGTCCAAAAATGAAGCTTCAGCAACTTTATTAATAATTCTTTCATCAACTTCGCCTTGACTTCTTAAAAGTAAAATATTAGGGTTAATTCCAAATGATCTTAAAGAAGCAATTGAAACTTGAGATGGTTTTGATTTGTATTCTTTTGAAGCAGTTAAATAAGGAATAAATGCTAAGTGAGCAAAGAAAACACTTTTAGGATTTAAACTAGCAAACTTACTAATTGCATAAATATAAGGATTACTTTCAATGTCTCCAACAGTTCCTCCGATTTCAATTAACATGAAATCTGGTTTTTGTTTTTTAGCAGTATTTTCGATAATGCTAATAATTTCATCAATAACATGAGGTACTATTTGAACAGTTTTTCCACCATAAAGTCCTTGACGTTCTTTTTCAAAAATGCGAGTAAAAATTCTTCCACTTGTGTAGTTACTTTCCTTGCTTAGCTTAACATCAATAAATCTTTCATAGTGTCCTAAGTCTAAGTCAGTCTCACCACCATCAGCAGTTACAAATACTTCACCATGTTCAATGGGACTCATTACTCCTGGGTCAATATTTAAATATGGATCAAGTTTTAAAGCAAAGACTTTAAAGCCTTGTGCCTTTAATAAATTTCCAATACTTGCACTGGTAACACCCTTACCTAAACCAGATAAAACTCCACCAGTTGTCACAATAAATTTAGTCACGATAATTCTCCTTAATACAATAGGATTTAAATAGTTATAGACTTAATTATAATATTAAATATTTATATTAATAATAAAATAATTTTTTTGTTTATTTTTGTTCTTCACTGATTTTTCCTAAATAACTGTTTTATAGTTGTTTTAGTTAAAAAAAAGAAAAAAATTGTGATTTGAAATCATTATTTACAAATTATTTTCTAATCAATTATTAAAACAGGTTTTTTAGTCAAAAATGATTACATTTTTAAATTACTTTTATGCAAATTATATGTATAATTAACATACTAATTAATTGGAGGAAAATATGGATTTATCTAAAAAATTTGTAGCACAAAAATTAAACTTAAAAGAAGACCAAGTTGAAGTTGTTCTTAAGTTAATGGATGAAGGAGCAACAGTACCTTTTATTGCCCGTTATCGTAAAAATGTAACTGGTGGACTTGATGAAGAAGTTATTCAACAAATAAGTGACATGTATGTTTACAATGTTGAATTAAACAAAAGAAAAGAAGCTATTATTGACATCTTAAAAGAAAAAGGATTACTCACACCTGAAATTGAAAATAAATTAAAAGCAGCTGAAACTAAAGCTGAAGTTGAAAACATTTATGAACCATTTAAAGTTGGTAAAAAAACTAAAGCTAGTGAAGCTATTGCTTTAGGTTTAGAACCTTTAGCTAAAGCAATTATGGAAGCAACTGATGAAAGTTTTGATCCTTATAAAGAAGCTAAAAAATACTTAAATGACAAAGTACCAACAGTTGAATTTGCTATTGAGCAAGCTCAATACATTATTAGCCAAATTATGTCTCAAGATGTTGAAAATAGAGAATATGTTAAAAAACAAATTTATGATTTTGGTTTCATTGTAACAAAAGTTAAAAAGAATGCTGAAGATGAAAAAGAAGTATTTCAACAATACTATGATTATAAAGAAAGAATCAAGTTTATTCCTAACCATCGTGTTTTAGCAATTAGTCGTGGTGAAGACAAAAAGATTTTAAGTTATGACATGACTTATAATTTAGCTAAAATTACTTATGACTTAAACAACAAATATTTTAAAATCAAAAGAACAGGCAAGATTTTGAACGAATCATTAAAAGACAGTTTAGATCGTTTGATTTTACCTTCAATTATTAGAGAAATCAAAAGTGATCTTTTTGCTCGTGCAGAAAAAGAAGCAATTAACCTTTTCGCAACTAATCTTGAAACAATGTTACTATGACCTGCTGTTAAAAATAAAACAGTTATGGCAATAGACCCTGCTTTTGTTAATGGTTGCAAAATTGCAATCTTAGATCCTCAAGGTAAGTTCTTAAAAAAAGCTTTAATTTATCCTAACCCTCCTCAAAATTATGTTGATAAAGCTAAAGAAATAGTTAATAAACTATTAGATTCATACAAAGTTAATATTATTGTTATTGGCAATGGAACAGCTTCAAGAGAAACTGAAGAATTTATTGCTAATTTATTAAAAGAAAGATCAAAAGTAAATCCTAATGAAGATATTTCTTATGCTGTTGTTAGTGAAGTAGGAGCTAGTGTTTATTCAGCTTCTAAAGTTGCTATTGATGAATTTCCAGATTTTAGTGTTGAAGAAAGATCAGCTGTTAATATTGGACGTCGTTTCCAAGATCCTCTTAATGAATTAGTTAAAATTGATCCTAAAGCTATAGGGGTAGGTCAATATCAACATGATGTTAATCAAAAAGATTTATCTAAGGCTTTAGACTTTAAAGTTGATAAAGTAGTTAACATGGTTGGAGTTGACTTAAATAGTGCTACTAAAGAAATCTTATGCTACATTTCAGGTTTAACTAAAACATTAGCTCAAAACATTATTGATTATCGTGAAAAAATCAATAAATTTAAAGAAAGAAAAGAACTATTAAAGGTTAAAGGTTTAGGCGAAAAAGCCTATGAACAAGCGGTTGGCTTCTTAAGAATCCATGATTCTAAAAACTTTTATGACCGCACAGCTATTCACCCTGAATCATATCCTTTAGCAATTAATATTGTTAATGCGCTTCAATTAGATCTAAATGATATAGACTTAAAAACTATTGAACAACAAGATGCTAATAAATTAGCTAAAGACTTTAATTCAAATGAATATGATGTTAAGTTAATATTAGATTCTTTATCTAATCCAACTAAAGATATTCGTGATGACAAAGATGGCTACATTCTTAAAAAAGATGTTCTTAAGTTAGAAGACTTAAAACCAGGTATGATTCTAGATGGTTCAGTGCAAAATATTACAGACTTTGGTATCTTTGTTTATATTGGAATTAAGCAAGCTGCTTTAATTCACATTTCAAATATGAAAAGAAATAAAGATCACTACATCAAACACTCTAGCGAAGTAGTTAAAACAGGAGATAACATTAAAATCCAAATCCTTGAAATAGATAAAGAAAGAGAAAGAATTCAAGGCAAATTAATTTGAGAAGATTAATAATCAAATCAAATAAGCAATTTTTGTCAAAGCATTGGCAATATTGCTTATTTTTTAACATAATAGCATATATGAATTTTTATAAAATTTAACAAAGCAAAATGTGAAATTTAAAACGGATTGTCATACTTTTTTTCATATTTTTTTGACATTAATTTAATGATACAAAATTATTAAATTTTTGTCAATTTTTTTCAAAAAAACATGTTTTTTTATAGGAAAAGTTAAAAAAATAAAACAGTGTTTAAAATTAAAAATTTAATTTTTTAGTACAAAAAACTAACTCTTTCTTTTTAAAAAGAGTATATTTTTGTCATCTGAAAGAAATAATTGAAATTAGAATTGAATTAATTCACCTATTTTTTTATTGATCTTACAGATGTTATGAGTAAAATCTTTTATTTCGCTTTCTAATTTATTTTTGTCTAAATTTAGAGTGAGTAAAAGATTTTTTAATTTTTCAATTTTAGATTCTATTAAGTTATAAAAACTATTTGTTGATTTGATTTTTGTATAAAGAAGTTTTGATATTGTGCTTTCTGTCACACCTAAATTGTGTACAAAAAGTTGATATTCGTTAAGTTCTTCTCTAGTCAATGTTTTAGTAGGAAATTTTTCAATTCCTAAAATGTCGATATAAATACTACCATCCTTATCAATAAGCACATATACTTTTGATCTATCATTTAGAAAAACTCTTTTACCATTTTCTGGATTGTAAGGATAATAATATTTGTAATCATATTGTATTGTGTTAGCGGTTACTATTCTTATAAATCTCTCAATGATTTTATAATCACCATTTATTACTTTTCCAAAATGATTTTCTTTTACTTCAATATTTTTTCTAAGTTTTTCATTAAAGTAGTTGTTAAGGTCATTTGCAATTTTATTAGATTCTTCTAAATTTTTACCATTTAGTATTGGTAAATAATTAGCTTGAGCTGTTTTGAAAGATCTTTCAACTTGTACTTTAAAAGTAGGAGAACTTGAAGATTCTACTTTTATTTTTTTCCATTAAAGTATTAGTTAAAGGGGTTGTGGTGTTTTCAGAAACAAAAAATTCTTTTCTTTTATTAGTTCTAATAACCTTATAGTGAACCACAAATTCCGGACTTTTTGGAAAAAGGTTCGCTCTAATATATAATATTATTAGTTGTTAAAACAATACTAAAATATTAATAAAGGAGAGTCTATATGAAAGAATATAAAATTTTAACAGAACACCCATCAAAAGCTGAAGATTTAATGAATGAAATGGCAAGTAAAGGTTGAGAAGTTATAGCAGTAAATTATTGAATGAATTGAAAAGTATGTCTTGTCATAACATTTGTTAGAGATAAACAATAATAGAAAAGATCTTCTCATTATTTAGGGAAGATTTTTTGTACTTTTATTTAATAAATTAAGAACGAAACGGCTCCTTGTTTGTTCTCTATTTGTTCCTTATTTGGTATAATATTTACATGAAAAAAGAATTAGAACTATCATTTAAATATACTGATGAGCTTGTCAATTATCTTCTAAAAATTGAAAAATACAAAAGTTCATTAGAATTTTTGTCTTTACCTACAAGAAGTAAACAAAGAATTCAATTTGAAGCCAAAATTAAACAAACTCATTTTTCAACAAGTATTGAAGGCAATGTTTTAAACATTGAACAAGTTAAAAACGTTATAAACAATAAAACACATCAAACTAGAATTAAAGCTGAACAAGAAGTATTAAATTATTGAGAAGCTTTAAGTTTCTTAGAAAGAAGTAAAAAAGCTAAAATAAAAATAACTAAAGATTTTATTTTTAGTTTACATAATATTATTGAAGCTAAAAGTTCTAGAATTACCAAAATAGATTTTCGACAACCTACTCCTCTTGGAGTACTTTTTGCTGTATATGATTCAGTTACTAAAAGTCCTGAATATATACCACCAGAAGCTAAGGATATAAATATTCTAATAGATGAATTAATAACTTGAATAAATGAAAATCAACATTTACCAAGTGCAATAAGAGCAGCTATCATTCATTATGCATTTGTTACAATTCACCCTTTTGAAGATGGTAATGGTCGTAGTGCTAGAGCACTAGCTACTTATTCATTAATGTTAGATGATTATGATTTCAAAGGATTTAATTCTTTTGAAGAATATTATAGTAATAACTTAAATGAATATTATCAAGCATTACAAATGGATTTAAGTCCTTTATTTTATAATGGACGTAATAAACTGCCACATTTAGAAAAATGAATAACTTACTTTTGTAAAATTATGGCTCTTAATGCACAAAATATATATTTAAGTGCTTTAGAAGCAAGCACTAAAGATAATAGTTATAATGATTTGTTAAATAATCTTAATAAAAAAGACTTAACTTTATTAAGATATTGCATAGAAAATAAAAAAAGTATTATTCTTATTAAAGATTTAGCTTTAGTCTTTGGCGTTACTTCTAGAGCTATATCAAAATGAACTAAAGACTGAATAGACAAAGATATTTTAGTTCCAAATAGTGGTACTAAAAGAATTGCTTCCTATAAATTAAATAAAAAGTATGCAAAATTTAAAGTTAGTGATTTAGGATTTATAGATTAAAAATAAATTGAACTATAATGTAATGGAGTGGTTAAATTTCACAAAATTACATTATTTTTATTTGGATTAATTAATCAAATATAAAAACAATGGATTAATTAAAGTTATTACTGGTATTAGAAGTATTAGAAGAAGTGGCAAAAGTGTTTTATTAAATAATTTTTTTATAATTACTTAATTTAAAATAACGTAGATATTAATCATATCATTTCTTTATTATTTGATAACCTTGAAACCAAAGAATTATTAGATGCCACTAAGGCATATAATCATATTAAAAAATTAATTAAAGATCAAGGAATATATTATTTATTACTTGATGAAATTCAAAACATTAAAGACTTTCCGTTATTATTAAATTCACTTTTAGATTAGTCAAAAGTCAAGTTGACATTTATGTTACTGGTAGTAACTTAAAATTTCTTTCAAATGATATAGCTATAGAATTTATAGGTCGCGGTGAAGAAATAAAAATCTGTCCATATTCATTTAAAGAAATAGTTCAATATTTCAATTTAAAAGAAAATGAATATGATTTATATTTTGATGATTATTATAAATAAGGTGGTATGTTATTAGTTATTTTAAAAGAAAACATCAATGACAAACAAAAATATTTAAAAGAATATTTAATAACATTCTTATTAAGTGATATATTAGAACACTATAATGTCAAAAATGACTATAAAATAGAGGAATTATTAAAATTCTTAGCTTCTAGTTCTTCATCTTTAACTAATACTAAAAAATAAGTAATTTATAAATAGTAATAACAATTTTAAAATTGATAGTAGAACAATAGATACTTATTGTAACTATTATTAAGAATCATTTATTTTTAAAAAAGTTACTCAATATGATATTAATGGTTTAAAAATATTAAACGATAGTAATTCAAAATATTATTTTATCGATAATGGTTTAAAGAATGCTTTAAATGATTTTAAATTCGATGACTTTGGTCGAACATAGAAAACATTGTTTACTTTGAATTATTAAGAAAAAGGGAACTAATATAAAAAGGTGTGTTATAAGATTCTCTACGTTTTCTTATTTCGTAATTATTTTATCATAATCCATTTTGTAGCAAAGGAAAATACTGCATGTGAAGAGCATGCAGTTTCCTTTTGCGCGCACACGCGCTACTTGAATAGTACAAGATAAAGACACTACAAAGCTATTTACCATAGCGTGTTTTATCTTGAAATGATTTATTCATAGAATAAATCAAAAATTAATATTTTCATATTTTCTAGGCGCATGCACTTTTTCGTTTGCCTAAATCGCATG
>NC_021002.1:709031-890720 GCF_000209735.1 Mycoplasmopsis fermentans PG18
AATGGATGTTTCATAGATATAAACAGATTCAATAGTATTATACATCATTCGAAAAGATTGATTACAATCTGTGATTTAGTAACATTTAAGCAATAATACTATAAAACAGTGTTTTTGGAGAAAGGATAGTATGAAAAAATTAAAAAATTTTTTGCTTGGTATTTCATCTACAATTCCAGCTTCTGGAGTATTTTTGATATCAAGCACTAATTCTAAAAATGAAGATAGTTTTAATAATTGAAATGAAAGTATTAAAGATAAATGTCCTATAAAAAATGCTAACTGAGAAGAAATATTTGATATTTTAAAATCTAAATTACCATACAAAAAAGATATTGAATTGGTGTCTTATTCAGGCATGAAAGATAATTTAAATTCAAAATTAAAACTAAATAAATTCAGTGATAAAAAAACTCCTAAAGAAGAATTACTTCAATATTGAAAAAATCTTGACATTAATTTAGCACTAAATAATTATTTGAAAAACAAAAGCATTAATAAAAATGAATTTTTTAAATTTGATTTTGAAATTGTAGAAAATCAATATTTAAATATTTATTTAATTAATGAAAATGTTAGTCTTAATAAAACAAGTAGATATTTATTGATTAAAAATCAAAAAATAAATTGAAAACTAAGTTCTGATATTTCACAATTAAATTGAAAAGAAAGATTAATAATAAATTATGGGTATAATTACAAAATAAATAATGATGGAACAATACAAATAAAAGAATCTAAATCAAAAAATATAACTTCAAATGAAATTATTTGTGAATATCCACCAACAGAAATTTATTTTGTTTCACCACAAAATTTACAGGAAAAATTTGAAATTAGAATTGAAAGTGAAAATGGTGAAAAAATTGTTTCAATAAACAATAATGAAATTTTTTATAGTGTTATTGATATAAGGAAAATTGTTAAAAATAAATTAAATTTTTCTAATAAGCTTTTCTTAATACACGAAGATTCAAATGGCATTAAAGAAAAAATTCAAATTAAATTTGAAAAAAGCGATATATCAAACACAATTGATTTAAAATATCCAAATTGAAATCCTGATTTATTAGAATACAAACAATTTATAAGCAAAAATGAATTAAATAAAGATGGAAATGAAATTAAAGATGCTAATGGGAACCCTGTACCATCAAAAAAATATGACCCTGGGATTGATCCTAAAACAGGACTAAAATCAGAAATTGTGTGATTAAATTTTAATGAATTAAACTGAAACCCAAAACTTAAATTAGATAACGACTTATTTTATGCAAATGACTTTTACATTGACTGAAAAAACATAATAAATTTAGAAAAATGAGTTAGTTATTATTTAAAATTACATAATATTGCTTTTGATAATTTTGATTATATTTCAAGCGACTTATTAGGATATAAAATTTTAGCCCCTGAAACAATAAAAAAACTCTTAAATTTAAAAATAGATGAATTAAATAATTTTTTGCTAAATAACTTAGAAAAATATTGTTATGCCATACTAACAGAAAAAGAATCTAAATTTCTTTGAGAATTTGTAAATGATAAAGAATTTGGTTGAAATTTATTTTTAAGTTGATATGAAGGTTTAAAACATGAATATGATAAATGACACACCTGAGATGAATCGGTGTTTGGCCCATATCCCTACGATGGATATTATTTTGGTAAAAATGTTCCTGATGAAGAAATAGAAAAAAATATCGAAATTCTATATGGGCTAATAGATTTATATGACAAAATAAATAAAATTGACTTTCTTCAAGACGAATCAGTAAACAAAGATAGTTATTCAAATTTAAAACAATTAAGAAAATATAAAAATCATTTTGATTCAAACTTTGCTTCAAATCCTTTTGGTTCATTTTATCTAAAATATAAAAATAATAACTCATCTGTATTAGCAGAAGCTATTAAGACTCAATATTTAACTATTAATGCAAATTCAAATATTTTAATAAGAGAAATAAAACAAAATTCAATAGGAAAATGAGAATTTGTAAATGATTCAGAAAATATGGAAATATCTAATTCAGCTCCTGGGAAAGAAATCAAATTAACTAAAAATGGTTTTTATTTAATATATGACATATCACTAGATAAAACAAATATTAATAAATTTAAAATTGTTTGAATAGATAATAATAGTACTACATATACAAAACCTAGTTATTTAACAGAAGAAGCAAATTCTCCATCATTTATCAAGAAATTTTGAAGAAATAAAAATCTTAAAGTTTCAAATGATTTCGAAAAATACTTAGCTAAGAAAAAAATTATTGATTTAAACATAACAAAAAAAGATCTTGATAAATTAAAATATGATGATATTTTTAATGAGTATAATAATTTTTTAATTGAAAAATCTTTTGAAGAAAATTTTGAAATCAAACCAGAAATTAACATTAACAAATTAAGACAAGATTTTAAAACAAACGAACAATTTTTAAATTATATAAATCAAAAAGATAATGAAGCTAAATTTATTGAAAATTATGTTATCTCAAAAAATAAAGAATTTTTAACAATTAAAAACTGCTATTTTGATTCAAAAAGCAAATTAATTAAAGTTGTTATTGATTTAAAAGAAAATGCTAGCTTAAATAGTTTTTTTATCAGAAGAAAAAGCTTTAATATCAATTTAGAATTAAAACCTATTTTTATTAAATTTAATAGTATTAATATTGAAGAACATATACCATTTAATGTATTTGTTAATGAGTTAACTAATAATAATCTTAATAATTTGATTAAATCTGCTAAAGATATAAATAACAAAGACATTGACTTGAATATTATCGAATTAAAACTTTTGAAAGATAGTGATGAAAATCAAATAATAGTTAAATCTATATCAAAAGACAAAAACTATTATATAGCTAATAATGATACATATACATACAATGTAAGTTTACTTAAATCAGATTATAGTTATTTATTGAATTTTAATCCTGGAACTTTAAATGTTTTTGGTTTAAAAGATAAAGAAGAAATCAAAAAATACATTAAAGAACTATTAAAGAATTATTTAATCAAATACAATGAAAAAATTGATCAATCTCTTTACAAAAAAATCACAATAGATGATATTAATATATCGTTCAATGATGAAGAGTTAAACAAAATAATTAATCCAAAAGACGATGACATTTATTGAAATAAAGATGAAAATATTGCAAAATTTGCAATAAACTTCAACAATAATTTTAAAACTTATCATCCTTGCACTCTCCATGTTATCAACAATGCTCCAGATGACGATTTTAATTGACCAGAAGCAGGCTTAACTGTAAAAGTGAATGTTGATATGGAAAATAAAAAAGACCCTGTTAAAATGGCTCAAATTAAAAATGAGGCTATTAGACAAGTTAGAGAAAAAATAATAGAAGAATTTAAAAAGAGAGCTCCAAAGCTTGAAATTGATAAGTTATATACTATTGATTTTACTGATTCATTTTTCAATAATTTAGATTTGTCTATCGGAACAACCTTAACTTTAAAAGGCAAGCATTTTATGTTGAAAAATCCTTATACAGTTAATGTTATAAATACTCATTCATCAGCAAACAAAAAATTAAATTTAAAAGATTTAAATTTTGAAGTTATTACTTTAAGTGAAAAGAATTTAAATGATTTCAAAAAAGCTTTAAATGAAAAAATTATTGATATTCTCAAAAAAGAAAATTATCCTGCTAAAGAAATAATCAAATTAATTGAATTTAAATTATTAGAAAACCAAAAGTGAGATTCTTTCTTTAGTAAAGTTGGCAATAATGAATTAAAAATGATGATTCAATTAAAAGAAGAATCGAATTTAATAAGTGGAGATAAAGAATTTAAATTAATTAATATTTTTACAGAAGAAATGTTAAAAGAAGCTTTAGAAATTAAATCTAAAAACAAGAAAAAATTACTTTCATGGCTAATTCCAGTAATTATTTTAAGTGTTGCTGGAATTATTGCAACAGTTATTGCAATATGATATAGAAAGAAGAAGAAACATTTATAGATTAAGCCTATAGGCTTCTTTTTCTATTTCTGTGATTTTACTAAAAATACTATAAAACAGGCTTATAATAAAAATATGAATTTACAAGATAAGCAAAATTATTATGAAAGTAATTTGAATTTTTCATTAAGTTCATTAATTATGAATGATGAAAATTCATTAAATAAATTCATTGCTATTAACTTAATTAAAAATATGATTAACCAATTAATTAATTATAAATATAGTGATGAAAGAAAAAGTAAATATAAAGCTCATGATGTGATTATAAGAATTGTGAGATTTGAAAATTTTACATTTAAATTGAAAGTAGAAAGATATAAAGATAAAACAACAAATAAGTTGCATACATTTTATCCTGATTATTTAAATTTTGGATCATCTATATGTGAAGATGAAAAAGAAAGAATTCAAAATTATGCTGTTAAAGATAGAATCACTTATTCCAGAATTGCGAGCAAATACAATGTAAGCAAAACTCAAATATATAAAATTGTAAAACAAATAAATTTAGATAAAATAAACAGTCTAAAAAACTACAAGAATGAATTAGTAAACAATAACATTTTTATAGGTATCGATGATACATTTATAAATTCAAATCAAGGAAGAACAAAACAAAAACTAAAAATAAGATTTTTAACCATATATCAATTGAAGAATAATAAAATAGTTAATTTGAATAAAATAATGAATATTTTGCCATCTTCTAAAATGATTTCTGGCAAATGTTTATCAAAGACAATTAAAGAAGCAATATCAAAAAATTATGGAGATTATAATAGCTTTAATGTTTATATTTTAGGGGATGGTGCTCATTGAATTCAAACACTAGCAAAACAACTAAAAGGCAATTTTATTTTGTGTAAATTTCATTTTTTAAGAAAATTTAATGATTTTATTTTCAAAAAGAGAAATCGTGGATTTAACAATTTTATAGATAGCATTCAAAATTTAAGTGGGTGAAAAATCGAAAAAGAAATATCAGAAGCTTACAACAGTAGAGATTATGGAAAGTTGTTAGATATATTAAATACAATTTATCTCTATTTTAGAGACTCTTTTGTTTTGAGCGATATTGATAGATACAATTTAAATAGTTTGATAAGATACACATCTAAACTTGAAAGTGGAATCATTAATAATGATTATAGTTCACTAATAGAAGGACACATATCTGTTTATATTAAAAGAAAACTAAACAAAAGCTTTGCATTATATTCTCAAAAAACAATAGAAGCTTTATTGTTGAATGATAATAAAATTCAAAATACTCTTATTCAGACATATTAGTATTTATATTAATATTAGTATAGAAAGGCAATTAAATTTGCTATTTTTTCCATACAATTTTCTTTGTAATTTACATTTTTTAATATAAAATATAGTTGATAGAAAAAGGAAATACCGTTTTCTCTTTTAAATTTCTAACTTATCCCATTAATAATTTACATCACCAAATTCCTAATAAAAATCCATGAAATTTAAATTTGTATTTATGGAATCTTATTTGAAAACATAAATTAAATGTTAAATCTATAACTCAGGATAATGGATTAGAATTTTCAACATTATTTTTCATTGGATATAAACTAAAAATTTTTATATATAAAGCTGATCCATATGCTTCTTTTCAAAGGGGTTCAAATGAAAATTTCAATGGTTTAGTTAGAAGATTTTTTAAGAAAAAAACTAATTTTGATGATATTACTGAAGAAGAAATTCTAAAAGTACAAAATGAAATAAACAATCGTCCAAGAGAAATTTTTGGATATTTATCTGCTTTGGAAATGTATGAAAAATTGAATGCAGAAAATCCTTGAAATTCAACAGGTATTGACAAATTATTATATGGAAAACAAAAGAGAAACTGAGAAAGTAACAAGAATAGAAATTTGTTTTTCAAAAAAATAGGAAAATTAAAATAATATTTTAGAAAGAGCGACAAGTTGCCAAATATTTTAGGGAGGGTTAATTCCCTCACTTTTATTTGTCCTAGCGGACAAAAGATAATAACAATATTAATAATTAAAAAGGAATATCGACATGCGATATTCCAAATTTCTAGGTATAAACTCATAAATTACAATGTAGCAACATCCCGAAAGTTACGGGATGTTTTTGTAAAAACTATTTTATATTTTTTAATTGTTCTATAGTGTTAAATGACATATCTTGATAATTTTTGATTTCTAATATTTGAGCTTTTATATCTGTTTCATTAAAAACATCTAAAAATTCCATTTCATTTCCATGTTTATGAACATAATTTCCATCCCTACCTATTATTTTATTTTGAAAATCTAAAAGATATTTTAATATTTCCTCACAATTAAAATAAAAAATACTTAAATCATGAAAACCAGATGATGCATTTTCTCCAAATTTAGAAAATAAAACATCAATTTTATTATCTTGTTTTTGAAATATTTGAACGTAGGGTTTTTCTTCAAATACACATGGAACAATACCAACTTTTTTATAATTTTCTACAACTTTTTTATAAATTAAGTCTTCAATTAAACAATCTCCTCATAATATAAAACAAGTATCATTTGAAGAAAAACCATATTTTTGTTTGATTTCCAATAATGCTTTTAGTACAGCATCTCCACTACCCTTACCTGATGAGATAGCAATATGATTATATTTTTCAAAAAAATGCTCATTTTGGGAAGAACATATCGTAAAAATATGATCACAATATTTTGACATTCGCAAAATATTTTCCTCAAGTAAAATTTTTCCATTTACATTAACCAAGGCTTTAGGAGTTGCGCTTTTAAATCTAGTTTGATTACCAGCAGATAGTATAATTCCGAATTTCATCTATCTCCTTAATTATTTATCATAATAGGTATCAATAACAGATTTAACCATTTTTTCTGGTTCTTGTTTACCCTTAATATTTCCCATATCTTTGACTATGAAATTATAGTTTGGTATGGTTAATTTTAAGGTTTCTTTTGCACTTTTATTAAGTAAAATTTTTACATTTGATAAGTCAAGACCGGTTCTTTCCATATAATGGATAAAATCTAAATTAGTAACTCCAAATGAATCACCATCATCTTCATTATTAATGATTCAAATTTTTTGACATTTTGCCTTATTGATATAATCATAAAAATTCATATATTCAATTGTAGGTTGAATTGACGATCAAAAAGTACCAGTAGATATAATAATTAAATCCGAATTATCAATAAGTTCAATGGCTTTAGGATTTAAACCATATTTTATTTTTCCTTCATATATGGTGGAAATTATTCTATCGTTTTTATTGTTTCAAAAGACAGTTTTTCCTTCATCATCTATTATTGTTCCAGATTCCGTTAATGCCTTGATAAAGATATTATCAAATGAATTTAAAACAACGAAATCATCAATTCCCATTTTATCGCAAAATGTTTATTTGTTTTTTCATAACCTAATTCTTTATACATTTGAGAATATACTATATTTGAAACACTAAAGTCTTTATAATTAAATTCATTGGCCTTAGGGTTTTTGAAAAAGTTAGAAACATATTTTTTATATTCTTTTAAATTTCATTTATCTAAAAGTTTAGAAATTTCTAATTCTTCTTTATTTTTAGTGAAATCAAATCTTTTTTCATAAAACTCTAAAAGGTTTTTATCCACTTTATCGCCATATTCACTCACATACATTCTTGAGTGATTTTTTCTTATATCTGATACTCCTAAAGTATCAGTAACTTTTCTACATACACCAGTAGATTTTCCATTATCATAAGCATTTACAATAACTTTAATGCTTAAATTTTTATCTTTGTAAAAAGCTTTTAATCCTTTTACTAGTGCATCATTACCTGATCCACCTGAAATAATAGTTATTTTCATAAATAAATTTCTCCTATCAATGTTTTTAATACTAAATGTTTTTGTTGTGTTCAATTTGTGTTCAATTAAATTTATTGATATTTTTAAATATAGCAACAATTTGAAGAGGAAAGTATAACGCTAAAAACAAAGGTCAAATAAATAATGATATTATCATTTTTCACCATGGAACACGCTGAACTCTTTTTCTACCTCTTGCGTATGTAATTATACCAATTACAAATAATATTAAGTATATTATTGCATGACTTATAGAGAAAGATATTGCTCAATCAATTCACATTTGAGTAGCATTAGCTCCAAAAATAGGTCCAAGTGAAACTAACAAAATATTTAAAAGTAAAATTAAAAAACCTATAAAACTAATTGGTGATATCATAAATAAAATATCAATAGAAGAAGACTTTGATATTTTTTTATCATCCTCTTTTTTAGATGAAAATATATTTTTTATCAAAGATTTAAATCTTTTTCTTCAAACAATTCTATTTCCAAAAACTCATCTCAATCTTTGACGTCACATATCTTTAAATTTAGTAGGTTGTTCATCATAAAACATTGCTTCATCACAATATTTAACATTTTTTCCTTCTGAAATTTGTTCAACCGTAAAGTCTGAATCATCGGATGGAATAGTTATATTTCAACCATCTTTAACCATTTCATTGCTAATTAAAAAACCAGAACCCAAAATTTTTGAAGACATCTTAAACTTCATTCTAGCGTTTGATTCAATGGTTGTATGGAACATAAACATAAGTCCATAATTAATTGTTTGAATGCTTTTACCAAAATTTTTAGTATTTCTAAATGAAGTAATTACATTTTTTTTATCATAGTGTAAAAAAGCATCATTCATTTTTTCAAAATATAGACTATCAACTATATTGTCCGCATCAAATATATGATATCCATCAAAACTTTGTATACCATAGTCTTGTTCTATGAATTCAAATATTTTTTTTAATGCATAACCCTTAGTTCTTTCGCTAGAATTAGAATATTCATAAACAATAGCACCAGCATTTCTTGCTTTTTCCGCTGTTTTATCTGTACAATTATGTGCTATCACAAATGTTTGGAGTTTATCTTGATCATATTGAGAATTTTTTATGCTTTTTACTAACTCAGCAATAACTTTTTCTTCATTTCTAGCACAAATGACTATACCATATTTTAGCTTTTGAGTTTGAGTCTTAAATTTCACTGGCTTAGCAAATAAACCAAAAAATAAAACAAATCAATATTGAAATGAAAAAATTAAAAAAATCGCTACAATAATTGGCATAACTATATAAACTACATTTTGATATACCATTACCACTCCTTACTACATAAAATCCAATTTTTTAATTGTTAAATTTACTACAAATTTCTAAAATAATATTTCAAAATATTGTTTTAAGTATATAAATGTAAATTGTATTTTATTATTTTTCTCTTTAATTATATTTAAAATATAATATAAATAATTCAAAAGATAATTTTCAAATTATATCAAAAATTAAGAAGTAAAATATTAATTTAATCTTATTAAAATTTTTATAAAAGTGAGACATACCATTATGGATTTTTAAAATAATTTGTCCGTTAAACACAAATTGCTAAAGATATTATAAAAGTTTTTTTGCTATTTTTGTTAATAAATAAAAATAATTCGAAATAAAGCAATAGGAAAAATAACTCAGCTGAGTTAGGTAGTTTTATTTTTTAAAATATTTAATTAAGCGTATAAATTTGTATAAAATGATGGGTATAAATGTTTGTTTTCTTGAATAAATTTTTCAAATTGATTTGCTGACATAGCAAATGGAAAATCATCTACTTCATGTCTTACAAAATTATTTATTTTTTCGTTAATTATTTCAATTCATTCATGTGTTAAATTATCAAAAGTAATTGATTTTGGTCTATATTTTCTTATCATTTTATTACAATTTTTAATTCTACCTTTTTGACTTGAATTGAAAGCATCGCAATGATATATTTGCTTAATAGTGTTGATCTGATCTAAAGTGTAATTTTCTGAACCATTGTCAATGGTTAAAGTATTAATATTTAATTCATGTTCATCAATCATATGTATTAACGCTTCTTTAGTTGAATCTGCATCTCGTTCGCATAATCGCATATAAAATTTCGTGTTGCTCTATTCATTAAAACAGCAATATGATATAAATCATCGCTTTTGCCATGTACTGTATCAAATTCAAAATCGAACATTGTTGTAATTTCTGGTCTTAAACTTATATGTAATCCGACTCTTCTTTTCTTTGGAATTGAAGGGTCTTTTTTATGCCTTTCTCCCTTTCCTACAGACTTATTGGGCAAAATTGAGATATTTATATCAAATATTAAAATGTTTATATTTTTGTATATTGTAGTGAAGTGTGGAAACTTAATTTTTAAGCATTTTTCTTTAGCTTCATCAATTAATGTTCGAACTGATTTTTGGCAAAAAGTTCTTAAAGAATTTTTTCTATTTTCATTGCATAATCTATCATATACATTTGAATTTTGATTTATATATTTAATTCAATCTTTGTGTTTATTTTTAATTTTTTGATTAACTATTATTCTTCTACAATTTCTGTATTTATTTAAAACTGAAATTTTATTTTTTATACTCAAAATTGTAACTAAGGGCTTATAAGCCCCACAATGTGGGCACGTCAAACCTTTAAAAAATTTATCGGTTTTGGAAATCATTTTTCTATCATCTGATAAGTCATCAAATAGTTTTTGAAATGTTTCGCGTTTTAAATTTAAAGATTTATGAATATTCTTAAAGTTATTTAATTCTTTAAACATTTCTAGTGCTTTAATAACTGTTTCAATTCTTACATTATTGGGATGTAATTTATTTCTATTTAACGAATTCATAAATGTTAAAAGATCGTATTTTTCGACAAAAACATGTATATATTCAGTTATAAATTCATTATTTTTATTTTTAATTCTTTTGATGCAATTTATATTATACAAGGACAAAACAAAAAAAGTGAGATTCACTAAAATGGTGGGTCTCGCTTTTATAACTTTCACACATTTTATAAATGTTCTTTTCTAAATTCAATCTCACTAGAAATTATTTCATCTAAATTAGTTTTTACTTCATAATTTAATTCTTTACATATTTTTTTATTTGAAGCTATTAATTTATCAGGGTCTCCTGCTCTTCTTAGACCATATTCAATATTTAATTTCTTGCTTAAATTTTTTTCAAAAGCATTTACAACTTCAAGATTTGAAAAGCCTTTTGAGCTACCAATGTTGTAATATAATGAAGTTTTTTCTTTAATCATTTTTTTTGCAGTTAATAAATGTAATTCTGCTAATTCATATACATATACATAATCTCTTATGCATGTCCCATCAGGTGTGTTATAGTCATTACCAAAAATTTTGAATTCGGGAATTAAACCAAAAGCATAATAACTAATAGCAGGTATAAGATGAGTCGGTGCAACACCATTTTTGGTTAAATAACCAATTCTTTTACTTTTTGAAGCACCGGCAACATTGAAGTATCTTAAAAAAGTATATTTGAAATCACTATTTGTATTAGCAAAGTCTTTGATAATTTGTTCTCCAAAATATTTGGTTCTACCATAAGGACTACATGGTTCTTTTGGGTCTTCTTCAAAAAAATAACCATCGTGTAATGAGTTATTACCATATACTGCTGCTGATGAAGAAAATACCAAATTATTAACATTATGCTTCTTCATTGTTTTTAAAACATTTACTAAGCCTTGAATATTGGTTTCATAATAGTCAAGTGGTTTTTGTACACTTTCACCAACTTTAATTAAACCTGCTAAATAAATTACTACATCTATTTTATTTTTTTTAAAAGTTAAATCTAATGTTTTTATATCTAAAATATCTCCATGAATGAATTTACTTTTTTCTTCAATAAATTCTTTAAATCCTGTTGAAAGATTATCATAAATAATTACTTTATTTTGATTTTCTTTATTTATAACTTCAGCTACATGGCTTCCGATATAACCTGCTCCACCAATTAATAAATAAGTCATTATTTCTCCTTTCTATTTTTTAACTTTTGGTATTTTATATAAAAATTTAGTAACAAAAACTGGTAAATCAGAAATTCTTCGATATTTGATTTTTACATCAAAACCATTATATATTTCTAAAATTGAAGGATAAATATCTTTGATGAATTTTTTAAATTCTTTTTTTAAATTTCGATTTTTTAAATTGATATAGTAAACACTAATCAAACTTAAATGTTCCATAAATAAGGAATTTACAGTTTTTTTAAGAATTTTAAAACTTACATCATTTTTTAAATTTGATACTATGTTTTCTAAATTAAATTTGTAGGCTTGGTTGATACATTCAATTTTATTGATATAGTTTTTATCAAATGAAGTTAATGAATTGGTTTTTCTATGATAAATTATAGAATAAATCAAAGTTCTTTTAAAATTCTTACATTTGGAAAAAATGTTTCCCATTTCTGCAATATCTTCATATTTTTTAACTTTGCTAAAATTAACATCAATATCATATAAAAATTTTTTGTTGAAGAAATGTCCTCAAGCAAAAGTTGTGGTATTCAAATAATAATGCATTGGTGAAGGATTGATTTTCAATGTTTTAACAATATTATTGATAGGTATTTTAATACCTAAATCATCAAATTTATATTTAAATTGTGTTGAAAGTATTTCTAAATTAGGCTTTAAATATTTAACACAACGTTCTATTATTTTAGGACTTAAAAATTCATCATCATCATCGATGAAAAAAATGAAATCTCCGGTAGAAGCTTCAATTAATTTGTTTCTTGAATATCCTGAACCAATATTAGTATCAGAAAAGATATATTTAACTCTAGAATCTTTAATGGTCAAATCTTCTAAGATTTTTCTTGTTTCATCATTAGAGGCATCATCATGGAATAAAATTTCTAAATTTTCATAACTTTGATTAAGAATAGTTTTAATAGTGGAATTAAAATATTTAGCACTATTATGCAAGGGAATTAAAATTGAAATTTTAGGTTGATATAAAGTTTTTTGCCTATTCATATTTTTCCTTTTAATATAATATATATTACTTATTTTACTAAACATTCAATAATTATCAATGAATATAAATAATGTAAATTATAAAAGTGAGATCTCTAAAACATGGGGTCTCACTTTTGGAATTAACAGTTTGCAAAAAAGTTCTATTTTTATTTATAATTTAATTCTTTTTGAACTATTCAATAAATGGTATTTAATTTTTGATAAAATGCAGCATGTCCACATTCATTTAATTGCACAATTTTATAACCATAATCTTCTTCTATTTTTTTAATTTCTTTTGGTGTCACAAATTCATCATTTTCACCATAAATAATTACACAACCATTTGGATTTGCAAATAAAGGCTTTACATGTTTTAATAAATAATCTTTATTTAAAATTTGTTCATTTAATAGATAAGAAAAAGTTTCTTTGTTTTCATTATATTTGCTCGCTAATTTTTCAGCATTATAATCCAAGTTTCTTAAATAATAATCTTCAGGATTATAAACCAATGCTTTTAATGAATTTCTAGCATCTTCAACATTAGCAGGAATCAATCATTTTTTAAGATTAATTAGTTTTTGCTTATCGTCAACTAAAGCATAATTTAAAGGAGCTACCATAAATAACCTAGTTACGTTTTTGCATTCTTTTTTAGCATACAAACAAGGTACTGAACCCATTGAATGCGAAATTAAAATTACTTCGTGGTCTTTTAAAACTGTGTTAATAAATTCAACTACTATTTTGTTATATAAATCAAGTGTTATTTGACTATTTTTTCCAGATTTTCCACAACCAGGCAAATCTAAAGCATATAAATTGAAACGATGAAAGTTTCTATATTCTTCTCTTAATTCGTCATTATCGGGTGTATTTTCGGCCACTACTTCAGCAAAATCAATAAATCTAGTAAAGGTATTTGAATCAGAATTAAAACCGTGCACAAGTAAAACAGTTGCTGGTCTTTTTTCTTTTTGAAAACAATCTATTCTTTCATAATAAATTGTTTCGCCTAAAAGTTCAATTGATTGTCTTTTATACATTTTAGCCTCCTAACCAATTAACAAGCTAACAATTTCTTCCTTAGTAACAGTTCCAAAATATTCATTCAAGTTTTTAATTTGATTTAAAACTTCTAGAATGCTTTGTTCATTTAAAGCTACATTACTAAATAAGGGTTCAATTTCATGAATATCTTTTTTGCTTAAAAAGTCACCTTCAAAAACTAATTGTTTAATAGTACCTTTTTCAATATTACCTTTAACTACTAAAATTCCACCAGGAAATTTAGCTCCATTTTTATATTTAAAAGTTGCTGCTTTATTATATATTCATTCTTCAGAAGCAAATTTTTGTTGTAAAGAGTTTAATTGTTCTTGATATTTTGCATAATCAATATCAATAAATTCTCCTTTAAAATTCTTAACAAAATAATTAATTAGACGACTAATAAATTCTTCAGCTGTCATTTTGTTTAATAATTCATCATAAATATTAACTACTCTAGATCTAACTGATTGAATGCCTTTAGATTCATACTTAATTCTTGCAGGATTAAGTGCTTTCGATAATTTTGTTAAATCAACATCAAATAATAATGTTCCATGGCTTACTATTCGATTATTACTAATATATTGGGCGTTACCACTTATTTTGCAGCCATTAACCACAACATCATTGCGACCTTTAAATTGAGCATCTAGACCTAAGCTTTTAAGAAAAGCAATAATTGGAGTTAGAAATCTTTCATAACCGCCTTTTTTATCATAGTCAGTTATGAAACTAAAATTAATATTGCCTAAATCATGATACACAGCTCCACCGCCAGACATTCTACGAGCTAATTTAATATTATTTTCTTTTACAAAAGAACGGTTAATTTCTTCATATGCATTTTGATTGTTACCAATAATAATAGCATTATCATGTTGATAAATTAAAAGTACATCACCTTTTAAATCATGATCATGCATAATAATATTTTCTAAAGCTAAAGTAACATAAGGTGAAGTTTCCTTAATTCTAAAAATTTTCATATTAACCCCTTTACTATATGAATATATAAATTTAACTTTATTTTATACAAAAAAGAATTTTTGTAAAGTAAAAGCATAAATTAATATCTTCAAAATTTTAAAGAAAATTGTACCAACCATTTTGTATATTTTTTTCTTGACTTAATCCCAATAATGGTATATAATGATGTCGATGTGTCCCCTTTAGATGGACAATTACTATACCCATAGGGATAGTTGCTTAAGAGTATATAGACTCCTTTCTTTAGATAATTGAAAAGTGCTGTGCGCGGATGCTTTTCTCATTTTATTTCAAAATATTATATTAATCTTCAATGTAAAAAAAGGGCTCAAAAAAGTCCTTTTTTTATTTAAAATTTTTGCTTTATGTGAAAGTTTTTTTTACCTCTCTAAAAATTTTTTCATTTTATAATCAAATTTCAATTACATTAACCTCTTTTTTAATAATTGATAAATTTATCTATTTTATAGGCTTTTTAGTAAAATATTTTTTTAAAGTTTTTCAATTTTTTAAAAAGATTATGATTAAAAAATTAGTATGGAATAAATTCCTTATTTTTTTCACATAGTTAATTTTGAAAATTATTTTTATTGATTTTCTTTTTATAATTTAAGAACCTTAATATTTATTATTAATATTAGATTTTAGGGTAATTTTATTAAATGTATATGAAAGGAGAAAAATGACTACAGCACAAACTACAGGTATAGAAAACAAAAAATCTAAACCAAAAGACAATAGCCGTAAGGGAAATTTTCGTAAGATTCTAAGTAAAATCTCTGGTGCTTTCATGTTACCAATTTCCGTTATGTCTATAGCTGGTCTATTTCTAGGGGTTGGTGCAACAATATCAAGTCAATCAGCGATTGTTCTTAACAACAATCCATTATCATCTGCTGCTAAAGCTGGTATTGTAATTGGTGACTTTATTAAGTTATTAGGTGACCCAATATTTGGAGCAATGCCGCTATTGTTTGCCGCTGCCTTTGTTGTGGCATTTACCGACGAAGCCGGAGTCGGTGTCTTCGCCGCAATAGTTGGATACTTAGTATTCTCAGCAATACAAGCTCCATTTATTCAAAGTGTTATAGAAAAAACTAATATTGATGGCACTAAACAAGCTAGTGAATTAATAGGTAAAACAATACTTAAAGATGATAAAACAGGACAACTTTACTATGAAACATTAAAAGGATATAACATTCTTTGAATGACAGGTAAATTTGGTGCTGAAGTTAAACAAGTCGTTGGTTCTTCATTAGGATTCAAAACTCTTCAAACTTCAGTTTTCGGTGGTATTTTTGTTGGTTTAATAGTTTCATACTTATACAACAAATTACACACAATTAAACTTCCAACTGTTATTTCATTCTTTGGAGGAAAACGTTTTGTTTCATTAATAACAATAGTTGCTATGATTCCATTAGCATTCTTATTCCTCCTTATATGACCATGAGTTGGTATTGGTCTTAGTTACTTTGGTAATAGTCTTGGCCATGTACCTTATGGAATTGAATCATTTGTTTTTGGTTATATTGAAAGATCATTAATTCCATTTGGTTTACACCACGCATTTTATGCACCTCTTTGATACACAAATGCAGGCGGTGATATTCTTAAAGCGCTTGAAGATTGAGAAGCAAGAGGAAATACTTTTTCAGGAGATGCTACTGCATTAACTGCGTACAATGGTTGAAAAGCTTTGATGGCTTCTAAACACAATGAATGAATGGGTGACTCATATGCTGCTATTGGTGTAATGAAATTAAATTTCAACACTATAACATGAAAAGATGCTACACCAGCACATGAAGTTCATACATTACCTTTATATAAATTTGTTGCTAGTGAATTAGGCATTAAATTAGGTAGATTCATGCAAGGCAAATACTCATTCATGATTCTAGGATTACCGGGTGCAGCTGTTGCTATGATTTTAGCGGCTCCTAAAGAAAATAGAAAAGTGGCAGCTGGTACAGTTATTCCTGCAGCTCTTACTTCAGTTATTACTGGTGTTACAGAACCTATTGAATTTACATTCTTATTCTTAGCACCATGATTGTTTTGGGGATTCCATGCATTCTTCTGTGCATTATCATTCTTGTTAGCTAACGTTCTTGGCGTTCACATTGGTATGTCATTCTCAGGTGGAATTATGGACTTAATCATCTATGGCATTATTCCTGTGATGAAAGGTACAAACTTCTGATGAGCATTAGCAGTCGGAGTTCCTTACTTCTTTATTTATCTTGGTGGTTTTTACTTCTTCATCAAGAAATTCAACTTGGCAACCCCAGGTCGTGGTGAAACAGTTAGATTATTCACCAAAAAAGACTTCCAAGCTAAACAAGATGGAAATGATGAAAATTCTTCAAGTAAAGATACTTCAGCAAGAAACGCAAGAGAATATGCAATGATTCTTGCTTTAGGCGGTCCAAAAAACATCGTTAACACAAATAACTGTGCTTCAAGATTAAGATATGATATTAACGATAGAAACTTAGTAAATGAAGTTGAATGTAAGGCAGCAGGTGCAGTTGCACTTAAATGAGAAGGTGATAAACACGTTCAAGTTATTGTTGGCCCTGTTGCTGAACAAATGAATGCTAACATTAGAAAAATTTTAGCTTCAGGTGAATTAGATGACATTGTTGTTGAAGCAAAAAGCGAACCAACACAACCAGTTGTAGTAGTTGAAGCTCCAACACAAGAACAACCTACTGTTCAAGAAACCCCAGCAGTTACACCTGAACCTCAAGTTGAAACATCATCAATGACAGAAACTAAATGAGTTGACGAATCTAACGACTTAGAACGTCCAGTTGAATTCTTTGCTCCAGCAGTTGGAGATGTAATTCCTCTTAGTCAAGTACCTGACGAAACATTTGCAAATAAATACTTAGGTGATGGTATTGCAATTCGTCTTAAAGCTGAAAAGAAAGCTTCAATTTGAGCTCCAGTTTCAGGTACTCTTGAAACAGTATTCCCTACAAAACATGCTTATGGTATTACAACAGAAGAAGGTATTAAAGTACTTATTCACATTGGTGTTGATACTGTTGCTTTAAATGGCGAAGGTTTCGAAACCAAATTAAAACAAGGCAAAAAAGTTAAAGCTGGTGACTTGTTATGTACAGTAGATGTTGAATACTTATCAAACCAAAATAAAGTAAGTGATGTTATCGTTGTAATTCTTAATGAATCAGAACACAAACACATTATTGATACAGCTCTTGGCGAAAAAATGACTAAACGTGCTGACAAATTAATGCTTGTTAAATAATTTAACTTACAAAGTGGACTCGAATTTGCGAGTTCATTTTTTATTATTTCAAAAAAGAGTAGAATAAAAATATAGATAAAAGGAGGACTAACATGAAAAAGAAAATACTTTTATCAAACTTAATTTGAAGTTTACCATTATTACCTTTAAGCACATTAAGTTGTAATAATCAAACTTCAAACAACAACTCCAAAGATTTTGAAATAGTTAACAATGAACTAATATCTTTTAACAAAAATAAAAACTACGCGGGTGAAATTACTTTACCAGAAGGTATAACTAAAATTAAAAATGAAGTATTTAATGGTTTTGATAAAATAACTAAAATTCATTTACCTCAATCTTTACAAACTATTGGAAACAAAGTTTTTGCCTATTGTGTTTCATTAACTGAAATTACATTCCCCGCAAATTTGATTAAATTAGGTGATGGTGTTTTTTATGGTTGTAGAAGTCTAACAAAAATTATCTTCAACAGTCAACTTCAAATAATTGGAAAAGAAACTTTTAGCCATTGTAATTCAATAGAAGAAATAAACATTCCAGATACTGTAAATTTAAACACTGAAGGTGCTTTTGAAATGTGTTTTAATTTAAAAACCGTTCATATCCCAAATAACACAACAATAATTAAAACTAATGCCTTTAAACAGTGCGAATCATTAGAAACATTAGACTTAACAAATACCAACGTGAATCAAATACAAGCAAATACATTTAAAGGATGTACAAACCTAAAAGAAGTTAAGGTCAAAAAAGACACTCAAATAGACCCTCAAGCAAGCGATAATAATTCAATTTTTGTTTTTAATATTTAAACAAAAATTGAATGCAATTTTTACTTATTACATTTTTTTATAGGCTAATTAGAACAAAATAATATCAAAAAATGAACCCTTGTTTTTAAGCAATGGTATGAACCCCAAAAATTGGACTTTTTAATTATGTTTGGACTTATTCCTGTATTGGACAGGACTAAGTCCTTTTAATTTATTAACAATTCTGTCATTATTATAATATGAAATATATTCTCCTAAAGCAGTTTTAAATTCTTTAAAACTATTAAATTTCTTTTCTTCTCCAAATCAAAATTCTCTTTTTATAACACTAAATAAACATTCAGTAGGACTATTGTCTAAACAATTTCCCTTTCTTGACATGCTTTGAGTTGTTTGTTTTTCTTTCAAATAATCAATATAATCTTGATGAGTGTATTGTCATCCTTGATCAGAATGTAATAATACATTTTTTAAGCTGTGGCCATTCTCTTCTACGTTTTCTAACATTTTACCAACCATTCTTAAATTAGGCGATTTAGAAATCGAATAACCTAAAATCTCTCTGTTTTCAAAATCAACTACAGGAGAAAAATATGCTTTTTCATCATTTTTTAATTTAAATTCAGTAACATCTGTTCCTAGTATTTTCAAATATTTATTATTTGAAAAATTTCTTTTGTATCTGAAGAAATCTTCTGTGATATTTTCTTTATCTAAAAGCAAGTTTGGAATGTTTTTGTGAGCATCACCTTTGAATGAAGAATATTTATTTTTTCTTCTTAGCGTTTTGCCGAAAATATTCATTGCTTTCATTAATTTTTGAACTTTTTTATGATTGATTATTATTCCTTTATTTCTTAAAGCAAAAGTAATACGTCTATAACCGTATAGTCCTTTATTATAGTTAAATAAGTCAAAAATAACCTTTTTTAAATTTTCATCTTTATCAGGTTTATTTTGTGATTTTAATATCTCATAAAAAGTTGACTTTTTCAATTTAATTTTTTCTAATATTAATTTAATAAAAAATAGCTTTTTAAATTCTTGCCTTAGTTCAATTGTTATTTGGAATTTTTCTTTGTTAGTGAGTCTTTCAATTGAACCAAGGCGCTCACTTTTTTTGCTATCGCATTCTCCAATTTGAGTATTTTATTTTCTTCCTTTAATTGTTTAATTAATAAATCTTTATTTTCTATTTTATTTTCAATATTGATTTTAAAATTTGTTGCCTTTTGAGCATCTAAATTTATTTTAGATTTTCTTCCTTTTTTCTTTTCCATAGCAAAAGAATTATAACCAAACTTTTTGTATTTTTCTATTACTGAATAGCATGCTGAATAAGAGTTTTCCATTATTTTAGATATTTCTAAAATACTAAATTCTTGAAAATATAATTCGATAATTTTTATCTTTTGATCAAGTTTTAATTTTAAATAACCTTTTATATCTCTATTTCATTTGTTTCTTTTTACTTTTTTAAATTTAAATTGCATAAAAATGAACCCCTTTCCAAAAAGTCCGGAATTTGGGGTTCACTCTACAAAAGTTCATTTTTTTATTATTATTCTGTTTGTTCTTTTTCAACAACTTCAATATTGAAGAAATACTTTCTTCAAGTTAATCTCAATTTTTGATTTTTAGTTACTTTTTTCTCATCAAAATATTCTAAGTATAAATCATCAAAGAAATGCATTGGACAGGCAAACGATCTACCTTTACTAATTAATTTTAGTGATAAATCATCTAACACTACTTCAACATTTTCACTAATATGAAACTTGAAATAATTGTCTTTATTTTTAACCGCTGAAGGATTAATTGAGATACCTACTTTATGTACTCGTTGTAACTCATTGAATGCTTTAAATCTTAGATCACCATTGAAATTAAAATACCCTGGATTATATTTAATTTCTAAATGTCTCATTAATTCTTCAAGAGTAGCAAATGGTCTTGAAGCTCATAACCTTCTACTGAATGTAAAAAGTGAAGGACAATATCAGTATCTATTTTCGATTATGTTAACTTTATAAACTTTAATTTTAGTCATTTACTAACTCTAATTCTTTAATAATTTTGGCAATTCCATCATTATTATTTGTATCTGTTACATAAGTTGCAACTTTCTTTAAATTCTCTGTTGCATTACCCATTGCAACTGAAATTTTAACAGATTTTAACATACTTATGTCATTATCAGCATCACCAAAAGCCATTGCTTTTGATAAATCAATATTTTTAATCTTAGCTATTTTTTTTAATGTTTCACCTTTTGATATTCCTATTGGCATTATGTCAATAACACCTTTTTGAGAAGATACCGTATATATTTGTTTTGGAAATTTGCTTGCAATTGTAAGTAAGGAGTCTATCTTCTCTTGTGGAACGTTTTGAGTGATGATTAATATTTTAGCAAAGTTAAATTGGTTACAAGTTTCTTTTAAGCTTCCTTCTTGATAATCTCAACGATAAGGATTAGTTTCCACTACATTCTTATAGATCATAAATTCGAATCAATAAGGGTTCGAGAAATTATTACCTTTCATACCATTAATATCGTAAGCTAAAAAATCAATTCTATTCTCTTCTAAAAAGTTAATTAATTCTTGAACAACTTTTTTGTCTAGTCCTTGAAAATAAGGCACTTCTTTAGTGATAGGATCATAAATCATAGCCCCATTAACTGCTATTATTGGTAGTTTAATATCTAAATCCTTAATTAATTTATAGTTCATATAATAAGGTCTACCAGTAGCAATTATTATATTTTTATTTTCCTTTTGAAGCTGTTTTAAAGTGTTTTTGGTTGATTCTAAGATGTTTTTATTATCATCATAGAGTGTACCATCTAAATCAAAAATGAAGTAGTCTATATTATTTATTTTGACCATAATAAGCATTCTTTCCGTGCTTACGGTTATAGTGCTTTTCAATCAATGCTTCTTGCGCAGTTGGAGCACTATTATTTGAAACTATTAAGGTATTAATAGCCATTTTTGCCACTTGTTCAAGTGTTAAGGCTAAGTCAACAGCATCTTTAGGAGATTTGAATGATCAAGCAAAAGGCCCATGTTCTTTAACTAATGTTGCGGAACAAGCTTTTCAGTCAATCTTGCGTTTTTTAAATGTTTCTATTATTACAAGTCCTGTATTGTGTTCATATTCTCCATCAATTTCTTTTGGAGTTAGAGCTCTAGCACATGGCACTGGTCCATAAAAATTATCTGCATGTGTTGTACCAAAGCAAGGAATATCTTTACCTGCTTGTGCAAAAGCTACTGCATGAGGACTGTGAGTATGAACAATACCTTTTATTTCAGGATTTTCTTTATAAAGTAAGGTATGAGTAGGTGTGTCTGAAGAAGGGCGATATTTAGAATCAAATACATTGTTATCTAAATCAGTTATGACCATGTCATCAGCTTTAAGTGTGTCATAAGAAACACCACTTGGTTTAATAACCATATATTTACGGTCTTGTGTTATACCTGATACATTACCTCAAGTATGAATAACAAGTCCATATTTAACTAATAACATATTAGCTTCATAAACTTCTTGTTTAAGTTTTTTGATTTCAGATTCATATTTTTTATCAATTGCCATTATTTGTCACCTCCTACCTTAGCTCACATTTTGTCATAAAAATCATGAGCATCTTTAATGTATTTTATAGCTTGTGTTTTTGTTTCATTTTCTTTATTTAAAGATCACATTTCTATCATAATAGGTTGGTTCATTTTTAAATCTTTTAATATTTTTAAAAGATAAGGGAAATCTACAGTGCCAGTTCCAAAAGGTGTATCTCTAAATTTACCAGGTACAGTATCTTTAAAGTGGAAAGCTACTATATGATTTCTAGCAAGTTCAAATTCGTTATACAAATCTTCTTTTTTACTTCATTGATAAATATTACCTAAATCAGGATAGATTTGTAAATATGGACTATTAATCATGTTGATATAAGTCATTGCTCTTGAATTAGTTCCCATGAATTGAGTATCCATAATTTCAAAAGCTAACATAACTGAATATTTACTTGCTTCAGTAACTGCTCATTTCATTCCTTCAATAAAGTTTTTTCTTGTTTCTTCATCACCTGGTTCATAATAAACATCATAACCAGCAAGTTGAACAGTTCTAATACCTAATTTTTTGGCTAAAATAATTGCTTTAGTCATTATTTCTTTGGCTCTAGCTCTGATTTTAGGATCTTTAGAACCAAAAGGATATTTACGATGACCACTAAGGGTCATTGAGTTAAAGTTAAATTTGTGTTTGATTAGTAAGCTTTGAGCATGAGTAATTTCTTCATCACTTCAGTCTAAGCGAGCTAATCTTTGAGGACTTTCATCAACTGAAAATTCCATAAAGTCATAACCAGCTTCTTTAGCAATTATAATTTTTTCTTCTAAGCTAAATTTGTTGTTTATAGCTTTTTCATAGATGCCTAGAAGTCTTTTTTTATTTTCAATATTTGGCAAATTCGTCCTTAAAGGCTTTAGCAGCTAATTCAGGATTTTCAGCATCTCTTAATGATCTTCCAGCTATAAAGATGTAAATAGGAATATCTTTAAATAGTTTAATATCTTCAAGAGCAACACCACCTGTAATAGTTACTTTAAAACCTTTTTTAGCAAGTTTTGCAACAGCATCTATGTCTTTTTGTCCTCATTTAACTCCACTAGCTTGACTGTCTCTTGAACGGTGTCAAACAACTTGAGGAACTTTTACTTTTGCTCAATCATCAACTTGATCTCAAGTAAAGTTTGAAGTTAATTCAATTTGAACTTCTTTATTTTTGCCATATTCTTTGGCTATATTCATTGTTTCAACAATTGTAGGCACTTCAGCTGCACAAATGCATGTTGTAAAGTCAGCACCATTTTCGAAAAACATTTTTCCAAAAACTTTCCCAGCATCTGCAATTTTGCCATCAGCAACAATGATTTTTGTAGGAAATGCTTCTCTCAAAGCTTTAATAGCTTTTTTACCTTCTGAAGCAATAAGAATAGTTCCTACTTCAATAATGTCTATGTATTTTTCAACCTTTTTGGCACTTGCAATTGCATCTTCAATTGTTAAGTTATCTAAAGCAATTTGTAACATTGGTTTCATATTAAGTCCTAACTAAGGTATTTAGTATAATCAACACCTTTTATGATATTTATAATTTCTTCTTTTGTTTTAGCTTGTGCTATTTTTTCAATATTTTGTGGATCTTCAAAAACAGCAATAATTTGTGGAATAGCAACAGATGTATGAGTTTCACCATCTTTTGCGGCTAGTCCCATAAGGATTTTTACTTCTCTTTCATCTCCTTCAAATTTGATAGGTTTTTTAAGAGTAATAAGTGAGAATCCGTTTCCAAAAACAGCGTCTTTTGTTGCTGAAGCATGTGGCATAGCAAGACCATCTACTAAAATGAAATATGGTCCATGTTTTTTAATTGACTCTAAAATGCAGTCATAATACTTAGAATTAATAACTTTTGCTTTTTCTAATGGTAAGCAAGCTTTCTTAATTGCGTCTTTTCAATCTTTAACATCAACATGAGGTACGATTGAATCATTAACAATTAAGTTATCTAATAAATTTAATTTATCAGCCATTATTACATCTTGCTTGATGCATCTTTTAGAGCAGCTTTGATTTCATTAACATCCATGATGTTTTTTAAACCATAAGCTTTTGCTTTGCCTTTTGATACTTCTGAAACAAAGTTTGAGGTACACAAAACAACATCAAAGTTGTTTACAACTGTTTTGCCTTGACCTAAACCTAAAGCTTCAACTGTTCCTGGAATTGAAAGTTCTTTCATAGCTTGTTGAACTTTCATTTTAATAATCATACTTGTGCCCATACCTGAGCCACAAACACATAATACTTTCATGTTAATCTCCTAAATTTTAATAATTAGTATATATAATTTATATTAATATAAGCAATAAAAGCAGAAAATTCTGCCTTTATTTTTACTTTTTTGCCTAATTAAGCAGCTTGTTCTGCAACTTCTGGTTGAGGAACTTCTTCAACTGGTGCATTAGCAACTTCTTCAGCTTTCTTTTGATCTTCTAAAGTTTCGACTTTAACTTTAAGCATTCTTTGGAATACTGTAGGTTTGTGTTGTCTGTGTGAGTCAAAGAATTGAGCAGCAAAGATCATACCAACAACGTAAAGAGGGAATACGATGTAAGCTGCATATGGGTGTCATCCACCAAGAATCATAATTGAACCAAAGATACATGTTCAGTCAAACATACCATTAAATCCTGTTAAGAATGGTGTTCTTTGGAATGAAGATAATTTCAAGATTTCTTTCATATCTTTAGCTTTAGCTATTTGGTCTGAAACATATCTTGATAAGTATTGCATATCTGGGAGAGATATAGCTTTAGCATTTTTACCATGTCCTAAAGTTCAGTTTGTTGTAACTTCACTTAAGCTTTTTAAGATTTTAAATGAATCTTGACTGTTAATGTTTGTAATAGCATCATTTAATTGTGCTGCTGAAACAGCTTTAGTAGCATCACCTTGAATAAACAAGTTAGCAGAATTTGCATTTAATGAATCTGTAAATGATTTGAATGCATCTGCTTTTGTGAGAGTTTTTTCAAAGTATTGGAAGTCAAGATCTACTTGGTGCATTACACCAAAGTTTTTAATCATACTTAAAGCAAGAGCAACAACAATAATTTCAACGAAACCAAAGATCATTGGTACTGCAATAGTAGCTTTATATCCACCTGAAGCATTTGCAAATACTCCAATTGAACCTGAGTTAAAGAACAATGTAATGAATAATGGAACTACCATAACAATTTCAAATCTTGAGTTTGGAATTTGAGCTAATCCAATTACAAGACCCATAGCTAAGAATTGGCCAATTGAACCAAATAAGAAACCATAGGTAACTGAGTTTTGGCTGAAACCATATGTGGCAGCAACGTCAACAGCAACAACTGATCCTGGAACTAATTTTTCACTAATTCCTTGAAAAGCTTGTTGAAGTTCTGAAACGAACATACGAATACCAGCTTGCAATGTAAGGATAGCAGCAATTAATTGTAATGACCCTAAAACAAGGTTAATTGGTCAATAAACTGCTCCACCGCCTGGTGTTCATGAACCATAAATTGCTTTGTTTACAAGTCCATTGCTTAAACCAAATCTTACTGATGCACCTGCAGGTGCGAATTGAATAATTAAGATAAGGATTAAGAAAATTAATAAGATCAATACACTTTGTGTGAAGATATTGTCTTCTAATAATTTAACTTTGTTTGAAAGTTTTTTAGTTTCTGCTGAATCTTCTTTTTTACCGAAGAATTTACCAATTTGGTATGCAATAGCAATACCGAACATTTGTTGGTGACCAACACAGAAACCAGCTTTTTGTGTAACAGCATCTGAACCTTTAATTGTTGAAGATGAAGCTACACCTCAGTAAGTACCAAGTAATAAACCTGAGAAGAAGATTGTACCGACTTGGCCGCCTACATTAATAGCACCTTCTGCTGTTCTAAATTGTTGTCCTGAGAACATTAATACAAGTACAACTGGAACAACAACAGCTGCTTGTTGGAACATAACGTGTCCTGTAATCATAAGTGAGTGAACATTTGTTCATCTTCTTAATGCAATTAAAATAATGTTAATTGTTAAACCAATTAATAGGGCATATGCTAATCATGAAGCAAAACCTTGACCAACTGAGTTAAGGAAGTTTTCTACTGAAACTTGTCCTAAGTATGTATCAAGTGGTGTAAGCCCTTTACCGAATTTAGAGAATGCAAGGAACACTGGTTTAGCTAAACCAACAATCATTCCTGAACCGATTTGCATCATTAAGACACCAATCATGGCTTTAAGCATTCCAATAAGTGAGTCTGAAAAGCCTCTACCTAGTATTAAATAGCCAATGAAGACAATTAATCCGATTAATACAGCGTTAATTCCTAAGAAGTTATTTAATAATAAGTCTTTTGCAAAGAATAATGTACCAGCTTTAAAATCTCATTTTTTGAGACCTAAAGCAAGAACATAGAATCCTGCAAAAATAGCGATAACTACAAGAGCACCAACTAAAGCTTTTCAGTTAAAAGATCTTTTTGTCTTGTTTTCTGACATAAGATATCCTTCCCCCGAAAAGTGGAATTATTTTGAGTTAAATAAGTATATAAGTTATAAGTAATTTTATGTTTTTAAGTTTTTATGGATAAAAATAAATGAATAATTAATTAAGTTAAGTTTAATTTTAATAAATATATAAAAGTTTAAATTAATCTAGTTTTAGATTTTTTTTAAGTTGTTTTAATTCGTTTGATACTTTTGATGGTTCATATTTACGAGGTTCATCAAATGCAAGAATTTCACGTGGGTTGTTGATCAAAATGTCATCAATAGCATCTTGAGGAACACCAACTTTTTTAAGTAAAGGAATAAATCTATCAAATAAGTATGAGAATCCAAATGTTTCTTTACCTTTTGTTAAACCATAGTTACGTTGGTATAGAATTCTACCAGCATCAAGGCTTAATGTTATATGTTTTTGAAGACCTTGGTCTACTAAGTATTTAATGTTATCTGCAAGAGTTGAGTCAGGGTAGTATTTAACTCTGTCTGGTCCATCAAGACAAAGTGTAACGCCTGTATCTTTAATAACTTTTTCATAGTAGTATGGGTCTGGGTTTTTATTTAAGTGAGAAATTTGAATTTTACGAGGGTTTGCACCAAAGTCAATTAAGTGTTGTGCAACTTCTAAAGCCATTGTACCTAATTGAGTATGTACTAAAATTGGGCAACCTGTTGTAATTGAGGTTCTAGCAGCAACTTCAAGTGCTTTTAATTCAAGACGGTCAATAGCAGCATAACCTGTACCAGCTTTAATAATACCAGCTTTAGCTTTACCACGTTTTACAACTGGTCCATTATAGTTGTAAACGTCCATACCTTCTTCAATTTCTGCGACACACATTTTAACAATGTCGTCTGTTGGAACATTAGCTAATCATGAACAGTATTTGTCATAGAATTTAGCTTTGTGGAAACCTGTAGACATAATAATGTTTGCTTTGCCTTTGAATGCATTAGCAATTTCCATCATTCTAAATACATCACGTCCAACATTAGGTGGATCCATTGTAACCATTGTTTTTCCACCGTGATCAACGAATTCTTGAAGTTCTTTTTTAGCAGCTTCAACATCGATCATTAAAAAGTCAATGTGTTCTTCCATTTCAGGGCCACCGTTCTTTATAAGGTGGTCGTGACAGTCAGTAATACCGATAGAACTAGCAGGCACATCGCCTAGCACAGTCCTAACAAATTTTTCTTTCTTCATAAATCTCCTTTTTTGTAATCAATAGAACCCTTTTTGATTTTTGGTTCTAAACTTATTTTAGATAATAAATTTAATAATTAAAATAAATAAAATTTGCGTATTTTGAAAGTTTTTTCCAAAATTTTTATATGAAAATCTTTACAGCTTTTTTTACTTTTCTTGATACCTTATAATATATATAAGCAAAAATACATAAATAAATTGAAAATTATTTTCAAATTTTTAAAATTTTTAAATCTCTAAAAATTAACAAAATTAAAAAGATTGTAAAATGTGAAAAATTCTCATTTTTTAAAACTAATTTATTTAAAAACCAAAAAATATATTTTCATTCAAAACACACTTAAACTTAAAGCATTTATAAGAAAATAAATGTATAAAAAAATTGACAAGCAAAATAAAAATCTTAGCTTATTGAGCCTAAAGTTTCTACTTTTTTGCATTATTATATTTATCAATATCATCCATTACTAATTTATATAAACCGTTAGGACAAAAATTACCTTTTAATTAATTTCTTGTTAAACTATTGAAATAAGTTGAAAGATCATTGTCTACAACTTTCATTAACTCTACAACATGTCTTAATTCAGTTGCCACATCATGTTTTTTACTATATTCAACAATTGTAACAATGTTAGGCAATATTTGTCTAAATGTGACTTTCTCATTTGTCTAATTTGGTCATAAGTTTCTTTTGCTCTAACATTTGCTAACTCAAAACTTTTAATATTGTTTAAAAGATTATTTGGGCCATTTGCTAAAATATTTTTTATCTTGAGCAACTTTTTTAATAGATTCATTAGCAAGATTTTATATTGAAACTATTTCAGTCTCATATTTTGGATATGAATCTTTGACAATGCTATATTTAACTAATTTATTAGTTCATTTTTCGATTTGTTGTTTATTTTCTAAATATGTATCTTTAGCTGGTTTTATTGTTTTTCTCTTTCTTTTGATTATGTCTAGCAACTAAAGCAATTAACAATGCGCCTTTAGCTGTTGCTGTAGTAGTTGTTAATCCTTATAAAACTTTAAAACCTTTTATTAGATTTATCCTGACATGATTCAATTCATTGGTCAATTTTAATCTTTTATTGCATATTTAAATTATGTTTAAAAATGCTTAATAATGTTATTTTTGTATTTTTTAAATGATAAAAATCACTTGAAAATACATATTTTTTATAAATTTTTCACACAATAATTCATTGATTATTTTATTAATAAGCCTATAAAACAGTTGTTTTGGTAAAAGAGATGTATTTTTAACTTTTGCTTTTTATGAAAAAAGATAAAAAAATACCCTTTTATCTAGGGCATTAAATAATATTATTATTTTTTGATTCTTTTTAGTGTGGGAAATAAAAGTACATCTCTAATAGAATCTGTTTCAGTTAATAACATAACTAAACGGTCAATTCCAATTCCACAACCACCTGTTGGAGGCATGCCATATTCTAAAGCATCAACAAAGTCATAGTCAATATCACTTGCTTCATCATTACCTTTATTCTTTTCTTCTAATTGACTTTCGAATCTTTCTAATTGGTCAATTGGATCACTTAATTCTGTATACATGTTGGCATATTCTTTTGTGTTAATAAATAATTCAGCACGTTCAGTAAATCTTGGATCATCACTCTTAGCACTTAAAGGAGAAATTTCAATTGGATGTCCATATAAGAATGTAGGTTGAATTAATGTTGGTTCAACTAATTCTTCATATAAAGCATTAATAATGTGTCCAATAGTAAAGAATTTTTCGATTTTGATTTTGTAAGCTTTAGCTACTTCAATAGCTTCTTCTAAAGTAATTTTTCTAAAGTTTTTACCAGTTTTCTTGCTTACTTCATCAATCATATTTACACGCTTAAATGGTTTTGATAAATCAACTTCAACACCATTTGTTACAAATTTACTTTTACCAATTTTTTTGCAAAGTTCTTTAATTAATGTTTCAGTTCTATTCATCATACCTTCAACATTTGAATAAGCTTCATAAAATTCAATAGTTGTAAATTCAGGGTTATGTGTTGTGTCGTATCCTTCATTTCTGAATATGCGACCCATTTCATAAACTCTTTCAAATCCACCAACAACTAATTTTTTAAGCGGAATTTCTGTTGCTATTCGTAAAACAAAATCTTGGTTCAATGAATTATGATGTGTAGTAAATGGTTTAGCAGCTGCTCCTGAAAGATAATCATGCAAAAATGGAGTCTCAGCTTCTAAATAATCAAGTTTATTAAAGTAATCTCTAATTCATTGAACAATTTTTGTTCTCATAATGAATGTATTTCTTGATTCTGGATTAGTAATTAAATCTAAGTATCTGTGACGATATCTTTCTTCAGTATCAGTTAATCCATGAAATTTATCTGGAAGGGGTTTAAGAGCTTTAGTTAATAATTGAATATCTTGAGCCCTAACTGTCATTTCACCTGTATGAGTTTTCATTAATAGACCTCTAACTCATAAAATGTCCCCTAAGTCAAATGTTTCAACTATTTTAGTTAATTCAGGATTTTCTTTTTTATTGAAATAAACTTGAATTGTTCCTTTACGATCTTTTAATACTAAGAAAGGTCCTCTAGCTGTAATTAATCTACCACTAATATTTTTCTTAACTTTTTTAGCTTCTAATTCTTCTCTAGCAAATTGACCATATTTTTTATTAAGTTCATCACTTGTACTCAATTTACCTAGACCATAAGCTTTTTTAAAAGGTACTACATCAAATTTTTTATAAAATTCTAGTTTATCACGACGAATTTGTTCTTGTTCTGTGTATTTTGTCATGTTTTTCTCCTTATTATTAATATTAAAATTAATTATAAAGTAAATAATTAAAGAATTTAATTAATTTTTAATATGAAAGTTATAAAAGTGAAATTCACTAAAATGGTGGTCTCACTTTTATAACTTTAAATTCATTTTAGATTTTCTTCCTTTTTTCTTTTCCATAGCAAAAGAATTATAACCAAACTTTTTGTATTTCTCTATCACTGAATAGCATGTTGAATAAGAGTTATTCATTATTTTAGATATTTCTAAAATACTAAATTCTCGAAGATATAATTCGACAATTTTTATCTTTTGATCAAGCATTAATTTTAAATAACCTTTTATTTCTCTATTTCATTTGTTTTTTTTCTTTTTTAAATTTGAATTGCATAAAAATGAATCACTTTCCAAAAAGTCCGGAATTTGGGGTTCACTATACGATGCTTAGTGGAGAACCAAGTAAAATTAGTTTCTTCATTCTAATAATTCCTTTTCTATTCTATTTATTATCACGATGAAGTTATATAAAAATGTGATTTTTTTAAAAAATTTCAATATTTTTTTACACAAAAAATTACAAATTTATATATAAATTTTTAACCAATATCATTGTTTGATAGTTGTTTTGGTAAAATTAACTATTTCTTTAAAACTAGACCCTATCATTTTTTTAAAACAAAAAATAATAAAAAAAATAATATTGTGGTAATATATAAATGCAAAAATAAATGTTTTGTAAATAGCGTGGTCGCGTAGCTCAGTAGGATAGAGCACGAGCCTTCTAAGCCCGTGGTCAGAGGTTCGAATCCTCTCGTGATCGCCATTTTTTTATTTTTATTTTTTGTTATATAATACAAATATGTCCTTGTAGCTCAGATGGATCAGAGCACGAGCCTCCTAAGCTTGGGGTGGGTGGTTCAATTCCACTCAAGGACGCCATTTTTTTATTTATGTGGTACTTTTAATTTTTATATATAAAAAATAGTATAATTATTTAGTAAAAATAATGAGGAGAAAATCTATGAATAAAAAATTTTTAAAATTAGGCTCAATTGCAGGAATTTTATCTTTTGCACCAGTAGCAATTAGTGCTGGATGTGGTTCTAAAGGTGGAGAAACCCCTACTGATCCAGTTGCTGCTAAGAAAGCATTAGTTGAACAAGCATTAAAAGATTTAAATGCTAAAATTGAAACTGTTACTGATGAAACTAAAAAAGCTGAACTTAAAAAGGAAGCAGAAGCTATTAAAAAAGATTTCGATGCTGCTAAAACAGTTAAAGATTTTGAAGCTGTAGATGCAAAAATTAAAAAAGTTGTTGCTAAGGTTGAAAGTAAAAGTACATCTGACCAAGACAAATATAAAACATGCTTTACTTTAGGAGAAGGCAAAGATAGAATTAAAGAAGCTATTGAAGCCATAAAAAAAGATTCTAAATCATATTCATTTGCATATGATCGTAAAGGCCACAACATTGTTTGCTTTAAAGGAAGAATTAATTGAAGCAATGGAGACAAGGTTATTGCATTAAATATAACAGGTGCACTAAAAGAACATATTGAAAAAAATAGTGTACAACTTGCAAATGCAAAAAAACCTACATATAATAGCAAAAAAGGAGAATCTATTTCTTCAATTCTTGATTTTAAACTAGAAGGCAATACTGTAAAATTCAGCTTTAAATTAGCTAAATTTGAAAACAATAAACCTGTTTTGGATGATCCAATTGTTTACAATGCAGAAGTTTCTTTAGCTTAAAAAATAATTAAAAAAACTAGCTCAATAAATAAGCTTAGCTTACTAAAAAGGGGCTAGTTTTAATTTTTCATATTTGACAATAATCTAATTAAATAAAGTACACAATAAATATAATCATATGCTAATTTGAAACCAAAGAAAAGAGATAATTTTATCATTTCTTTTTTGGTTTCTTCATCATCCATAAAGTTGTTATAAACTTTATTGTATTTGCTAATAAAGTATCAATCAAATCCCATGTAAAGTGCCATTAATAAAACACCTAATGCTGAAATTAAAGCAACTATATAACTTGAAAATACAAATCATGATACAATACCTAAAATCAACATTGTTACTACTACCACTATAATAGGAATTCAAATTTTACTTAAATCAACTTTATTAGTTGCTGCTAAAGTTCCCATAATAAACATAAAACCTGCTGGCAAGAATAATACTAAATATAATTTTCATCAAACCATGGTTTCTTTTGCATAGTAAAGAGGAATAGAAAGCGCAAATAGACCAAATCCCATCATTATGATCATAACCATAGGTATGGATACACCTATATGCATTCTAGGTCCTAAAAACATATATACAAAAAGTAAAATTATTGTTAGAATACCTCCAATTATTCATCCAATAACATTATTTGCAAAATAGCCAGCAATTTTTTCCATATACAATGTACATACAAATGCTGTACCGAAACTAATTGCCATGCAAAATGCAAATCAAAGTAATGTGTAACCTAAAAAACTATTTCTTCTGACAAAGACATCGTTAGTTGTTTTAAAGCTATCGTCTTTTATTTGTTCATTGTTCATAATCATTATTCATAACATATATATTATAAAGTAAAAAAATAAAAATAAAAAAATCGCCTACGCAGCGATATGGTTGCCCCAGTTAGATTCGAACTAACGCATGACGGAACCAAAACCCGTTGCCTTACCGCTTGGCTATGGGGCAAAATGGTGGAGGGGGAGGGATTCGAACCCCCGAACCGTGAGGAAGTGGGTTACAGCCACCCGCGTTTGGCCGCTTCGCTACCCCTCCATTTGCATAAGCAATGTAATTATAATATAAAAACATTTTTTGCATATTTAATTTTAATAGAAAAAATTAATTTTGTATGCAATATTTTTTAAAATTGTTTTTGCGTTTTACCAAAAGTCCTGTTTTATAGTTAAATTTGTCAAAAATTACCTAATAAAATTTTTTACACCACTTTTTTTAATATTAATAATATTAATCTAAAATATATATTATAATTAAATTATAATTTAACTCACAAAATTGATTATAAATGCTTATTTTATAGTAAAAAAGACAAAATAGGAGGAAATATGTTTGGTTCACTAACTGAAAGAAACATAAAAGATATCATCAAAAAAGAAAAATTAACAGATGTTAAATATTTAATTAAATATATTGAAAAAAATCCAAAACTTATGGATGTTAGATCAATGTACCAAGTAGCTCAATATGCAAACTGCTTGAGATTAGGTCAAAAACCTTTTTATACAGATGAAAGTTTACTAAACTCAATTTACAAAAGACTTCCAAATATTAGAGGCAAAGAATTAACGATTGTTGATCCTTTATGTGGTGTTGGTATTTTCTTACCTTTAATTATTGAAAAATATGGAGACAAAGACAAACTAAGTATTACTTTTTATGATGTAGATAATGAAACAATAAATATTGCTCGCGCTTTATCTAAAATGATAAAACTTAAAGTTACTTTTGGTGTTAGTTTTCAAAATGCTGATTTTCTAATGAAAAGAACTAATGAACCAATTGACTTATTAATTGGTGATTTCCCTAACATAAGAATGTCTCATCCAGCTTTAAGAAAAAAATATCCTTCATTAACTAAAGAAAACAAATTATTACAAAGTTTTGCTCCATTATACTTAATGCAAAGTAAAAAATGAGCCAAATATATTGTTACAGTTTTAACTAAAAACTTTTTATCAACAAATGAATATGAAGAATTAAGAAATGACATTTCAAAATTTACAATTGATCACATTGTAGATTTAGATACTCTTGGTTACAACGGAATTAGTAATGAAAACATTATTATTTTTGCTAATTTAGCTAAAAAAGTTTCAATGAGCAATACAACTGTTGTATATTCAGCTAAATTTGAAAAATTGCATGAAATTAATCAAAGATTCTTAACTTCAAAAACATATCCTAACTGAATACTTTACCGTAATACTTTCTTTAACTCAATAGCTCGTAGAATGAATTTCAATTCATTAAATATCATGAAAAATTCAATTCCTCAAACAACCTACAATGAAAGTAACTCGGTTTGATTAATTCAACCATTAAATTTAAATAACAAAAACAAATATGTTAAAAACAATAATGGCACTGACTTATTTGTTAGTCTAAATTTAATTAAACCAAATACTAATTTAGCTAAAACTTTAGAAAGAAAAGACCTTTATATTCTTTATATGAACACAAACCAAATTTCGGTTGTTCCTAAACCTGCTAATGTTGCAGTTAGTGACAAACTATACATGCTTGAGCCTTTAACTCAAATTACTGAAAAGGATTTAGAATTCTTTAACTCAAAAGATTTTAGACACTTTTATCAAATAGCCACAAACTTTTCATCAAGATCAAGCTCAGTTGATACATCAAGTGTATTCTACTTCGGTTTGCTTCAAGAAGATGATGTTGAAACAAACAAAAAACAAAGCGAAACTCAAGAATACGATTTCTCAGATGACTTTGATATTGACACCAAAGAATACGAAAGCAGTTTCTAATACAATTTTTACTTATTTCTATCCTAGCATTGCTAGGATTTTTTGTTATTTTTAAAAAAATCAAATAATAATAATTTATTATCAATATAAATTTTAAATTTAATATATAATTTTTTTGCAATTTGTAAGTAACAAAAGCGGGAGAGTATAAACTTGTCTATTCTATTCTTCTGGTTATTAATTTAGCCTAAACTTTAGAAAGACTAACAAATGCAAAAAATAAATAAGGAGATCAAATGAACAAAAAAGAATTCGACAGTAAAGAATACCTTGAAAAAGTTGATGCTTGATGAAGAGCTGCAAACTATCTTTCAGTTGGTCAAATTTACTTAAGAAATAATCCTCTTTTAAAACATCCTTTAACTTCTGATGATGTTAAAGTTTACCCAATTGGTCACTGAGGAACTATTTCTGGACAAAACTTTGCTTATGCACACTTAAACAGAGTTATTAACAAATATGACTTAAACATGTTCTACATTGAAGGACCAGGACATGGTGGCCAAGTTATGACATCTAACTCATACTTAGATGGAAGTTACACAGAATTATTCCCACATGTAACACAAGATGAAGCCGGAATGCAACATTTATTTAAATACTTCTCATTCCCTGGTGGAACAGCTTCACATGCTGCTCCTGAAACCCCTGGATCAATTCATGAAGGTGGAGAATTAGGTTACTCAATTTCACACGCAACAGGTGCAATTTTAGATAACCCTGATGTTATTGCTGCTACTATCGTTGGTGATGGTGAAGCTGAAACAGGACCTCTTGCAACTAGCTGATTCTCAAACTCATTTATTAACCCAGTAAATGATGGTGCTGTATTACCTATTCTTCACTTAAACGGTGGAAAAATTTCAAACCCTACAATTTTAAGCCGTAAAAGTAATGAAGAACTACAACAATACTTTAGAGGTATGGGCTGAGAACCTCACTTTGTTGAAGGCGACAAACCTGAAGTTATGCATGAATTAATGGCAAAAACTTTAGACTCAGTTATTGAAGAAATTCAAAGCATTCAAACAAAAGCTCGTAAAAAACCAGCTGACAAAGCTAAAAGACCAGTATGACCAATGATCGTTCTTAGAACACCTAAAGGTTGAACAGGTCCTAAATCATGAAACAAAGAAGCTATTGAAGGAAGCTTCCGTGCACACCAAGTTCCACTTCCAATTAATGCAGAAAACATGGAACATGCAGATGCACTTGAAAAATGATTAAGATCATATCGTCCTGAAGAATTATTTGATAAAAAAGGTAAATTGGTAAAAGAAATCGCTGCTATTGCTCCTAAAGGCAAAAGAAGAATGGGCATGAACCCTATTACAAACGGTGGTATTAATCCTAAAGTTATGAAACTTGGAGACTGAAGAAAATTTGCTCTTCACTTTGATAGACCAGGTTCAGTTGTTGCTCAAGACATGGTTGAATTAGGAACATACTTTGCTGACTTAGTAAAAAGAAATCCAGAAAACTTTAGAATTTTTGGACCAGATGAAACTAAATCAAACCGTCTTTACAACTTATTCAAAGTTACAAACCGTCAATGAATGGAAAGAATTGATTCTAAATTAGATGAAGCTCTTAGTCCAGTAGGTAGAATCATTGACTCACAACTTTCAGAACACCAAGCTCAAGGTTTCTTAGAAGGTTATGTATTAACAGGTCGTCATGGTATCTTTGCTTCATATGAATCATTCTTAAGAGTTGTTGACTCAATGGTTACACAACACATGAAATGATTAAGAAAAGCAAAAGAAATTAACTGAAGAAAAGATTATCCATCATTAAACATTATGGCTACTTCAACTGCTTTCCAACAAGACCACAATGGTTATACACACCAAGACCCAGGTATTATTGGACACATGGCAGATAAAAGACCAGAACTAATTAGAGAATACTTACCAGCTGATACAAACACATTATTAGCCGTTATGGATAAAGCATTTACAGAAAGAAATGTAATTAACTTAATCGTTTCTTCAAAACAACCAAGACACCAATTCTACTCAGTAGAAGAAGCTGAAACATTGGTTGAAAAAGGTTTAGACATTATTGATTGAGCTTCAACATGTTCAAGAAATGAAACTCCAGATCTTGTTGTTGTTGCTAGTGGTACAGAACCTAACTTAGAAGCTTTAGCTACTATCTCAATTCTTAACAAAGAATATCCAAGTATGAAAATTAGATTTGTTAACGTTGTAGATTTACTTAAATTAAGACATCCAAAAATTGACCCACGCGGTTTAAGTGATGAAGAATTTGATGAAATCTTTACAAAAGACAAACCAGTATTATTTGCTTTCCATGGTTTTGAAGGTATTTTAAGAGACATCTTCTTTGACCGTCACAACCACAATTTAATTGCTCACGGTTATAGAGAAAATGGTGACATTACAACATCATTCGACATTCGTCAATTAAGTCACATGGACAGATTCCACATGGCTAGCGATGCTGCTGCAGCTGTATTCGGATCATCAAAAGCAAAAGAATTCATGGACAAAATGGAAGAAACAATCCAATTCCACAACAAATACATTCGTGAAGTTGGTACAGATATTCCTGAAGTTAAAAACTGAAAATGAGAAGGTCTTATTAAATAATTTAGACCACAAAATGGACTCAATAGAGTTCATTTTTTTAAATTATTTTTTTCATATCTTAAACAATTTTATTCGAGGGAAAAATGAAAAAATAGTATCAGAAAAATTACCAAAAACACTATAAAACAGCAAAATAATAAAAATAAAAGTACTTCGCTAAGTACTTAAATTAATTATATGTCCCATGTTGATGCAATGCTAATATCAAGGCACAAACCACAAGTCCAGCCATAAATGTAATCATAACTTTTTTGAACAAATCTTTGTCATGATGTGCATGATAAAACTCAGGTAGAAATTCCATCACAGCTGTAAAGAAGAATATACCAGCTATCATTGCTTGTAAGAATGCTCTTAGTTGTCAAATTTGTTGAATATAATCCCCTGTGAATATTCCTAAAAGCATCATAGGCAAGAATAAGAATAAACAACCTATTGATATTCCAATTGCTTTTCAACGACCTACACCCATTTCACGTTGTCTATAATAAAAAACCATTTCTTCAGGTATTAAGTGCATTATAAATGAAACAAAGAATGCAATACTTAATGAGCCAATATTCTGATTATATAAGTTATTTAATGAATAACCAATTAAGAAACCTTCTGGTATTCTGTGAGTTAATAACAACAATAATGCAACTACTTTTAGTTTGTTATTAGCATTTTTTTCGTCTGTTGATATTTTATGTTCTTGTGCCACATGATCATGAGAATGTTCTTCATTTTCACCATGTTCATGGTTATGAACCATATCATGTGTATGCACAAATACACTTGCTTTACTTTTAGCTAAATGTTTTTCACTTATCTTTTTAACTGTCATTCTAATTCCAAGTGCAAATAATAATCCACCAACTAAACCTGAAACTAATAAGAATATGTTTCAACCATATGTTGCTCATTTAATCTGCGCTGACGAAGCTTCTGGTGGCATTGATGCCGGAGCACTAATTGAACTTATTTCCAAAGCTTCTTTTAAAAATCCAAATAAAGCCATCGTTAAAAAGAAACCAGTTACAAAAGCATAAAGCAATATACTTCCTTTTTTACTTAAGCTTTTCTTAAATAAAGGAAAAATTAATGCCACTAAAACTGGCACTAAAAATATAATTGCAAATGCAATTAAGATCAAATAGAATTTAGCTGCTATTTCTCTTGTGCCTATTGTTAAAGCACCATTTTCAAGAGCTCTAATAAATTTTCTCATACTAACTTTCTACTTGAAGTTAAAGATAATAATTATTCTTCAAATTCAATATTGTGAAATACTTCTTGAACATCATCGTCATCTTCTAAACGAGCGATAAATTCTTGAAGTTTTTCACTTTTTTCTTTATCAAAAGCAACTGTTGTGTTAGGAATATATGTAACTTCACATTGCATAAAATCACTAATATTTAAGTTACTTTCAACAGCGCTTTTACATTTTGAAAAGTTTTCTGGTGCTGTTGTAATTATATAAGAATCTTCAGTTACTTCAAAATCTTCGGCACCATTTTCAAGTGCAACCATAGTTAGATCGTCTTCTCCAACTAAGTTTTTTGAAACTTCTAAAACACCTTTATGATCGAAAGCAAAAGGTACTTGACCTGTTTTACCTAAAGCTGCATTTTGTCTATTAAAGTGTGCTTTCATAGAACTTGTTGTTCTATTCATATTATCTGTTAAGGCAACAACTAAAAATGTAGCTCCCCCTGCAATTGTTGCATTGAATAAAACTTCTGTATAAGCTGATGCATCTTTACCATCACCTTTTGCTTTTGCTAAAGCTCTTTCAATATTTGCTTTAGGCATGTTTTTACTTTTAGCTTTTGCAATAGCTAATTTAAGTGCTGGGTTCATATCTGGATCTGGTCCACCAGCTGTTGTTGCTGCTACATAAATTTCTTTAAACATTTTTTGGAATATCTTACCACGGGCAGCATCGTTTGCTCCCTTCTTGTGTTTAATTCCTGCTCAATGTGAGTGTCCTGACATAATAAATCTCCTTGTGATTTTTTTATTTTAATATTGTATCAATTTCTTGAGGTTGTAATGAAACATTTCTTTTGTGTTCACTATTTTTGTACATTTTGTCTATTTTATTTTTGACCTCTTGACTAATTTTTGCATTAGAATCCATTAAATAAGAATCCAAATCTTTATAACTGAATCCTAATTCATCTTCATCATTTTGTCCTTCTCAAAGACCGGCAGAAGGTTTTTTATTAATAATTGAGTCTGGCACTTTTAAGTGCTTTGCAATAATTTTTACTTCACTTTTTAACAGTTTACTTAAAGGCAAAATGTCACTTCCGCCATCACCATATTTTGTAAAATAACCAATATGAGTTTCACATTTATTACCTGTTCCTGCAACTAAATAATTGTTTTCTTGAGCTAAAGCATATATGACAGCCATACGCAATCTTGGTTTAATATTACTTAAAGCTAAATTGCTGTTAATTAACGGTAAAGCCTGCTTTATAGTATCATAGGTATTTTTTAGATCAATAGTTATAAATTTTAAATCAACTGCTTTTTCTAATTCTTTGATATCTTTTAAATCATTTTGCATGCTATCAACAGGCATTATTACACCTAGAACATTTTTGCCAAAAGCTTTTTTTGCTAAGGCGACAACTACAGCAGAATCTATACCTCCACTAATACCTAAAACAATTCCTTTAGCACAAGCATCAGCAACTCTCTCTTTCATTCAAGAAATTAAATAGTCAATATAAGCTTTAATTTTTTTATCATCAAAATCTGCTTCATATTTAGCTTCTTTTCTTAATCCAATATGTTTTTTCATTAATCCTCTTTTTTTTAATTATTATATTTTATATAAAAATATTTTTAGCCAAAATTTTTTATTTTTATGAGTGCTCCATTTTCAAACATTTTTTAAATATGTAGGCATAGATGAAACATTTTTTGTATTCAAAAGTCAAAAAATGTTTAATATAAACCAACATCAAGTTTTTCATAAATATTTTCTTTTAAAAATTAATTTTAATTATTAAAATCAAAAAGGGATAATAAGAAGGTAAATGAATAATACTTAATTAAAAGAAGAAAAATAAACTCTTCTTTACAATTCAAAAATTGTTTTCGTTTGAGAAATTATATCGACAACATTGCTAAGTATATTAACTATTATATTTTTATCAATATGTGCAAATTTATTCCTATGTTTATAAAAACTATTGATCATTGAGATTTAAAAACAAATGCAACAACTAGAATAACAAAATTCGCTAACAAATATCAAGATGAAAGAATAATTTTAGGTATTTTATCAATTATTTTTTCATTTATTTTTGTTTTTCTTGGCGGATAGAATGGAAAACTTAAATATTGACATAATATTTGTGGGAGTTTCATTAGGTTTGATTTTTAAATTTGTTATAGATATTATGCTTATTGCAGCTTAAGGTTATTTAATTTATTTATTAAAAGTATTATGAAAAAAGAATACAAATCAACTGCTTTTATAACAACAGCAATCCAATTTGATTTATCAATTCTCTTCACAATATTATTTGTAACATTTACATTTAAACCTAAAAGAACTTGAAATGAATATTCTAAGTATTTAATAACCATGACTATTTTTGCATTAATATCTATTGTTTTATGTAATTTTATTTACACGTGAAATAATATTAAATTGAAAAAATCTTTACCTGAAAACAACAAAAACGAATTCCAAAAAATTAATGAAACAATTTAAAACTATTAAGACTTAATCTACAAAAATAGAATAATCTTTTTTATACATTTTTGACTAATAATTCTATAAAACAGTCGTTTTTGAAAAAATGCTTATCAAAAAAGTAGCTTTTTGAGCTACTTAAAATGATCTGGTGCCAATTATGAGAATCGAACTCATGGCGGCTAATTACGAGTCAGCTGCTTTACCACTAAGCGAAATTGGCACATATAAATTATTATAAATTATACAAAATAATAGTAAATAATACCTTTATTCATATTTTCATATCGATAACTTTTATTAATTTAAGCAATATAATTTTTTTGTGCAAAGAAGCACACTAAATTAAAAAATGGAGATATTATGAGTTGACAATTAATTGTTGGAGAACTAGTTGGTACTTTCTTATTAATACTGCTAGGTAACGGCGTTTGTGCAGCAAACAATTTTAAAAATATGCATAGTAAAGGTGCAGGTTGATTATTAATTGCAATAGGTTGAGGTTTAGCAATTTTTGTTGGTGCTTTAGCTGCTATTGGAATTGGTGGACTAGGTCACTTGAATCCTGCAGTAACATTATATTGATTAATTTCATTTGGAAAACACACAACAGGTGAGGCGTGAGGTAATGGTATTTTAATGATCATAATGCAATTTGTTGGTGCCTTACTTGCTCAAATTTTATTAAATGTAATGAACTGAAAACACATTAAAGAAAATGATTTAACCCTTCTTAAAGCTTCAAGTGCCACAGGTGCTTCACATGAAAACGCTTGAGTACAAAATGTTCTTTATGAATTTGTTGGCACAACTGTTTTAATTCTTATGATTTACTTAATAGAAAAATCAAAATTTACTATTTTAGACCCTCTACCTGTGGCATTAGTTATTATGTCTATTGGTATGTCACTTGGTGGTGTAACAGGTTTTGCACTTAATCCTGCAAGAGACTGAAGTCCAAGACTTGTTTATCAAATGACAGTATTATTCTTCTTTAAAGACGGAATAAAAGATGAAAAAACAGGAGAAGTAGTTAAAGCTCCTTCAGCAAATTGAGTATATGGTTCAATTGTTCCTGGTGCTACACCTTTTGCAGCAGGTTTACTAGTTGGCATTATTCCTTTAGTTGAAACATTTATGTAATCAAAATTAAAAAAGCGGTCTTTTCCGCTTTTTTTAATCAACTAAATAGTTTTTAATAGTATAGTTTGTTTCTTTCCTTTTCTAAAGAATGCATACTTTTTAGAAAAGTTTTTTGGTTTATAAACTGAGTTTTCTTCAACTATATCTTCATCTATTTTTAAAGCTTTAGTTGCCATAAATTCTCTAGCTTCACGTTTTGAAGCAATAAAACCTTTTTCAATTAAAGTTTCAATAATATTTTGATTTTGCTTAATTTCAACTACTGGTAAATATTGCTCAATTGATTTAAGATCTTTTAAATTTAGTTTGCTTGTATCAAAATTTTTGTTAAACAAAACTTCTGTAATTTGAATAGCTGAATCTAATTCATCTTGACCAAAAATATCTCTAACTACTTCACTAGCTACTACTCTTTGAGCTACATGTTTAAACGGTGCTTGATTATGTTCTTCCATAATTTTTGCTATTTTTTTATTATCTAAAAATGTTAATCAATTTAAAAATGTTTCAACTTTGCTATCTGGTTGATTTAATAAGTATTGATACATTTCATATGGTGAAGCCATAGTTTTATCTAATCAAAGTTTGCCACCACCTGTTGATTTACCAATTTTATTTCCATTTTCATCAGTTAATAAGTCTGCAGTAACTACAACAGCTTTATGATCATCACCCTCAACTTTAGAAATCATTTCAAGACCTGTAGTTAAATTACCTCATTGATCTGAACCACCAACTTGAATCATTATATTGTAATTTTTATAAAGTTGCAAGAAGTCTCAACCTTGTAAAACTTGATATGAAAATTCAGTAAATGACAAACCTCTTTCAATTCTTTTTTGAACTGAATCCTTAGTCATCATATATGAAACATTAACAAGTTTCCCGGCATCTCTTAAGAATTCAAGCACATTCATTTTTTCATAAAATTGAATGTTGTCAATTACTTCTAAGCCTTGAGCTTCTAATTGTTTTCTAATTTTACTTTTATTTAATTTCAAAGTTTTATTATCTAAAAGAACTCTTTCACTATCTTTAAATGAAGGGTCGCCAATCATTCCTGTCGCCCCTCCAATAAGTCCATAAACTTTAAAACCATATTGCTTAAATCTTTTTAAAACTGAAATTAAAACATAGTTTCCTAAATGCAAACTTTGCGCAGTTGGATCAAAACCACAATATACAGCAACTTTCTTAGGATCAAGTTTTTTAAACTTATCTTCATTACTAATTTGCTTTAATATTCCTCTTAATTTTAAATCTTCTAATATTGTCATGATTACTCCTATTTGCTTATTAATTCTGGCAATAATTCTTGTATTTCTTTGCCTAAATATTTTTGTTTTTCTTCTTCTAAAACATTATTGAAAAAGCCTTCTTCAAATTCTTTATAGCTTTTTGCTTCTAAATCTAAAGATTCTGCTGAGCAAAGCATTCCATCACTTTCTACATTCATAATTTTACCATCTAAAATTTCTAATCCATTAGCTGTAATTGATCCTGGTAAACAGAATGTAAAATATTTATTTTCAAGTGTATATGTTGTGTTAGTTATTATTTGTTTTACTTCATTTCCAAAATCTATTTTTAATACAAATAATCTATCGCTTTTTGGGTGTTTTTTTCTTTCTACAATTTTACCAATTCTAAAGTATTTAATTGATTTTAGTAAATATTTTTTGTTATATTTGTGCAATTTATTGACTAGTTTTTTAGTTTCATTTTCATTTAAAAAACCAAATATTTTTTCATCTCTTTTTTTACTTTTTGCATTCAGTAAATTAACCGAATTTACATTAAAATTTTCATCTCTAAAAACAACCATATCTTCATAAATATCCATAGTTTTTTTGTTTATTGTTGTATCAAAATATATGATTTTTGTGTTCTTAAATTTTGAATTTAAATTAAAAAATATACCCATAATATTTTTATTATATAATATAAAATATGAAATATGCAATAATTGTCGACTCATCATGTGCTTTAACAAAAAAACAAGCTGAAGCACTAGGATGATTTTATACCCCTCTACATATAAATATCGATGAGAAGGAATTTGAAGATGGTGTTGATATCAACACCTCTAATTTGTTTAACTTTTACACTAAAAAAGCTAAAGTAAAAACATCGGCTATCAATATAGCTAAAACTACAGAATTATTTGAAAAATTGTCAAAAGAGTATGACAAAATTATTTTCTATCCAATCTCTCATCATTTGTCAAGTACTTATCAAACTTCAAAAACAATGGAAGAAGAGTTTCCAAAATTAAGAACAATTAAATCGGTTCAAATTGTTCAATTAATTGTTTTAGATTTAATTTGATTCGAACAACAAATGGCTAAAGATCCTTCAAAAATGGATGAATATCTTAAATACATTGAAGACGGGGGGTTCCACAAATCAATTACCCTTATACCTAAATACAATGATTATTTAGTTAAAGGTGGAAGACTGCATCCTGCTGCCGCAGCCATAGCAAAATTATTTAAAATTGTTCCTTTAATTGCTGTTGATGGTGGTCAACTTAAAAAAGAAGGCGTCGGTCATGTTTTTTCAAAAACCACTATTAAAAATATAGTATCTAAAGCTAAAAACTTCAAAATCAATGACAAGAAAAATGTACTTCTTACTGCTTATATACACACAGGTGCTTCAGAAGAAGAACAAAAAACTTTTATTGAAGAATTCAAAAAACAATACCACCAAGACCCTTGAGTTAACTGACTTGCTCCTGTTGTTGCAATTCACACAGGTCCTGAAGCTTTTTCAAATGTTGCTGTTGAATGCCCGAAAGAAACAAAGCAAATATTCTGAGAAAAAATGGACAAAATTAAAGATTTATTATAATGCTTAAATTTCACGATTTAAGTTTTATTTTTCCATTTTTGCAGTAAATTTTGCTTTTTTACTTTTAAAAGTATAATTCTTGCATGAAAAACAAATCATTATATTGAGACGGATATTTTATGGCTTTAGCTAAAGTATCTGCATTAAGATCTAAAGATCCTTCAACAAAGGTCGGTGCTTGCGTAGTTAATGAAAACAAAAGAATTATTGCTCTAGGTTACAATGGAATGCCAAAAGGCATAGATGACGAATTCCCTTGAGACCGTGAAGGTGAAAGTCCAAAAGAAACTAAATATGCTTATGTTGTTCATGCCGAAATGAATGCAATTCTAAATACAAACAATAATCTTCAAGGTTGCACAATCTTCACTTCTTTATATCCATGCTCAAGTTGTGCTAAGACCATAGCTCAATCAGGCATTAGTGAAGTAGTTTATGAAGATGACAAATATCATGACACTGAAGACGCAGAAATAGCAAGGCACATTTTAAATGCAAGCAATATTAAAACAAGAAAAATTGAAATAGATACAAATGTTGAAGTTCAAGTGGGTAAAAACAAATACAAAAATTAACACATTAAGAGCTTATTTATTGGCTCTTTTTGTTTTGAATTAATTTTTAATTTAACTAATAATAAAATTATTAAAATAGCAAGTCAAATCAAAATAATACTTTATCTAGCTGATAACAAAGCAATCAAAGATAAATATGTAAATGAAGTAGCAATAGAAAAATTAAATTTAAACTTGATAATAATCCTTATCTAGATAAATTTATAAATCATTCCTAATTCATATGCTATGTCAAACAAGTTATACACAAAGCGTCCAATATTATGAAAAAGCAAATTTTGTTTATATTGTTTTTTCTCTTAAATATGTTTATAGTGATGGCGAAAAAGTATCATTAAAAAATATGACTATTAAAAAATACAAAAAAATCACAAATTATAAAAAAGAACAATTCATTAAAGATAACTTAGAATTGGCAGTTTCGGAGAAATTTTAAAAGATTATTTTCAAGGTTTTAAATTGGAAACAATGATAGTACAAATGTTATTGTAAAAATTAATTAGTATTTTTGAGGTATCAATTCTCACTCTAATTTTAGATCAAGTCATGAAATTTACAAAAGTATACAATGGTGGTTTTAAAAAAACACCAAAGATAAATTACCTGACTATTACACAGATGATCAAATCAAAGAAAAACTAAATGAATTAAATAGTAAACTTAAATTTGAAGTTAAAAATTTCAATTTTGAAAAGACTATGTTGAAAAATTAACTACAGAATGTTAAAATTATTTTGCCTTATGATTTTAACTAAAATACTATAAAACAGTCGATTTGGAAATTAAAAATGATTTACAAAGATTCTGTTGAGAATTACTTTACAATATATCTGGTGGCACCAAAATAAAAAAATAAATACTAAAACTTATAAACATTTAGGCAAATTTCAAAAGTCAAATGAAGACATAGAAAGATCTTTAGAAAACTAAAAATTTGATTATGAATCTAAATTTAAAAATAATAATTAGCTTCTTTAGAAATTAGTAATGCTATAACATTTGACAAAGGAAAAATTGATGGCATTATTAAAATTTTAAATAATAGTTTAAATACTACTAAGTGCTTTTAAATTCACAAAACAAAGAAAAAAATGAATTACAAATGCACAAATTTGTAATTATTAAATATAGACTAGAAACTCAAAATGGAAAAATTTATAGTTCTCAAAAAACAAATAAAACGCTTTGATAATCTGAATATTCACCTTAATAAAAATAGTTTTTTATTTGTTAATCTATTTTTATAGAAAAATAGAAAATTTGCATTTTTAGTCAATTTTGTATAATTAAAGGGCTGACAAAATAAAAAAACGAAAGGAAAAATATGAAAAAAATAAAGAAAATAAGTTTGGCTATTGTTCCTGCAATTGCAACAGTAACAACTTTACCGTTGACTACTATTTCATGTCATAAAGATCCTAAGGAAACTCCAAAATCTCTTACTGAAACAGAACTAAATAGTTTATTAGAAAAAATCAAAGTAACTTTATTAGATAAAAATTTAACTGCTGATGAAGTTATAGCTAAAGGCAAAGACATTTTTAAATTTACAGATGTAGATACTAAAGTTAATTTTAAAATTGTATCAATTAAAAAAGGTGCAAATAAAGGTGAAGTTGAATTAACACTTAAAGTTGTTGATAAAAAAGATTCAAATAAATTCTCTAAAGAAAAAACATTTGAAATAAAAACTTTATTAACACCTGATATGGTATTGAATCAAATTAAAGCTGAATATCCAGATCACTTAAATGTGTTTGTTACAGATGCTAATATAAATAAAATTGTTTACTCTAATTTTGACCAAAACACCTTTGAAATAGTTGAATCTAAACTTTTGAGTAAATTTTATTCAACATTAAAATTTGAATTTAAAATTAAAAACAAAATTAGAAATGAAGTTTCTACAAATAAAAGAACTATACAAATTGATGGTTTTAAATTAACAGACAAATATTTAAATTATCAACTCGGAAATATTGAAATTTATTCAGATGGATCTAAAACTTTAAAAGAAACAAAAACTGAACTTTTAAATCCAAATACAACAACATACAAAACAATATTTATTAATAACTTACCATCAACAGTAAAAATTGTTTTTGAATCTGTTGAAGTATATAAAGAAAATGCTGATCAGTTAGAAATTAAATTTCATCTTACAAATATTCACAATGAAAACAATAAATCTAATACTAGAACTGAATACATATATCACAAAAGTGATCATTATGATGCTTTAGTTCAAGAATTTGAAAAAGCTAAATTATCATATGAAGGCGGTACTAACAAAGTAAATGCTTTTGATATTTTTGAAAGCAAAATTAAAATAGAAGGACTTAAAACACCATCAGATTTTTCAGATTTTGTTTTTAAATTCACAAATTCTAGCCCTAGCTCTACTGAATACAAAAGTGGTAAAAGAAAAATTGATTTTAGTTTTGTTTATAAAGGAAACAAATTCTTCAGAAGTGAACAAGAACTTCAAGTAAGACCAACAACGAATGAAATAATTACATCATTAAAAAAACTTAATAAAATTAAACTTGTTGAAACAACTGAAGCTTTAAATAAATTAGAAAGCTTAGTTGATGGTACAACTTTAGATGCATTTAACAATTCTATTTCAATAGATGGGGTTGAATTATTTAGTTACAATTTTACTGCATATCTATTTTCTGAAGATAATGATACTTCAGCTAAAAAAGTATTACTAAATAAAGATAATGAAAACTATTATTTAAGTTTCTACTTAGGTGGAAAAGTATATGGCAAATATGTAAGACACTATGAAGAAAGTAGCACTACTATAGCTAAAATCCAAACACCTGCTGAATTGACAGCAATGGTAAATTCAAAAATTAATGAATTTGATTATAAAAACAAAACAACAACAAAAGCTAAAAATGCCATTCAAGAAAACATTGTTAGCCCAGATTTTGGCTCAGGTTACAGCGTTAAAATTTCAGACTTCACAACTTTAAATGACAAAATTACATTTAATGTTCAATTAAGTAATTCTCAACATCCAGATGTTTTCTCTAATAAAGTTCCAATTACAATTTCAGGTTTCTACCGTAGCGAATTAGCAGAAGAAATCACTAACATGGAAGTTACAATTGCTGATTCATTTAAAGCTAAAGAAGCTAAAGAATTCACAGATGTAAACAACATTACAATCACAGACAAAAGAACAAGTACTGCTTATGATTTTGCAACTAAAGGTGTTTCTCTTGAAACAACTATTGTTGAAGTTAAAAATTTAGAAGGTATTATTAAATTCAACTTAAAATTCACAAAAGAAACTGAAGTTATTAATAAAGAATACATCATTAATGATTTCAAAAAAGAAACTTTAACAGCTGAAAAAATTGTTAAGCTATTAAATATCCAATTAATTAAAGAAAATGTTCAATTAGACAAAAAATACTTCTTGTCTTCATATATTACAAAAAATGAAGTATCTATTACAAACTTAGATGATCTCAAAAAAATAAATTCAACAGTTAATGTTGTTATTAATAAAACAACACCTAATGTTGCTGAAGGTAAATTAGACATTGAATTAAACATTTCGTTTGATTCAAATTCAAATACTAAAACAATTTCAGTCAGTGGCTTTAACAAAAACGTTAAATCTTCAACTGAAAATATGATATTTAAAGACAAAATGAAGTTAATTGTTTACTTGGCAAAAAATAATATTTTGTTCAAACAAGTAGATCAAAACACAATTAATGAAATGAATGTTGCAGGTCCATTTGGCATGACAACATCTATTAAACAAGGCTTAACAAAATATGGTTTTAACCAAATGACAATGGAAAACAACTTCAATTTTGAATATGTATTTAACTTTGTTTCAGCTGATACTGAAACAGTTCAAGATGAAAAATTTGATACTTTAATTAGACATCATATTGTTGGTAATAAATATAATAAAGATCAACCGATGTCTCGCCACATAAAAGTTTTTAGAATAAATGGTAATACACAATTAGCTGCATCATTTAGAATTGTTGCTAGAGATCATGTTAAATTTGATTTAACTAAATTTGAATATAAAACATCAGTTGACGATGATGAATATAAAGTATTTACATGAATATTAGGTAACATTTAATTAATTTATTATTATATTAAGCGAGATTTTCTCGCTTTTTATTTTTTCTTTAATAACTATAAAACAAACATTTTAGTATTTATTAAATGATTTAATATATATAAAAAAATAAAAGATATTAAATATCTATTATCTAATTATTTTTCAAGTTTTTTAATCATAAAAACTTTATTATTTATCCACACAATGTCACCAATTTTAACTTTTGCACTACGTCCATTTGGTGTTCTATTATTTATTAAAATTTTATTAGAAAGTAAATAACCTTTAGCTGATCCGCCTGTGTCAATAAGTCCTATTTTCTTTAATAATTGACCTAGTGTAATTACATCATCTTTTAAATAAATTTCATTATTCATATTATCTTCTCATAGGAGTTACTAGTTGTTTAGATTCTTTATTTGAATCTGAAACTACTAAAATTTTTTGTACACTTTTATCAAATAGAATTAAAACGTCACCTTCAAACACACTTAAAGCATCTTTTAAGAAATGATAGTTAATATCAAATTCAAAAGCTTTTCCTTCAAATTTAAAATTTTCTGTTTTTGCAATAGATGTTCCGATTTCATTCAATCTATTTAAAACAGTTATTTCATTTTTATTAATTGTAAATTCTAATCTATTTTGTTTATCACTTGTTCCTAATCAAACTTTGTTAATTAAATCATTTATTTCTTCTTTTTTAATAAATATTTTATTTTCAATATCTATTGAAGCAAATAAACTTTCAACATCTGGGTAAGGCAAATCAACTATTCTTGAAGTGATAACTGTATTTTTATATTCAATTCCTATTTTTATTCTATTAAAGAATAATGTTACTTTTTTAGATGCATCTGCAGGTATTAAATCTTTAACATCTTTATTGTTTACTGAAAATTCTTCATTATCTACTTGCGAACTTTTAAGATCCATTGTGTAATATGCAAGTCTTGCTGCATCTGTAGCTGTTAGATTTAATTTATTATTTTTAAATTTAAAATTAATACATTTATATACTAATGAAGCGTCTTGACTAACAGCAAAAGCTGTGCATCTAATAGCTTTTTTAAATTCATTTGTATCGATTTCAATTTTTTTTAAATTAATATTTTCTTCTATTTGTGGAAATGAATTGATTGGGTTTGTAGTTAATGAATAATTTGAATTGCCTTGTGATATTTCTAATGTTGTTGAATATTCTTGACTTAAAGTAATTGTTTCACTTAATTTTTTAATAATAGCTTTAAATATATTTGCTTGAATTAAAAATGTTCCTGTTTCTTCTACTTTAATATCCACATCTTCAACATCTAGTGATTTAACTATACTTATAACTCCATTAGATGCTGAAAATGTTACTTTTTCATTATCTACTTTAATTAATATACATCTGAACCCATACAATGAATTAATAGGATCTGTATACTTTGAAACAATTTCCAATGTTTCATCTAAAATTTGTTTTTTAATGTGTAATTTCATAATAACTCCTTATATAATATTAATAAGCATTGTTATTTTGTGGATAACTTCTAAAAAGTTTATTTTTTATGTTTTTTTTGCTTATTTTTTAAATTTTTGATTAATTTTAATGTTTATATGTAGTTAATAACTATTTTAATTTGTAGATATCATCACTAATCATTGATATGGTTCTTTTAATTGTTTTATCTGGCATATCACTTTCAGTTTCTATTTTTCTAATTGCATTAATAATAGTTGAGTGATCTCTATTACCAAATATATGACCAATTTGTTCTAATGGAACTTCCAGTTGTGTTCTTATAACATAAATAGCTATGTGTCTTGCTAGAACGACATCTTTTTGTCTGCTTTTGCCTAAGATTTCTTTTTTAGGAATTTTGTAATATTTTGCTACATATTCTATTATTGAATCTGGTGTAATATTTTCTTTTGTTTGTTGCATGTCTTTTAATATTGAATTAACAACAGCAACAGTATATTTAGAATTAGTCCGGGCCATTTCCATTTTGTAGAATTTTAATCTTGTTATGGCTCCAATTAATGTTCGAATTGATGTTGAGTAATTTCTTGTAACGAAGTTTTTAGCTTCTTTTTCTCAAGCCTCTGGATTCATATCATTAATATCTAGCATGTAATCTAAAACTCTTAATAAATCACTTTGTTGTGGAATTTTAATTTCAAGTTGTAAACCCATATAAAGACGAGAAATTAATCTTTCATCAAACATCGCATTCAAGTTATTTATAGGCTTATCCGAACAAAATATGGTTGTTTTATTTGTGTTCAAACGATAGTCTAAAATATTATAAATTGTTTGAATTGTTGCTTTTTTATTTCCGACTCCATAACTTTGAAAATCATCAAATATTAAGTAATCAGCATTATCAAATTCATCTTTTATTTTCTTTAATTTTGCTTGATCATTTTCTTGCAAATAGAATGATATATCTCTAGCATAAATGCTTGGATTAATGTATTTAACAACTTTGCCTTGCTCTTGTAATTTGTTACCAATTGCATGTAATAAGTGTGTTTTTCCTAGTCCACTTTTAGCATAAATAAAAATAGGATTATATTCTTTTCCACCTTTAACTAAATAGTTAGCTAATTTGATTGCATCTTTATTAAAATCACTTTCAACATAGTTGTCAAATGTTAATTCTTTATTTAAATCAACGCCTAATTTCACTTCTTCTTCAATTGTTTTAGAAGAAATTGTTTTGTTGCTTGAGGCTTTTGTTAATTTAACAATAGGTTTAGGAATATGAACAAATTCATATGTGCATTCTCTTTCAAAAGTTTCTTCTAAAGCTTTTAAAATATTACCATCTAGCATTTTTATTAATATTTCTAAGCTTGGTTTTTGTAGTCATGTTTGAATTTTGACATGATTGTTCTGATCTATGCCTACAATTGTGAAGTTTGAAATGAAATTTTTGAACAACATTTGGTCATTAACATCTGAACTTAAAGATTTTAAAAATGTTAATGTATTTGCTTTCATTGTGATACTATCTTTTATATTTTTATTCTCTGCCATAATATAAAAATAGTATTATTTATATTTTAATGTAAGAAATAATTAGTAAGTTTTTTAGTTATTTAAACAAGTTATCCACAAACTTATCAACAATTAAAAGTCTTATTTATAGTATAAAAAGTAGAAAAGTTAACTTATTAACATATGTTTATAACTATGTGGAAAACTGTGTTTAAAAATAAGAATACTCTTTATATATACTTAAAAATTTGATAATATCCTTATTTAAAGACAAAAAAATATTTAATGAAAATGAATATTAAACTTATTTAAATGAGCTCAATAATGTTGTGTTTCAAATTTTATCAACTTTTATAGCTACAAATATGTTACACCACTATAATTCAGCAATTAGATTTAAATTTAGTTTCAAAAGAAAAGAAGATTCAATTTCTAAAAACTATATAAAAATTTAGTAGTTAATGATGGTAATTTGTGATCAAATAAGAATAAAACTTATAATTTAGATCTAAAGAATTATCTTTATAGTGAATTCATCGTTTAAAATAATAAGTACAAACTACCAAGCATATGAAACTAGAAAGTGGATTTTATATTTTGTTTTTATTATTTTATTTTTTAAAATTAAGCATATTTATTTTTATATTATTCAATATAATTTAATAATATGCAAGCAAAAACAACAATAAAAGTAAAAGGAACAATAAAAAAAATAAGAAAAGGATTGGCTCAAAAGTGAATTCTTTTTGAATTTAAATCTCAAGAAAACCAATTATTTGTTGTCTATGCTCGAATTAGTTCCGATGACTTTTTACAAGTTGGTTATTTATATGAAATGGAATTAAGTGGGCCTAATAAATATAATAATTACATACTTGAAGGCTACAATATGATTGAAGCAACAAAAGAAGATTTAAAAGTTATGTTGAAGAATCATATTAGAGGTTTTAAAGAAGAAGATCATAATATTTTAAAAGAAAATTTAGGTGAAAATTATTTAGATGTTATTAAAGATACACCTAAAGAAGAAAGAAAAATATTTTACGAATTTATTAAACCCCCTTTGCTTAAAAAAATAGAAGCTTTTATTGAAGAAGTTCTAAACATGGGTAAAGATGAAAGATTTTTTATAACCAATAATATTTACAATTTTTATATTAAATTGAAGCAAAAATTACCTCTTGCAGATGGCGAATCATATTTAGATTTTTTTGATAAAAACAAAGAAAATCATGAAGATCCTTATCTTATTTTGTATATTGAATTAGGATTAAGCTTTGACTCAGTAGACAATTTTGCAAGCTTAATAGGATATTCAAAAGATTGCGAAACTAGATATTATGCAATAGTTTATAAATCTATTTATGATTTTGGAATTCAAGTTAATGATACATATTACAATTTGTCTGATTTACATAAAAATTGACTTGAATTTACAAATGAGTTAATACTAAATAATAAGTTATCAATTTCAAAGCTTGCTATTGATAATATATTTATTAATTCTATAAACAAACTAATTGAAATGCAAAAATTATATTATGCAGAAAAAGAAGTTCCAACTATAGCACTTAGTTTTATTAAAGAACAAGAAGACTTTATTTTTGAAAAATTAATAACTATAAAAAATAAGATAAATAAAACTATTCCGCAAATAGAAGATGATACATTAACTGCTAAACAACTTGATGCTTTAAACATTGCACTAAATGAACCGATAAGCATAATTTCAGGATTCCCTGGCACTGGCAAAACATATTTAATTAGTAATATTTATGAGTCATTAATTGCCCAAAAAGTCTATAAAAAAGGTGAAATAGAAATTTTGACCCCCACTGGTAGAGCTGCAATTAATATTAAAAATAAGAGTAATAATTTGCCTGCAAAAACGATTCACAACTATTTAAAAATTGATAAAGAAGATGAAGACGTTGTTTATAACAATGATTGTGACAAAACGAAAGTTGTAATTATTGACGAGTTTTCAATGGTTAATTTAAAGATTTTTTATCAACTTTTAAGTCATTTATCCAAGCTTGAAAAGCTCATTATTGTTGGAGATAAAGATCAGCTTCCATGTATTGGACCTGGCAATTTAATGCACGACTTATGTAATTGAGATTTTATTCCTAAAACTCTTTTAATTGAAAATCAAAGAGCTGAAAGTGATGAAATTTGCGAACACTTTTTAAGTATTATTGATTCAAAAGTTAAAGAAGTTGAAATAGGAAGTACAAACACAATTCAAATGAAAGAAATAAACTCAGTTGCATTATTAAACGAATTATCATACTTATATCAAACTTATAATCCAGAATACAATTCTGAAAAAATGGTAACCTTGATTCCACTTCATGATGGTCAAGTTGGAGCCAAAACAGTTAATAAATGATTGCAAAAAGAAAAACTAAATAATTACACATATAAGTTGCCTAAATTTAAACAAAGTAAAGACAACTATATCCAATCTTGAGAAGGTACAAAATTCTATTTATTTGACAATGTTATCCAATTAATAAATGATTATGAAAAAAATGTTTTTAATGGTGAGATCGGAATAATAAAAGAAATAATAGATGACAAAATTGTTAGTGTTGAATATCCACAAGGTGGAAATAAATTTAAAACAGTTAATTATGTAAAATCAGAAATAGCAATTAATTTATCTTTAGCATATGCTTTAACTGTTCATAAATTTCAAGGTTCAGAAGCGCCACATGTTGTAATTCCGGTTTTTAAAGATTATTCAAGAATGCTTAATAAAAAACTTTTATATACAGCAGTTTCAAGAGCTAAAGAAAAATTATTTATTTTAGGCGACTTAGCTTTATACGCTAAAAAAACAAAAACTGAAGATTATAGTAAAATAAAAACATATTTATTTGATTTAATTAAGGAACAAAATTAATAAATAATTTATTATAATTTTCATAATGTTTATAACTAATACAAATGAACGAATGGTTTTAAACAAATTAAAAAATCACAACGTGAATGGTGTTTTAGCTGTTTTTGAATCTTTTGATATCAACAAAATGGTTTATAACAAAATAAAAGGTTATATTTCACATCAAATTTGAATTAGAAGATCTTAAAATTGGCACATTGTGTTCAATTAATTACAATTTTGATGATAAAAAAAAGATCATTAATTATTATTCTGAAGATTCACAAGTATTAAAACTTAAAGGCTCATTCCGTGCGAACAAAAATATTGAAGAATTCTATGAAAGTATTTTAGAAAACAAACCATTTCACTTTGATGGTGAAAATGTAATTGCATTTAATCAAAATGATATGGCTAGAAAATACGAAGCTCTCAAATATTATTATAATTATATTGACTCGAAGTTTATCGATTCATCAAAAAATATTAAAGAATGTTTCCCAAATTATAAAGATGAACTTTTTGTTATTTATGCACTTCTAAAAGAATTTTATGGGTGCAATTATCCAGAAGGAAAACCAACTGAGTTGAAAAAGTAGTTGCTTTGTTTCCTTTAAATTCACAAGTTAGAGATGTTATTCACAAATTAAATAATATTGATTTTTATTTCCAAGGTGTAATGTAAAATTTATTTAGTTCCTTTGTTTATGCTTTTATTCAAAATGTAAATAAGTATCATTTAAACATTTATAATAGTGAATTAGGTCAAGCTTTAGAAAATTATAAAAGAGATCTAATTGAATTAAGATTCTACAAAGATGACTTAGAAAAAAAGATCATTTACAATAAAAAAAGTGAAGATTTTTTATCAGCTTATTGTTTGAATTATTATAAAGTTCAAGGTTCTGAATCTGATGTAGTTATCATTTACTTTGACAAAAACATAGCCAAATATATTACTAAAAATCACTTATATACTGCTCTTTCAAGAGCTAAAAAGAAAATCATTATTATGAATGATGTAGATGAATTTAAAGAACAGTACCTAAACTAAAAGAAATTAATGTTTTAACAAATATGAATTTTGAATTTAAAAATAAAAATAATTTATAATTAACATATGAAATTAATCGTAGGTTTAGGTAATCCAGGAAACCAATATCGTTTTACAAAACACAATATTGGTTTTTTAACTGTCGACAAAATTTGTGCGAACTTTAATTTAACTCTTACAAAAGAAAAATTTAATGGCTTTTATGCAAAAACTGAAGATTTTATTTTAGCTAAGCCAACTACTTATATGAATAATTCTGGTGAATTTGTTCAAGCGATAGCTTCATTTTATAAAATAGATCCTTCAGATATTTTGATTATTCATGATGAAAAGGATTATGAAATTGGTCAAGCAGCAATTAAAGTAGGCGGTTCAAGTGCTGGACATAATGGTGTTCAAAGCATAATTAATGCTCTTAGAAGCAATGAATTTAAGAGGCTTAGAATAGGAATCGGAAGAGATCCTAAAATGGAATTAAAAGATTATGTTTTAAGTAATTTTACAAGTGATCAAATGTTAGTAGTCGAACAAGTTCTAAATGTTGCTGCACAAGCTGCAATATCTTTTGTTTACAATGATATTAAGATAGTAATGAATAACTTTAATGTTTTTCGTAAAGGTAAATAATATGTATATTTTAGGAATTAGTGGCGGCCCAGATTCAATGCTACTTTTACATGAATATGCTTATAAAAAAGAGCCCATTTTTGTAGTGTGCATTAATTATAATCAAAGGATGGATTCACATAAAGATGTGGAAATTGTAGAAAATTATTGCAAACAAAATTTTATAGATTATCAAATATACAATTTTGACCAAAAAGACTATAAAACAGGCAATTTTGAAGAATGGGCCAGAGACAAAAGAATGGAAATCTTTATTCAAAATTATCATGAAAAGAATGCTTCTAAAATTTTGTTAGCACACCACAAAGATGATTTTTTAGAGTCATTTTTTATGCAAAAAGTAGCGAAAAGAAAACCTTCATTTTGAGGCATTAAAAAAACAAATATTTATAAAGGCTGTTTAATTGAAAGACCTTTTATTGATAAGTATTTTAAAGATGAAATTTTAGAAAAATGTAAAAAACTAAAATTAGATTATGCAATTGATTACACCAATGAATTGCCTATTTATACACGCAATAAATTTAGATTAAAACTAAAGAAATTAACTAACGAAGAAAAACAAAAAATTATTGATGAAGTTAATGAAAAAAACAAAGAATTAGAATGATTAGAAAAAGAATTTAATAAAGCGTTTGCAAGCTGAAAAAAAATAGAATTCAAGGTTAATTATTATAAAGATCTTGATTATGAAATTCAAGAGCAATTAATTAGAAAATTTATTTTTGCTCATTGCGAAGATAAAATCAATTTAACTTCAGGCAAGATTAAAAATCTTGTTAATTATGTAATTGCAGATAATACAAATAATCCTATTTTTATTTTAAACAGTCAATATTATTTGCAAAAGTCGCAAGGAAAATTATTACTAAAAAGTAAAATTACTATTTAATATAAATATTAATGTATAATTTGTTTTATTTATTAACCAAATTAAGAAAGGAGCATTTATGCAAAAAAAACCAAGCATACTGTCAATTATTTTAATTACAGTATTGTCATTCTTAGCTTTATCAATCGTTTCATATTATTTGTTTAAAAGATTTGGACCTAAGCCTCAAATTGTTGACTTAAATCAATTTATGAATGATTTAAAAGCTGCTTCAGCTAGTCAATCAGATGATGTTTATTTTGCAAGTATAGAGTTTGACTCGTATTATGGAACTGCAAAATATGTATATGCTGGTTTAGACTTAAAAGGTAACCGCATATTAGTTGAAAGAATTGCTCAAATTGGAAGATCTAATGCAGCATCATGATCTTCAACTAATGAAATTATTGGAGAAGGATTAGCCAATGTCTTAGGTAATAAAGCTGGTTTTAAAGGATTAACTTTTTTTGAATTCTTAAAAACTTTTGTCCTAACAAAAGGTGGATCTTACTTAGCTAAACCTATTCCCGATGGACAACCTTCATTATTAAGAAGTTTACTTACTTCATTAATTCCAACATTTATTACTATTCTTTTATTATTTTTCCTTTACAGATACTTGATGAAAAAAAATATGAGTATGATGGGTGCAATTGGAGATGTAAAGAATCCTGCAAGAAAAGTCAAATCAGATAAAACATTTAAAGATGTTGCAGGTAACAAAGAAGCAATTGAAGAAATTGAAGAAATTGTTGATTATCTTAAAAATCCTAAAAAATATGCACTTGCTGGTGCTAGAATGCCACATGGTATTTTACTTGGAGGCCCTACAGGGACAGGTAAAACATTGTTAGCTAAAGCTACAGCAGGTGAAGCAAATGTACCTTTCTACTTTATTTCAGCTTCAAACTTTGTTGAAATGTATGTTGGTTTAGGTGCTAAAAGAGTTAGAACTGTTTTTGCAGAAGCTCGTAAAAATGCTCCAGCTATTATCTTTATTGATGAATTAGATGCTATTGGTCGTACCCGTGGAGCTGGTTTAGGCGGAGGTCATGATGAACGTGAACAAACACTTAACGAACTTCTTGTTGAAATGGATGGTATGACTCAAAATAATGGAATATTAATTTTTGCAGCAACTAACCGTACAGACGTTTTAGACCCTGCTTTAACTCGTCCAGGTCGTTTTGACAGAACAATTACAGTTGGATTACCTGATGTTAAAGAACGTGAAGAAATTTTAGAATTGCATGCTAAAGGTAAAAGATTATCACCTGAAATTAAACTTGATCAAGTTGCAAAAAGAACTCCAGGATTTTCTGGCGCTCAACTTGAAAATGTTATTAATGAAGCCTCATTATTAGCAGTTAGAGCTAACTCAGACGTTATTAGACGTGAAGATATTGATGAAGGTATCGATAGAGTTATGGCTGGACCTGCTAAGAAAAATAGAGTTATTACTAAAGAAGAACTTACAATGGTTGCTTACCACGAAGCCGGTCATGCTGTTGTTGGATTAAAAGTTAAAGGTGGAAACAAAGTTCAAAAAATTACCATTATTCCTCGTGGAAATGCCGGTGGTTACAACTTAATGACACCCGAAGAAGAAAAATATAATGCAACAAAACAAGAATTGATTGCAATGATTACTGGATTTATGGGTGGTCGTGCATCTGAAGAATTAATTTATGGAAAAGACAATGTTTCTACAGGCGCTAGTGATGATATTTCTAAAGCAACCAAAATTGCTCGTAGAATGGTAACTGAATTTGGTATGTCACAACTTGGCCCTATTCAATATGAAAAAGATGAAAGCTCTCCATTCTTAGGCCGTGATTATCTAAAAAGTGCTTCATTTAGTTCTCAAGTAGCCCACGAAATTGATCTTGAAGTTAGAAGAATAATGACAGAAGCAGAAAAGAATGCCGCTAAAATCATTAAAGAAAACAGACAACTTCTTGAATTAATCAAGACAGCTTTACTTGAAAATGAAACAATTGTTGCTGAAGAAATTGAATACATTGAAAAGAATATGAAACTTCCTCCAAAAAGAGAAGCTGACAAAATCAAAACCAAAGTTTATACTTTAGATGAGCTTATCAATGAACACAAAGATGACAAAAAATTAGAAGATTCAAAAGCTGAAACAAAAAAAGATAATTCTAAAAAATAATCATAATTACTTGCTTTAAAAGAGCAAGTTTTTATTTGAAATTTTGACTAAAAATCCTATAAAAAAGATAATTCTAAAAATAGAAACATAATCTATTGATTAATAATTTTTACAAAAATTAATTTTTGTAATTTTCTATAAAAAATTAAATCTTTAATATTAAATATTTTTTATTATAATAATACATATTAATTATTAGGAGAAAGTATGTGAAGATTATTCAAAGAAGTTTTTAAATCTCTCTCTAAAAATAAAGTTATAGTTGCTGGACTAAGCATTTTAGTTTTTTTAACTTCAGCAATTTTTACCTTGCTATCAAACGTTAGCTCTTCAATGGTTAATGGTTTTAATGATTATAAACATGTATCAAAATTGCAAGATATCAATGTTGACTTAAATTTACCAACACAAGGTAGTGCATATAATCAAGGTTACTACATTAATGGTGAAAAATCAGATGATTTCAAAGGGACAAATAAAGACTATACACCAATTGAATATCAAATTGATTATCAAAGTGTAAAAGCTTCTTCATTGCCCGATTCAACTAAAAAAGAATATGAAGACTTTACAAGAAATGTTTTATTTTTTGGCAATGATAAAAGAGAATATTTGCCATTTAATAAAATAGGTAATATTGACCCTTCGGTAAATAGTTATTACTTTAAAAAAGATGACTTATTAAATCTTTACTCAATTTATAAAGCTGAACAAAACATTGAAAATAATAAAAACCCAGACATTGTTTTTGATTTAAAAGACATAAATAATTTAACTTTTGAACTAAAACAAAAAAACCGTTTCTTGAATATTTATGAAAAGAAAGGCGATACTTATGAACAAGTTTTTCTTGAAAAGAAACTTGAAAGAACTAACATTGTTCATTTCGATAAAACCTATAAAATAGGTAATTTAATGAATTTAACTATCAACAATAATGAAATTTATGCAACTCAATTAAGTTCATTATTTATTAATACTGACACAAAGGAAATAACAGCAGACTATTCAAAAGGTAAAAGTTGAATTAACCAAGAAAAAGGTATTGAAATAGAACCTAAACAACTTGCTGCATTATTTAATTTTGAACCTACTTCATTTGATGGCAGTACTCCAAATGGCTTACTTTTTAAACAAAAAGATAAAACAACCAATTTAGATAAATTTATTAAATATAATCCAAGTTGAGCTGAAATAAATGAAAACTTAAATTTAAAACCTGACTGAAATCTTGAAGATGTTTTTGCAGCCAACCCTAAAGCAATAAAAGCTCAAAAGAAATTATCTTTAAACAAAAATAATAAATTTACTTTACCAATTGAATGAATTGCTAAAGAAGAAAACATAGTTCGTTTTTTAAGATGAAACTACTACACAAGTTTTGTTGATAAAGATAAATCAAAAGATAAATGATTAGGTGCTTTCAAAACATTTATGGAAGACTTAATTGAGTCTTCAAAAACAAATCCAGAAAACAAAAAAATGTTAGATAAATTAACAACTTTTTCATATTGAAGAAAAAGTAAAAAGAATATAGTTACCCCATACAAAAGTGACAAAACATTAGATTTAAGTAACAAAATTACAAAAGAATCGGTTATTCCATTAGGCTCAAGTTTTAATTATTTTGAAACAACTCAATTAGAGTTATATACAAAAGATTCAAGAATTAGACCAGATGGTCAAAAATATTTAATTGGAAAAGACACTCCTAGAACAATTAATAAAATTGAAAAAGAATCACAATTCTTAAAAGATAAAGTTAGATTTTTAGATGAAATTAACAATGAAAACATTAAATCTGAAAGATTTGCAATTATTAAAAATGAAGCTTATGAATCAACAAAAAGAAAAATCATTGATTTAATTGTAGCAAAAGTTAAACAAGATAATATCGGACTTCGTAAAACTTTAACTGTTGATGGAATTAATGAGGAAACAGGAAAACAAAATGTTTTCCACTTTATTAATACAGGTGATGAGAATTATGTAGTTGATGGTGTTAAATTAAATGTTGGTAAATTATATGATGAATATTATGATCCTTCAATTTTAAATAAAGCAACCGAAAACCAGAACAACATTTATAAAACTCATCAACTTACACCTTATGTTTCTTCTTTAGTTTTACAATCAATTGGACGTAACTTATATCCTAATCCTGAGTATATTAGACCTGCATATCATTTTGGAAAATTAATTGACTACAACCAAAAAACAGGTGAATTAAAAGAAACAAAAAATGCAAAAATTGTTCCTTTAACTCAATTTATTCCACACGATCAAAATAAAGATGGTTCGAAAACTCCAGATTATAATTTAACTAATCTTGGTGTTGCATTTTTTGGAAGCAAATACAAAATCGTTAGAAGACAAAAAGATGTAAACAATAAATATGTAAGCCCTGAGACATGAGAAGTTGTTTATACAGAAAAAATGCCACAAAATGGTATGGATAAGGGTCTTTTGTCAAAATGAATGGAAAAATATCAATTAACTATTGCAACCAAATTTATTAAAACAAGTGGTAATGGTTGAGTAAAACAAGACTCTACTTTCCAAAATGTTTCATATATCCCAATGCTTTTTTTAAGTCCAAAATCTCAATTAATTTATGATGTTTTAAATCATGGAAAAATTGATTATTTAGCTAATGCAATTGAAAAATATTTATTAAATTTTGATTTAGTTAAACAACAATTTATTACACCTGAGCAAGTTTATCAATTAACAAAAGTTATGAAAAAAGTGTTAAATGATAACAACTTTGCTTCAGTGTTTGCTACTGGCAAAATGAACAAGAAAATATTACCTAAATTAATGTTTGACTTTGTTTATGAGTTAAGTCATTATGAAGGTGGTGATGTTCTCAAATCACTATTCTTTAGCATTCTAGAACAAGCAAAAGCTAAAATAGCTTCTAAATCAACTTTAGTTGAACAAAAAGCTTATTTAGCAGCTGAAGTAAATAACTTATACAAATTACTACAAGATTTAGCTTCTATTGATTTAAACCAATACTTAAGTGCAGAATCATTAGTTAATGTTTCAAATGATCCAAAAATATTTATTAATGCAATTTGAAAAATAATTGATTCAATAGATTTTAAAAAATTTAGTGAATACTCGCATGAATGATATAAAAATGAAAGTGATAAAAAAGTAGTTCATAATGGTAAAACATACACTCAAAAACTTTCATCAGGTTTATTAATCAAATGATTATTCAATTCATTAGACCAAAAAACATTAAAAGAAGGTCTTAAATTATTAGTTGATAATTTAGATATAGCTGCTTCAATTAATTTAGATAATAGTGATAGTTTACTTTACAATTTATTAATTAAAATGAATCCTTCATTAATTAGTGGTTTAAAACCTATTATTAAAAAAATGAATAGCGATCCAACAAATCCTTATTCTAATGTAAAACAAGGCTTAATTAATATTCTATCAAATATTGATTTTAATATTCTGGCTCGTGAATTAAATCAAACAATAACAACACATTATATTGATTACAAAGTAGTTAAATTTAATCCAGACTTAAACAAAGATGAAGAAAAAGTCTTTTCAGTTGTTTTAAATGCAATAAGTCCAAAAGATGGAATTATATCATTCTTAAGATCTATGTTTGGTATGCCTGGATCAAATAGAGCATTTAAAGAAAACTTAATCAAAATGTTCAATTTGTCTGACAAATATAAAGAAATAGAACTACCTAATAGTAGTGTAAAAATTTATGTTCCAGATAATGACGACACAAAAGTAGGTTTCTTTGATTTCTTAAAAATTTTTGCTTCAGGTTTATCAAATACAGAAGCTAATGAATTCAATAACTACAAAATTGAACATGACTTCTTAGCACTTAAATCATCAATTGAAAGTCTTAAAGAGGAAGGCACTCAAATTAATTTAGATTACTTAAAAGAACCTCAAAAAAGATTACTTAAACAATATGGTTTATTTGTCACAAAAACCTATAAAACAGTCATATTAGAAAAAATTAATAAAATATTAAGGTTCATAAAACAAACAAAAGGTGGAACTTCATATATAAGTAATGATGCTAATAAAACAGGTAGTGATTTATTAAATGATTTAAAAAATTTTGAAAACAACGGGACTTGATCATTAATTAAAAAATTATTATCTTCATTAACAACTCCAGTTGTTCAAAATGAATATGCATTAGGAGCTCAAACATTTTCAATTTATAATCCATGAATTCAAATGTTTATGAATAAATATGCAAATCATGAAGAAGCAAAAAGATTTGTTAAAGATTTAATTGCATTAGCATTGGAACCTGAAATATTTGACATTAACAAAAAAATGTCAACAAATGACAATATACCTTTTGCTGGTGTAACTAACTATGGATTATTAGAATTACTTGAAAATCCCGAAAAATCAAACTTATTTGCTTATGATGTTAATGGCAAATTCTTAAATGACAAAGTTGAACAATTTGCTGCTAAAAATGAAATATATAGAAAATGAATTCAAAATAATAAATTATTAATATTACAACAATTAGGTTATATTACAGCAAGCAAACTTTACAGTAATTCTTCTGAATATCCTGATGGTATTTATTTAGGAATAATTCAAAAATTCTTGAACAATTATTTATTAAGCAAAGATTTTTATGACATTAAAGACCAAGCTCAAATCATTATGTCTTCATTAAATCTTAATGTACCATTACAAATTTTTGGTTTAAGTGAAGCCTTAGTCAATCCTATTTTAAGATTTACTTTCCCTGAAATTACATTATCTTATTTAGCAAGTCAAAAAACAAATGCTAGTTTAGTTAAAGCTAACTTACAATACTTATTGCTCAATAAAATAGATGATTTCGAAAAAATTGTTAGAAAAGGCGAAGACAAATTTTATGCCTTAACTAACATGTTAGGAACTGCATTTAGCAAAAAAGATACCTCACTAATTCCTCTTGACTTAGATGACGAACAAACATTAGTAATGGATGGAGCTACATTTGATAAATTAAAAGATACAAGCTCTTCATTATTTGGAATTGATTTTATTAAATTTGTTAATGAAGCAATGAACACGATAGTTGAACCTAAAGAAATGAAGGACATTGTGTTCTCAAATTCAAATAGTTACTTAGCTAAAGTTAACTATGCATACTTAGCAAAAAATAATAAAGCAATTTATACAGGTAAAATTCCAAGTGATCCTATTGAACTATTATCATTATTAGATAAATTAGATGAAAAATTCATTTTAAATGTTAATGGAACCAAATTTATTATTATTGGTCAAGAAACTACAGTCGACTATATGTACCCAGTTATTGATGAAAATAACTTACAAGTTAATACACAAAACCAATCCTTAGTTTATGTTAACAAATATGGTTTTGACAGAATTCACTCAGGTTACATTGGAAATGTTATTAAGAAAACTCTTTTAGTTAAAAACTCAGCAGCAACTGGTATGAATAATAATGAACTTAAAAAATTCATTACTAAAATAATAGATAACTCAATTGCAGACAGTAACAAACTTCAAAGAGTTTTCTTAGCAAATGAAATTGATCCAATTAACCCTGAAAGGTCTCTTAGAATAACAACTGTTCAAGGAATTATTAAAGCTGTTTCATCAGCTACTATTGCCTTAGTTTCAGTATTCGTTACACTTGTGGCTATTTCAACTATCTTTATTATTAAGAGATATATTTCAAATAAAAACAAAGTTATTGGTATTTTAGTGGCCCAAGGTTATCGTCCATGACAAATATCACTAAGCTTTACAGTGTTTGCTTTAGTTACATCAGTTATTGGTGGAATCTTAGGTTATGTAATTGGTTATAAACTACAACTGATGGTTATGAACATCTTTAGTAGTTATTGGACACTGCCAAAACAAACGATTTCATTTAACTTCTTTACATTATTCTTCACTGTCTTCTTACCATTTATTGGAATGAGCTTATTGATCTTTATAGTTTCATTATTTGCTTTAAGACATAAAGCTATAGACTTAATTAGTGGAGTTAATGAAATACCTCAATCAAAATTATTCAAAACTTATCAAAAAGCAACTAAGAAATTTAATGTTAAAAAACGTTTCTCATTTACATTGGCATTTACAAGTTTTTGAAAACTAATTTCATTTACAGTCAGTGTTATGTTAACAGGTATCGCAACCTTATTTGGTGTAGCCAATACAAACGTCTTTAATAGAACTATTAATGATACTTATAAAAATAGAAGTTATACATTTAAAGTTGATTTAGAAAGTCCAACAGTTGAAGGTGGAGCATTCAAACCATTTAATCCTGATAATTTATATAACAACATTTATACTCCTCTTGGTGATATAAATGAAGGTAACAGAGAAATAGGAGATTACTTTAAACCTGGTGCTTCTAGTGTGCTTAATAAAGGAACTAAAAATGGTAGTCCTCAAGATTTAGACTCACATATCTTAAGCCAATTCTCAGTTAATGTTACTGTTGCAGCTGGTGTAGCCGCTGACCCTTGACAAGTAGCTTACAATGGTATGCCAGATACTCAAAAAGCTAAAATTGATAAGATAAGAGACCGTGTTGGTTATGAGTTAGAAAGAACTCAAGAAGACAAAGATAAAGAATTCTTTGTAGATCCTAATACTTATGCTTTAAGCTTAGTAAATAAGGCTAATAAGGAAAAATTAAGCTTCTTTAAATACTATCATTCACCATATGAAAAACAAGGTAGTTTCAAATATGCTTACTGAGATAAAGATAATGCAAATTATCAAATGGTAAATATAACAACCGATAAATATCGTGATGAATTTAGAACACTCTTAATCAATGGTTATACTAAAATTGCTCAAAAAATTAAAGCCGAAAAAGAAAATCCAAGTTTAATTAAACCTAAAGAAAAGAAACCAACCAATTTATCTGATTACTGATTAACTGATAAAAGTGATTTAAGTGGTCCAACTATTCAAGATTACTTTATTAGTTTTGGTGGTGTTTATATTGACCCAAATCATGATGAAACTTATACTTATGTAAAAGTTGCAAACAAAGATAATAACTTCAAAATTTATGGTTATCAAAAAGATAGTAAATACATAAAACTTGTAGATAAAAATGGTAATAATTTATACAATGATTTATATAACTATAAAGTCAAAAACAACATTTATCCTTTGGTTGTAAATGAAGTTACTTCGAAGAAATATAACATTAATATAGGCGATTTAGTCCAATTTGAAGTTCTTAACCATACAAAACGTTATGCAAACAAAGTGTTGTCAAAAATAGATAAATCATTAAGAAGTAATGTTGACTTAAAAAATCCAAAAGTAACATTTAAAGTTGTTGGTATTAACCCTACATACATTAATAATGAATTAATAACAACAGTTGATGCAGCTAATAAATTAGTTGGCTTAGACAAACTTCCAAATGTTGTTGGATTTAAAGCCTTCAATGGTGTTATGACAAATAGTCCAGCGCCTAGCCAAGTTCTTGATTCAACTTCGCTTTATTCATTAAGTGGTTATTGATCGGGATATGATGGTTTTGATTTAAGCGGTATCGATGACAACACACTTAAATCAATGTTTGAACAAATTTATAATCCAGATACTGGAATATTAAAAACCAGATTGAATCTAACAAAAGATCAAATTATGAATTTATTAGATTCAACTGAATTAACATTTAATAAAGCTAAATATGATCAAATTAAAAATGCGCCTAAAAACGCAATAGAAAATTATGCTAAATTGTATGATTCTAAACATTATATTGCTTTAGGTACAAGTATTGATTCAAAAGATATAGAAGCTGGATTTACAACCCAAATTGGTTCTACTATAGGAACAATTAGTATTGCAATTATTGCAATTAGTTTCATAATTTCACTTGTTATTCTTATTATTATGTCAACAATTATGATTAGTGAAAATGAGAAAAACATTGCTATTTGATCTATTCTTGGATATACACAAAAAGAAAAAATTAGTATGTTCTTCAGTGTCTTTATTCCATTTATAGTTCTGGCCATCGCTCTGGCGATACCAATAGTAATACTGATGATATTTGCATTTAACAAGTTCTTGCTGGCCTCCTCGTCAATTGCCTTGCCATTAGTGCTTACGCCACTACATATATTCTTAACAGCTTTAGTAATTTTTGGAATATTTATTATTACATCATTTGCTACCTGAATTAGTATTAGTAAAATGAAACCAGTAGATTTATTGAAAGGAAAATAGTGTGTCTGAAGAATTAGAAAACAAAGAAAAAAAAGTTAAAAAAGATCAAACTTCTACTAAAAAATCAACAGCCAAAAAAATGACCAAAAAGTCTGCAAAAAAGGCTGAAAGAGAAAAAAATAAAAAAGAAGAAACTGGTCTTTTACAAGCTATTATTGAAGAAGAAAAACTTCTTGAAGAACAAGTCGCTGAATTAGAAATTGACAAAAATATCAAAATTACTAAAGGCAATGTTTTTGAGCTTTTAGACAGAGATAGTTCTAAAAAGAATATTATTGTTCCTAAAAAAGTTCGAAAATTATTGACTAAGTTAGCTAAGAAAAAAATAAAAAAAGATGGCAATGAAAACCTAAAAAATGAAGAAGGTAATGTTATTGAAGTTAAGAACGTTAGCAAATATTATGTTAATGGTAATATTGTTACAAGAGTTTTAAAAGATGTTTCAATTGAAATTAAAAAAGGTGAGCTAATGCTTATTTATGGTGTTAGTGGTGGTGGTAAAAGTACACTTCTAAACCTTATTTCAGGACTTGATAGACCTTCAAAAGGACAAGTTATTGCTTGCGATAATAATCTTCCTTATATGTCTGATAGTCAATTAACTCTATTTAGAAGAAAACATGTTAGTTTCATTTTCCAAAACTATAACTTGTTAGCAAACTTAAATGCTTTTGACAATGTTCAAACGGGAGCTTACTTACAAAAAAATCCTGCTAAAAAAGTTGATGTTGTTGAGTTATTTAAGAAATTTGAAATGGATGAAGAAATATCAAAATTCCCTGCTCAAATGTCTGGTGGTCAACAACAACGTGTTTCAATTATGAGAGCCTTAGCTAAAAATGCAGATATCATTTTTGCTGATGAACCTACTGGTGCTCTTGATGAAGCAACAACAAAAATAGTTTTAAGATTTCTTTACAATATTAATAAAGAAACAGGCGCTACAGTTGTTATGGTTAGTCATAACCCAGTTATGGCGCAAATGGCTGATAGAATTATTCATGTTGTTAAAGGAAGAATTGCAAAAGTTGAAGTTAATCAAAAACCAATTCACCCTGATGATATTGAACTTTTTAAAGAAAAATAATAATTTAGATATTCTTTGCTTAATGCAAAGGATATTTTTTGACCAAAATGACTATAAAAAAGGAATATTTCATACAAACTTTTAATATTTTTTTATTTTAAAAAAATGTATAATTATTAACATGAAATTTTTTAAATCAAGAATACTACCTGCTTTTATTTTCGTAGTAGTATTGCTAAGTTGAATGGTACCTTTAGCAATTTTTGGAAAAAATCATTATGAAGCTAGAATAGTTTCATATATTTTTACTGCTATTGGGATAGGAATACTATGCTATGAATATTTCAAAGCTAATCATTTAAAATGATATGTTATTGCTATTTTTATTATGCTTATACTACCTACTGTAGTTTTACCGGTTAATAACTTTACTGAGTTTATTTTTGTTTCTCATCCTTTAGAATTTCATCCTAGTTTTATTCAAGAAATAGCAAAAGAATGATTTACACCAGTTGTTTTATTAATGATTTCTGTTGCTTTTATTATTATTGAATATATAACAAGAAATAATATGAGTTTTGAAGATCGTTTGGTTAGAGGAATACTAATGTTTATTTCTCTATACGTAATAGTCAACACTTCAAAATTGATTCAAATAACCATTATACTTGATTGAAGATATACCATCCTATTATTTGTTATTCCTTCTACTTGTGATATCTTTGGTTTTGTTGGAGGAACATTAGCAGGCAAAAAATGAATCAAACAATCATTTGCTCCAAATGTTTCACCTAAAAAAACTTGAGAAGGTTTTATTTTTGCTTTAATTGGTGGAATTGGAATTGGATTAGCATTAATATTAGGGCTTAATTTATTCTATGGAAAATTAGAAGCACAAATATCAATTGCTGTTTTAATGCCTTTCTTTTCGATATTAGGTGATTTATACTTTTCATATGTTAAAAGAATAAATGCGATAAAAGATTATTCAAAAATTTTAATAAGTCATGGTGGTATTTTAGATCGTTTTGATAGTGTTGCTTTAGGAGGATTAACTTTTCTTTTGTTGTTTGTTATATTTATATAAATCAATTTTTATTTTAAATATATAATTTAATAAATGTTTGGAGGTAATTATGGCAAAAGTTAGAAATGCTGTTATTTTTGCAGCAGGTAAGGGGACTAGAATGACCCCATTAACTCATTATGTTCCTAAACCATTAATAACTGTAAATGATGAATCAATGATTGAAAGAAACATAAAGCATTTACAAGAAATAGGCATTAATGACATCACTGTGGTTGTTGGTTATATGAAAGACCAATTTAATTTAATTAAAGAAAAATATAATGTCAAATTAATTGAAAATGATTTATATGATGAAGCAAACAACATTTATTCTTATGTTGTTTCCAAAAATGCATTTGGAGACACTTTATATATTGAAGGTGATTTGTATATTGAAAAAAATATTTTTCCAGAAATAATTAAAATAATTGAAAACTCTGAAGATTCAATTTGTTTTACTGAAAAATGTACAAAACACAAATCGGAATGAGTTTTTGATACAAATAATAAAGGATATGTAGTTAAACATCACAATGAAAAAGATGCATATAATCAAAATATCTGAATTGGTATTTTATATTTAAATAAAAAATTAGCTAATGAAGCAAAAGAAAAAGTTGATGCATGATTTAATCAACAAGGAAATAAGCAACAATATTTTGAAACATTTTTATGAACTTTAGAAAACAAAATGAGATTGGAAGCAATTTCTTCAAATTTGATTAAAGAACTTGACAATTTTCAAGACTTAATTAATATTGATCATCATTATGCAAACCACGCTTCTACTTTATTATTTACACCAGGTCCTATTAATAATTATCCAGAAGTTTCTGAGATTTTATCTGAGTCAGTGTTGCATCATAGAAGTGAGTTGTTCAAACACTACATGGAAGAATCAACTAATTTAATTAAAGAATTCTTTAGAACTAAAGAAGCACTTCCATTATTTATTACATGTTCAGCAACTGGGGCTATGGAAGCAGTTGTTGTTAACCTTATTAGTCCTGAAAACAAAGTTTTATTGGTTGAAGCAGGTGACTTTGGTAAAAGATTCCAAATAATTTTAGAAAGATTAATTGGAGCTAATAATCTTGATGTTATTCATTATGAAGATGGTGAAGCATTCAAAGTAAAAGATATAGAAAATAAACTTAAAGAAAATAAATATGATGCATTCTTCTGTACTCATCATGAAACATCAACAGGTGTTTTAAATGATATTGAAGCTATTTCAAAAGTAGTTAAAAAATATGCTAAAGATACATTATTTATTGTGGATACAGTTAGTTCATTTATTCATGAAAATGTTGAGTTTGATAATTGAGGTTTAGATGTTGCTATAGCAACAAGCGGAAAAGCATTTTGTGTAATGCCTGGTTTAAGTTGTGTTGTTTTATCTAAAAGAGCTCAACAAGTAGTTAAAGCAAATAAAAACTTTAAATTCTATTTTGATTTATCAGCTTATATTAATTTTTATGAAAGAGAAAAATCAACTCCTTATACTCAAGCTTCAGGTATTTTATTAGCTTTGAATGCTGCAATGAAAGTTATCAAAAACCAAACATTTAAGAATATAAGAAATAATAAACTCAAAATATATGACTACATTAAAAAAGAATTAATTGCTATTGGATTTAAGGATGTAGTTCCTAAAAAGAATATAACTATTGGACTTTTAGTTTTAAATGTTCCAGAAGGTGTTGATGCAATTAAGTTAAGAAATAAAATTGAATATAATCACAATATTTATTTTGAATTAGGTCGTGGAAATAGAAGAAGTAAACAAGTCAGAATTGGAATTCCTAATACTATAGACATGGAAAAAGCTAAAAAACTTGTTAAAGTAATTAAGGAAACTTTAAAGATTAAAATTGATTAAAAGCACTATAAAACAATAAAATAAGTCAAAGTTTGGCTTATTTTTTTATACAAAAAACTTCCTAAATAGGAAGTTTAATTGTTTGGATTATTTTTCAATTTTAACTTTAACACCAGGACCCATTGTTGATGTTACAACTAAGTTTTGCATGTAAGCACCTTTAACTGTAGCTGGTTTAAGTTTTTTAATTAAATTAATGATTGTTTGAGCATTTTCTGCTAATTGGTCTGTTGTCATATTTAATTTACCAATGATTGTATGTACAATACCTGCTTTATCTGTACGGTAGTTAGCTTTACCTTTTTTAAGTTCAGCAACTGTTTTATCAGGAGTAGGTGTAACTGTACCTGTTTTAGGGTTTGGCATTAAACCTTTAGGTCCAAGTTTTTTACCATATTTACCTAATAAAGGCATCATTGAAGGGTCAGCAACCATAACATCAAAGTCAAATTCGTCTTCTTTAATTTTTTGTTCAAGTGCTGGACCATCAACAACGATGTCTGCACCAGCAGCTTTTGATGATTTTTGAATTGCTGGATTGTTTGAAACAACTAATACACGAACGCTTTTACCTGTACCGTTAGGCAACAATACTGATCCACGCAATTGTTGGTCAGCTTTTCTAACGTCAAGGTTTAATTTGAATACTAATTCTACTGTAGGAACAAATTTTGTAAATGATGTTCTTTTAACAATTTCTAATGCTTCTTTTAAATCATATGCAACTGTTTTGTCAAATGATTCACGAGCATTTCTTATTTTCTTTCCACCTTTAAGAGACATTATTCTTCTCCTTCTTTAGCAGCAGCTTTTTCGTCTGAAATTGTTTTAACATCAATGGTTTTACCTTTAGATTCTTTTAGTTCGTTTTGAGCTTCATCTAAAGCGGCTTCTTTAGCTGCAGCAGCTGCGTTGTCTTTTGCAGCTTTAGCAGCAGCAGCTTTTTTAGCAGCAACGTTATCAAATCCTTCGATAATAATACCCATTTGTCTTGCTGTTCCAGCAATAGTTCTCATAGCAGCTTCAACATCATTTTTGTTTAAGTCTGGTAATTTGTATTCAGCAATTTCTCTCAATTGTTCTTTTGTAATAGTAGCAGCAATTGTTGTTTTTGAGTTTGAACTACCTTTGTTTAATTTAGCAGCTTGCTTTAATTTGTACGAAGCTGGAGCTGTAAATAACTTGTAGTCAAATGATTTATCTTTGTAAACGGTAATTTCAACAGGAACTGGTTCATTACCTCTATCACGTGTTGCGTCATTAAAAGCACGTGTGAAATCAGGCATATTGATTCCAACACCAGCTAAAGCTGGACCAGGTTTGGCTTGGCCAGCGATGAATTGTAGCTTACGAACACGGACAATATCAGCTTTTGATTTTGCCATTGTAATATCCTTTCGATAAGTGTGGTACTAATGATACTTTTTGTTTTCTCTCCCACTAGTTAGAGGCAATTATTTATAATTGCTTTTTTATTATATACAAAAGTTTAAAAAATGAAAACAATTAATTTTGCATATTTAACCTTTTAGAAATGAAATAATATTTTGTATAATTTTATTGTAAATAATAAGGAGAAACTAAATGAATAAAAAAAGTTTTAAATCAACTTTAACTTCAATTGCTATAGCAGCAATTTTATTATTAACACTAACTATCTCATTTTTTGGATTACAAAAAAATATCCCAGAAGCAGTAATAAAAGCGACAAATAACAATTATGTGGCTGGAATTACTAACATTATTTTATTAGTTATTACTCTTGCTCTATGCATTTCTTTTATTGTTGTTGGTTCAATTCAAGCAGCAAAATTAAGTTTTCTTAAAAAAGATCGTTACATTTATGTTTTAGCAATTTTAGGAATTTTCTTTGTCCCTGTTTTCTATGTAGTAGCAGGAATTATTCTTGCTAAAAGAGATTCTATTGTTAATGAATTAGTTGATGAAGAAAATGAAGCAATTGAAGTTTAAAAAGTGCATTATTGCATTTTTTTATTCAACTTTTTTATAAAAAAGTCACCAAAAGAGTATTTGACAACTGTCATGAAATGAATGCACTGTTCTTGAATACTTACTTTAAGCAACTAATTATATAGTATGACAAAAAATGTTAAGTTATTCAATAGCAACAAATGTTATAAAAGTGAGATCCACCATTCAAAAAATCTTATATTTATTTGTTTTCATTTCTATTGAAATTGCACTTTTTACTCATTGTTTTTGTAAAAATATTTTGAGAAAAAAACAATTGATATATAATAAATGCACTTAAGCACCGTTAGCTCAGTCGGTAGAGCAGCTGGCTCTTAACCAGCGGGTCACAGGTTCGAACCCTGCACGGTGTACCAAATCATTTATTTGACCAAAAGCACTGTTTTATAGTGTTATTAAAAAATTAGCAACAATCAAATTGCTAATTTTTTTATCATTATTCTTCGTCTTCTTCATCATGAATGTCTTCTGACATTTCACTGTTTTCACCAAACATTTCTGATTTTGCTTCTTTAAGAGCAGCAGTAGCTTTTTTGCTTTTCTCATCTTCTTTTGTACCCTTAACATTAAATTTAATTTTAGAAGTTGCAAATGCTGGTTCATTTTCTTCATCTGTAAAAAGAATAGTTGCCACAACAATTGGTCTTCTTCTTTTTTCTTTGTAGAAAAGATTTTCAAGACGATCAATAATCAATTGTTTTAAATCTACAATATTTCAATCAGGTGTATTTTTAATATAGAAAAGAGCAGCACCATGAGCAATTCTTTTAGCTTCTTCAACTAATTCAAGCGAAGTTTTTACATAGAAGCTCCCACGACTAATTAAACTTGGACGGCCAACTATTGAATTAGTTTTTTTGTTAATATTTAGGATCATATTTACAAAACCGCTATCAGCTAATTTAGCTCTTTCCTTAAGTATATTTGCACTTAAATTCAAGGTTGTGTGTCCATCAATATAAATAGGACCACAATCTATTTTTTCATCTGTTTGTGTAATTTCTTCATTAATCATGTTGTAAACACGACCAATTTCAGGAATCATTATATTTTCTGGTTTAACTCCATTTCTAATAGCGCTTTGGCCATGAACTATACTCATTCTGAATTCACCATGGTAAGGTAAAAAGTATTTTGGTTTAGTAAGTTGGAAAATTTTATCATGTTCGTGTTTGTAAGCATGACCTGAGGTATGCAAGTAACCATCAACACCATTTTCTTTAATAATAGCTCCAAGTTTTGAAAGTCTATTAACTAAAAGTTCAATAACCATTCTATTCCCTGGAATTGGACTTGATGAAAAGATAATCATGTCACCTTTTTCAATTTTTACGCTTTGGTGTTTACCATAAGACATTCTTGAAAGAGCAGCCAATTGTTCACCTTGTGAACCTGTTGTAAGAATAACAAGATCTTTGTCAGGAACTTTTGATACATCTTTTTTATCAACAAAAACACTTGCAGGCGCTTTAATGTAACCTAATTTACGTCCAATTTTGATTCCTTGAACCATTGAACGACCAAAAGCTGCAACTTTTTTGCCAAGTTTAACAGCTAACTCAATAATTGCTGTAACTCTAGTTAAGTTTGAAGCAAAAGCTGTAATAATAGTTTTTCTTGTAGCTTGACGCATGTATTTTTCAATATCTGTTAAGATGTCATTTTCACTAGGCGAGTGGAAAGGACGCATAGCATTAGTTGAGTCTGACAAAAGAACAGTTAGGCCTTCTTTTCCAATTTGATCTAAACGAGCAAAATCAGTATAAATTTCACCAATAGGGTTGTAATCAAATCTAAAGTCACCGGTACACATTATTGAACCATTTGGAGTTTTGATTCTAATACCAAAAGCATCTGGGATTGAGTGTTGAGCTGTTCAAAAATCTACTGAACATTCGCCAAAAGTGTGTACAGCACTTTTTTCAATTTCAATAAATTCAACCTTGTTTTTAATTTTATTTTCATCGAATTTTAATTTCAAATATTGAATAGCAATTCTAGGTGCAAAAATCTTTTTAACTGCTACTTGTTTCATTAAATGAATAACACCACCAATGTGGTCTTCGTGACCATGAGTAATAAAAAGACCTTCAATATTTTTATATCTTTCTGCCAAATATGTATAGTCAGGAATAATACCTTTAATACCAGTTAAAGCTGTATCAGCAAATTTGATACCTGCATCAATAATAAATATTTGGTTTTTGTATTCAACTATTAGTGCAGCTTTACCAATTTCTTGAACTCCACCAATAGGTATTAATCTTGTAGGATTCATGTTTTGATCTCCTTTTTTAATGTTTAAAAAAACTGCTAAAAGTACCTTTATGCTTCTATTATGAAGGATTATTATAAAGATGTAGAAATACAATACAGTTTACTATTAATAGTTATGTAAATATAATACCAAAGAATAAGCAAACTATTATTAAAAAGTATAAAAAAATTATTTGAAATTTTACATTCTGCCAATAGTCTTATCAAATAGTATTATTTGTCAAAAATTTATAATTTTTGGACAAACTAGAATAATTTTTGTTTAAAAAAGCATATAAATTATTTTTCAATTTAATTATTAATACAATTAATAAGGTATAATTTTTTTACTTAATATAAGGAGGTGGTGATGTCACAAAATAATAATTCTTCTTCTTTTACAAATCACCAATGTATTAGAAATGGAAACATCCAAAATAAAGTTCAAAATGAAGAACATATTATTGAAACTATAGAGCTTTATTCAACTGAAGACATGAAAAATTCTAATGCTTTCAAGTTATATAAAAAATCACTTGATTTTGCAATGAGTAACAACAATGACAAAGTGAATAATATTGCTATTATAGGTTCTCAAGATGGACAAAATCAAAATGTTATTGAAACATATAAATAAAGTAGAAAAGATTTTAATATAGCTAATGTTTCATTAGCAAACACAAATAATGAATTATTAGAATCAGAAATCATTAATCAAATTTCAGGCCAAGTTACTAAAAAGAATGTTAATCAAGCAAATAATAAAACAAGTGTAAAACATGTTGTATTATGAACAGCTTTAACAAGTATTTTCATTTTATTATCAGTAGTATTTTTTAGCTTTAGTGCAAGAAAAATTATTGCTCATGGTTGAAGCAAATCATTTGATTTAAACCATTTAGGATTCTTCTTACCAGTTGCATTTATTTTATTTGGAATGATAGTTGGATTCTTAGCAATTGCTATTTATTATGGTAGAAACTATTTATTAGACTTAAAAAAATCAAAAAATATAGTAGTTCAAGAAACTAAAGAAATAGTAGTTATTGAAGATAAAGAAAAACTTGTTAACTTAATTGACAAATCTGGCTTAGATGCTTTGATTATAGAAGATTTAGGCGAATCTAAAGATTATCAATTAATCAAAAGAATTAAAGATATTAACACACTTGTAAACAAAAGAAGACAAAAAAGAATTGAAAAAATTTTAGCTAAACTTGAAAATAAAAAAGAACAAATTGCTAAATTTTATGCATCAAAATACTATGTTAAAAAATGTAAAGCAATTAAATTCTTCTATGTAATTGACAACACACTTGCATCACTAGAAGACAAAGGTAATATTTTTGATTTTTCATTAACTGTTTTACCAATTAGCAAAGAATACAAAAAAGAACAAATCAATAAATTGTTATCACAATCAAATTTAAGTGTTAAAGAATTAAGCTGAATAAAACAAATTGAAGACGTTAAATTAAACAAAGTATTAATTAATGATTTTAATATGTACTCAGATATCCATAACTTCAGAAGCACTAACACAATGGGTGATGATATTGCAGAAGAATTCAAAAAAGATTACAACAATAAATTTGAAGAAATTGTTAAATATGTAAACAGTTTATTGCAAAATAATGTATTTAGCAAAATCAAAAATCAAAACAATTTAGCTTTAAATGCATTCAAAGCTTTAAAACAAACATTAGGTGAAAACAACAAGATAGCTCAAGAATTAGCTTATGCAGGTTGTTCAATTCACTATCAAGAAATTGGTTTTGATCCTTACATTGAAAGTCAATTAGATTTATTAAGAAATAATTCAGATCTTGAAATATTCTTTAAAACAAAAAAACCTAATGAAAGTAGATATTTAATTACTTATGTTCGTAAAGCATTGAAAAACAATAGAAGTAAACTATTTGCATTCTTAATTTACAAAAACTTATTCTCACATGAATACAGCAACCTATTAGAAGAAAAAGGTTGATTATACAAACTTAATTCAATTAAAAAACAACAATACAATAGATTATTTAAAATAGTGGAAAATGAAAGCAAAGAAAAAGTATTTGCCAACATTAAATTAGATGGTAAAGCAATTACAGTTAAATCACTTGCATATTTATTAACCTTTAATTTATGTTCACAATTAAACTTAGATATGAATTTAACTGAATCGTTCTACTGATCAAGAGAATTTGTAGCAAATGCTATTGTTGATACATTAACTAATAAAGAAAATTCAGAAGTTGTAATAAATAGAGAAATCTTAATGGACTTCACACAAGATGAATACAACAAAGTTGAATCTAATAAAAATATCATTAATTTTGAAAAAGCAAGAGAAGAAATTACTGAGAAATATCAAATTGAACATCTTGAATTAATTGAGCAATTATTCAAAGAATCATACTTAGGTTTAGACTGTCAATATTACATGAATGATAGTCATCAACTTTCAAGTGAAATCAAATTAGATAATTCAGATGATGATGAAAATGGTGGCGAAAAAGAAGTTGACTTAAATGTCGAAGTTCAAAATGTTGATAATCTTGAACAATTACAAGCAGAAGCTCAAAAAGTTGTTGATTTAGAAAACTTGGCTAACTTTGAAGAAGCTGAAATTGAAGAAAAGAAAAATCAAAAGGTTGAAACTCAAAAGATAGAAGAAGATGCAAAAGAAACAATTACAGAAATTAAGGAAGAAGTTGTTCCTGAAACTAAAGTTGAAGAACAAAATATTAAAGTTGAAGAAGTTAAAAATCCTTCTGCACAACAAGCTCAACCAAATCAACCTAAATTCAATTTAAATAAACCTCAAGATCAATACCAACAAACTTCTAGACTTCGCCAAGTAAATCCAAATATGTATCAAAATGTTCAATATCCAAACCAATATCAAAACTTTCCAAATAAAGGCTATGTTGATCCAAGATTTGCACAATATCCTCCTAGACAAAACCCATATTATCCAAACCAAAATTATACAAACATAAATGTAGCTCAAAGACAACCACAAAATCCTAATAATCCTATAAAACAATAGTTTTCGTAAAAAAATAGAACTGAGTTTTAATCTCTCAGTTCTATTTTTATTCATTATTTATTCAACATTTTCGGCATTAAAATAAAGTTCATTTAGACTTAATTTGTTATCAGCTAAATTATAAATTTGAATATTGTTTTTTAAACAATATTGAAGAAATTTATTAACTTGTTCTTCATCTAATTTTGCATTAATTCAATCATGTTTTTCAATAAAATCAATTCGGTTTTTAATTAAATATTCCACTATTTTATTGTTATCATTTGTATTTATTTTTTTGTTATATTTTGCATTGTGCAATTTTTCTTTTATTGTTCCATTGTCTAGTACTTTGCCCTTAGCAAGCACCGTAAAAGAATCGATATATCTTTCAAGTTCTAGAAGAATATGACTAGAAATAAATATAGTTTTTCCTTGTAAACTTAATTCTTTTATTTGTTCATAAAATATCACTCTAGCACTTGGGTCTAAATTAGCAGCAGGTTCATCCATAATTAAAATTTCAGGATCATTTAATAAAGCTTGCATTAATAAAATTGTTTTCTTTTGGCCTGATGAAAGTTGCTCTGCTGATTTTTCAAATTCAGGTCCATCAAAGTGATATTTTTTTAATAAGAAATTTACTTTTTCTTTTGCTTCTTCAGGTTTTAAATTTGACATTTCAGCAAATGCTAAAAGATATTCTTTTACTTTTACTTTTCTAGGAAAAAGAGAAACTTCAGGAATATAACCAATAAATGATTTTGCTTTCTTGTTTGTTGAATCAATACCATTGATAAATATTTTGCCTATTTTAGAAGGATAGAATCCCAGTATTGATCTTATAGTTGTGGTTTTACCGGCACCATTATCACCAATAAAACCATGAAATGATCCTTTTTTAACATCAAAACAAACATCGTCTAAAGCAGTTTTAAAATCGCCATGTCCAAGTTTAAAAAATTTATGTAAATGTTGAATTGAAATTGCAACATCCTCTTGAGGCTGTTGATATTCATAATTTTTAGCTCTCTTGATTGTAGCTTTATAATTTGCTCTTTTTTCAAGATAAATTCTTCATTTACTTTTTTTAACTAGTGTTTTCATTATTTAAAATTCTTTCTAACAAATATTGCTCAACCACCAGCCATCATAGCAAAAGCAGCTAACATTGATAAAATTATTGATCCGCCAACTGTCATGTGATCTTTTCTTGTAACAACAATTAAATCTCTTTCAAGTGGTGTTAATTTAATTAATTCAATACCACCTGCATTGTCTAATTCATTTAATTCATCCAAATTATTAGGTGAAGCTTGATAACTTAAAACATATTGTTCTTTATTTAAACCATACATAAGAGTCATTAAGTAACCAACTTTTTTAAAAAGTTTTTTGTTTTCTTCTAATTTTTCTTGATATATTTTAAGTTTCTTTTCATATCTAATTCTTTCACCAATTGAATTAGATTTTGGTTTTTTAGGTTGTATTGTGAGTAGCTCTGCAACAGCAACAAAAAATTCATTAAGTTTTGCTACTTTTTCATCATTAAATTGTTCAAAGAAATCGATTCATTGTGGATAATATGTTGCAATATACGTTTTAATTTTTAAGTTTTTGTATTTATCTTTTTGATGTTCTTCAACATAGCTTAATATTTTGTTAAAGTCTTGAAATACTTTTGATAAGACTAATACCTTTTTGCCCTCGTAATCTATAACATAAGGTAATTTGTTAAATTTGATCTCTTGAATATTTTCATATAATTTATCTAAAAATATTGATTCAAAAAGTTTTAACTTATCAATCATTGGTTCAATTGTTTCTTCTTTATAAGTTTTATAAAAACTTTCATATAAATCTTCTTTAGTTAAGTAGCCTTTACTTAATTTATTTTTAATTGAATTTGCATCATAACTAACACCAAAAAGATTTTTTGATTTAACTTCTTTTATAGAATTTTTATTGTTATCTTGATAAACAACATTTCAGATATTTAATTTAATATTGTTGTCTAAATGATAGCCATATTTTTCATACATTCGATAATCTATAGTACCGTCACTTTTAAGTGGATTTATTTTGTAATAACTAATTTTTTTGTTAAATGAATTAATACGATGATCAAAGCAACCGCTTTGTAATGAGAAATAGTTTTCAATGTTTAATCAATATAAATAGTTATAAACTGACTTATGAGTATTGTCAATATATTTTGTGATATCTTCTGAATCTTCTGTAATATTTAATAAAGTATTTTTTAAGTCATCGTTGTATCTACTCATCAAGATAGGTTGATTTTCATTGAATCTGCCTTTTAATTCTTCAAGGAATTTCTTGTTGCCTTTTTCTTTAGAAGGCAAGGTCGCTATAACATTATTTGTTGATTTAGTTAAGCTTTTAATGTTATCTACAGATCAAGCAAACTTAACAACACCGAAAATAATTGTTATAAGAAAAGGTATAGCACCTATTAAAATTTGAAACATCCTTAAACCCACACTTGAGTGTACTAAGCTAGCAATTCCTAGAGCAAAAAGAGCTGTTAGTGTTATTGCTAATAAGTGAGCACCTGAAGCACCTCAGACCTCTTTTCAAATAATTGTTGGATAAACCAATCTGCTTATAAAATAACCTAATTCGATAATTGCTATTGAAAATAATAGACCAATTGCAGATACAAAAATATTAGCAAAATATATTTGAGTTCTACTTAAAGGTTTTGAATATAAAATGTAATCCACACCTTCTCTTTTGTATTTATAAAATACAGTTTGACACACAAAAGTGGCAACAATAAAAATCATAAAAATTGAAAAATGGTTAATATTTGTTAAGAAGTTCACCGAATATAAAAGAGTTTCAAAAACTTTTGGACTTGCAGCACTTCATTTAAGAACAACATTAATAATGATAAAAAAGATACCGAAAATTAAAGGCACGACATAGCTTGATGCGTGTCTAAAATATATTTTTAGTTGTAAATTAAAAAATGCTTTCATAAATTAAATTATAAATTAATATTAAATTTAATTATTCAAACTTTGTAAGTAACATTTCTAAAGTTTTATATAAACCACCTTTTTTATTTGTAAAAGGACTAATAAAATCTGCTTTATCTTTAAATTCAGGAACAGAGTTTTTCATAGCAATTACATAACCCATATGTCCACTAGCTGTTGAATCATTTTGTGAATCACCAACATGTCAGCAATCTTCAGCATCTACTCCAAAACTTTTAGCTAAGTATTTATTTGAACTACCCTTAGAAGCAAAAAATGATGTAACTTCTAAAAATTCATTTTTAAATCCTGATATAGATACATTAAGATCTTTTGGTCATAATTTTTTAAGTTCTTCAGCAAATAAATGAAGTTTTTTCTTTGACAAATTAAGAAAAAGTAACTTAAATACTTCAGTTTCTTTATTAAATTCTTTTAGTTTGTAGCATTTGCCTTTTTTGAAAATTGAAGCAACTTTAAAAAGAAATGAATTCGAGTACAAACCATTTTTAAAGTTTGAGTTAATAATAATTGTCATTTTTCATTTTTCAGCTAATTCAAAAATTTGTTCTACTACTTCTTGATCTATAGCTGCTGAAAAAATTTCTTGACCATCTTTTAAAACTTTAGCCCCATTTCAAGCAACAAAATTATTTTCATTGCCACATTTTCTAGCCAACATTTTTGTTTTTTCAACTACTGCGCGGCCAGTTGAAACAAAAATTTCTAAGCCATATTTTTCTTTAAGTTTAGCTAAACCTTTTTGGTTAATTTCACTGATATCTTTTTTAAATTTGCTACTTTTATCAATTGTTGTACCATCCAAATCGATAAAAATTATTTTAGGTTTTTTTAATTCTTTAGTCATAATGCTTTTATTATATAAAAGATATTAAATTTTGATTATTAAAAACACAAATAAAAGAATGTACAAAATATTTTTATTTTTGTTATACTTTTAACATTAAAAAAGGACTTAAATGATTTTAAACTCAGTATTTTATAAAGCAAATAACCCATTTTACGAACAAGGAACACACAAATTAAATGCTCCTTATTTAGCTTTATTTATTATTGGATTATCACTAATAGTAATTGGAATTACATGCTTTTTCTTTTATCCTAAAGCAAAAGACAAGGTTTATTTGTATAAAGAAAAACAAATGGAAGAATATAAAAAAAATAATCCAAAATCTAAAGTAACGAATTATGAAGCAACAGGAATGTATTTACCAGCTTGAGAAAGAATTAAATTATTTGCACCATTATTTTTCGGGATCTTATTTGTTGTTGTTGGTATAACAATGATTGTTGGCAAAACTATTTCGACATTATAAAGTAGCTTAGGCTGCTTTTTATTATATTTTTTAATTTATTTAACTATAATAATAGCATGAGTAATATTATTGAAATGAAAGTTGAAATTCAAAAGAATTCAAACATAAAATACGAATATGATCGTGCTGACGGAAATATTCATGTAGACCGTATTTTGAGAGGAGATTTTGTCTACCCATGTAATTATGGCTTTATTCCTACAGCTTTAGATTGAGATGGCGATGAGTTAGATGTTTTACTTTACTCTCCAGAAACATTTACACCAGGTGTTGTTCTTAATGCAAGAATTATTGGTGCTATGAAAATGATTGACTCAGGAGAAACAGATACAAAATTAATTGCTGTTCATGCTGATGATTATCGTTTAGATGGTATTAAAAAATTAGAAGACTTACCTGAACCATTTTTAATGCACATTGAAACATTCTTTAGCAACTATAAAAATTGAAAGAAAAAAGGAGCTACAAAAGTTCAAGGATTTGAAGGCGAAAAATGAGCCTTAGCAGAATTAAAAGAATGTGAAGAATTAATGGTTAAATATGGCAAGATGCCTAAAAAAGAATTCATCAAGAAAATGATGAAAGAACACCCAGAAAAATATGAAGCTTAATTTTCCAAAACGCCTTTAAAACAGGCGTTTTAGTTTATTTTTGTTGATTTCAAAGTCTTGAATTTTAAATATTATTTATAAATTTTAATATAATTAAAATAGGAGGATTGATGAAGAAAAAAATATTAATGTCATTTGGTCCAATTATATGTTTATTACTTATGTCATCATTTTCTTCTTGAAGCTGCAATAATTCAGCTGAACCACAAAAACCTTCAAACGATGATGACAACTGAGAAGATTATAAACAGCCAAGTTTAAGTGTTCCTAATTTTGTGCCTGAAGGTGAATGAGAAGATGATGGCAGTATTTACAAATATTATTTAAAACCAAATACTGCTCAAGAAATTGAAATCAATTCTAAAGAAAAAGAATTATCTTTATTAAAAATAAAGAAATTTGTTTCAGATATTGAGATAACTAATTTTGAAGCTAGCTCAGATCCTGAAGTTAATAAAATTATTAAAGATGCTTGAGCAATTAAACAAGAATTATTGCAATTAAACAATGATGTTTATGATAAATTTGGTTTGCATGAAAACCGTTATAAAAAATATTTAGTTGCTTACAAAAATTTTATAAATTTATATATTGATAATGAAAATAGCAGAGCTTATATTTTTGATCTTTTAGCTCCAAAACATAATAATTTTTGTTCCTGAATTTCATTTTATTTAGACAAATACAAAAGAGGTGCTTTTGATCGAATAGTCAATAATAAAGATTTATTCTACAAAAATTATGACTTGTTTAGAAACTTTATTGATAGAAACAAAAAGGATCTTGAATTAGTTTTTGATTTAAAAGATGCTAAACAAATTAATATTAATAATTTAAAAATGTATACAGAAAATATTAACTCAGTTTTAAACAAACAATTGAATGTTGAACATTTTAGAAAATCATTAGTTAAAAATGGTGTTAATGTTGCTCCTCTTATCAAATATTATTATGGCACGGATAAATATAACAGCTTAAGAAATTTAGTTTATGATCTAACGGGCGGTTCAAACTATTTTAATGATTTTTGTTTTAAAGGAAACCACTATAAAAATTCAACATCTGTTACATTTTATCAACCAGAAAATAATGTAATAAACATTAAAATAAATCGTTTAGCTTATAGAACTGAAAATGCACAAGAAGAAATTGATATCAATAAATATTTTGAAAAAATTATTTATTCTATTATTTCAAAACAAATGAATGATGAACAAAAAATTAGAGCTATTCACAATTGAATCATTTTAAATAATGACTACTTAAGAGATGATGAGATGGTATATTGTGACAAACAATGAGCTCAAACTTGTCGTAGTCCATATGCTTATATTGGAAATTGAAGAATAGTTTGTGACGCTTATGCTAGAACATTTCAAAGATTTATGACTCTTTTAGATATTCCATCTTGATATATAACTGGACCAGTTAAAACTTATGTTGATGGCAAACTAAAAGATGATGAGGGCCATGCTTGAAACCTAGTTTTATTAAATGGTAAAGAATATTTTGTAGATTGTACTTGAGATGATCCTTCTTATAATGAATATAAAGAAAAATACAATGTAAATTCAAAAGAAATTAGTCCAATTAATAATAACTATTTATTAAAAGAATGAAAAGATATTAAATATGAAACATATATTAATAAAAATAATAAAAAGATAGAAATAACCAGAGAACTATATGATAGTTATCATGATTTATATGAATTAAGAACTAACTTAGGTCTTCCTTATTTTAAAGCTAATGAATATGTTTAATAAAATTTGTAGCCTTATGGTTGCATTTTTATTGTTCACTTTTAAGATATTTAATTAAAATTTTGTTATTATTTAATTGTAGAAAGAGATAAATATGAAAAAAAATAAAATATTTAATTGACTAGGTACTCTAACTGCTATTGTTAGTCTACCAACTATAACAACATCATGTTTTTGAGATGATGTTACTGGCAATATACCTTCAACACCAAGTACGACAGTTACACCTGTAACACCAGAACCAGGTCCAGGCCCAGCCCCAAAACCTGGAGATAATAAACCATCTAGCATCTATAAATATGGATTAAAAGAAAATACAAAAGAAGAAAAAGAAGCAAATGAAGTTGAAAAAGCTTTATATTTATCAAAGGTAAAATATTTTGTTAGTGATGTAGAAACTGTAAAAGATACAATAAGTTCCAAAGTTGACTTGTTAGTAAAGAAAGCTTTAAAACTTAAAAAAGAATTATTAGAATTAAATGAAAAAATTTTTAATGCTTTTGGATTACATGAGGGAAGATTTGAAAGTTATTTAAATGCTTACAAAAATTTCGTTAATATAGGTTTTGTACAATCAAATACAGGATTAACTGCTACAATAAATGGGAATCCTGAACCTACAATAAAATATATTTTAGAGAATTATATATCTCAAGGAAGTCTTCTTAATCTTAATTATAAATTTTTTAACGACATTTTAAGCAATATAGAAAAATCTGTAAAGTACTATAAAAAAGACTTAGACTTATCATTTGACATTAAAGATGCATATGAAGTTGATTTAAACAATTTGGACTTTCTAAAAAGTGCTAAAGCTGTTGATACTCTCACAAAAGAACAAGTTTTAAAAATTAGAAAAGACTTGCTATTTAAAGGAAAAATAACTTCTGATATTGCCGTAACTAATCATAATTTAGGAGATTATTTCTGAGATTTAAATTCAACTTGATATGACATAACTGGTGGTAGCAATTATTTTAATGACAAAATCCTTGAACGTATTACTTACACGCGTCAAAAAATAAATATAAAAGAATCAGAATTTAGATATAGAACAGATAGTGCTTCTGAAGAAGTTAAACTAAATTCATTGATGACAGAAGTAATTTATAAAATAATTTCTAAAAAAATGACTGATGAACAAAAAATAAGAGCAATACATAATTGAGTGATTGACAATAATGAATATTTGACTGATGGAGAGTTAGCTTTATCAAATAATGAACCAATACGAAGTCAATGTCGTAGTCCATATTCATATTTTACTAAACCAAAAAGAAGAATAGTTTGCGAAGGATATGCAAGAACATTTTCAAGATTTCTAACATTAATAAATATTCCTGTGTGATATGTAACCGGTCAAGCTGCTAATTAAAGTGGGCAAGAAGGTCATGCTTGAAATATGGTAAGACTTGGAGGGCGAGAATTATATTTAGATCCAACTTGAAATGATCCAACAATGGGCCCTTCAATGAAAAATTATTTTGAAGGTAAAAAAATGATGCCACATAGATTTACTTATTATTTATTAACTTGAGATCAAATAAAAAATACTGGAAATACTGCAAGAGATTTTGATCAAAGTATTAAAAAAATTGCTGCATATCGTCAAAGTTTAGGTTTAGATTACATACATGTAAATTAATTTATGAAATAAAATATTTTCAAAAAACTAATTTCTTTATATAATATAAAAAGAATTTTGAACTTTTAGGAGGATTAATATGCCAAGAGACGGTTTTACATTAGTTTGCGAATCATGTAAAATGGAAAACTACATTAGTAAAAAGAACAAGAAAAATACACCAGAAAAAGTTGAATTAAGCAAATATTGTTCAAAATGTAGAAAACACCAAAATCACAAAGAAAAGAAATAAAAAATAATATATAAGAAGCTTGCTAAATTAATAAGCAAGTTTTTTAATTTAAAAAACACCAAAAATTTAAAAAAGTTAGTTTTTCAACCTTTTTACTTGCCAAAAATTAACTTTTTAATATAATTAAAATTATGAAAGAACTAGAAAAAATTACTCCATTAGAACAAGATTTTGCTAAGTGATATACAGATGTTGTTAAACAAGGGAATTTAATTGCTTATGGGCCTGTAAAAGGAACAATTGTATTTAAACCCAATTCATATGGAATTTGAGAACAAATTCAAAAAAATTTAAATGAATGTTTTAGAGAAAAAGGTGTGCAAAATGTATATTTGCCACTTTTAATACCTGAAAAATTGTTTAACAAAGAAAAAGATCACATAGCAGGATTTAATCCAGAATTAGCAACAATTACTAAAGTTGGCGACAAGGATTTAGATGAAAAAGTATTTATTAGACCAACATCAGAAGTTTTATTTGCTGATTTATTTAAAAACTCAATTGAGTCTTACAAAGACTTACCTATGATTTATAACCAATGAGCTAATGTTGTTAGATGAGAAAAAACAACCAACCCATTTTTAAGAAGTAGAGAATTCTTATGACAAGAAGGACATACATGTCATAGTAATCCGCTTGAAGCTAGAAAATTTACAAAAGGAATGATTTCAACTTATTCAAAATTTTTAAAAAACTTTTTAGCAATACCAACAATTATTGGTAAGAAAACGCCAAAAGAAAAATTTGCTGGCGCATGTTCAACTTATACAGTTGAAGCAATGATGAAGGATGGTCGTGCTTTACAAGCAGGAACAAGCCATTATTTAGCTCAAAACTTTTCAAAACAATTTGAAATTCAATTCAAAACTGAAAACAATGAATTAGATTATGCTTACCAAACTTCATGGGGTGTTTCAACCCGTCTGCTTGGAGCTATTATAATGACTCATGGAGACAATAGAGGAATTATTATTCCACCTCGAGTAGCTCCAATTCAAATAGATGTTTTAGAGCTTTTTGCAAATAAAAATAAAGAAGTTCATACATACTGTGATAATCTTTACAAAGACCTAAGTAGAAAATTTAGAGTAAGACTTGATTCAAGTGACAAAGGTCCAGGATTTAAAGCCTCAAATTCTGAAATTCAAGGTGTTCCTCTTAGAATTGAAGTTGGACCTAAAGACATTGAAAATAAAAGTGTGACAATTGTTAGAAGAGACACCCTTGAAAAGATTAATATAAAACAATCAGAAGTTAAGGATCAAGTTGAAACTCTTTTAAATCAAATCCACGATAACTTGTACTTACAAGCTGAAAAAAGACTAAATGAAAATACAGTCTTTGTAGATAACTACGAAGATTTCAAAAAACAAATTAAAAATCATAAATTTGTTATAGCCCCATTTTGTTGTTTAGATGTGGCTGAAGAAATAATCAAAAATGAAACTGGCGCTTCAACTCGTTGCTTACCTAAAAAGTTTGATAAACCAAATCAAAAACACAAATGTATTTTTGAAAAATGTTGTAAAGAAACCAATAGATATGTAATCTTTGCAAGAGCTTACTAGCAATATACTTTTATTTACCTGATTTAAAAAAGAAAGGTAATATGACAAGTACTATTTCGCAATTTGCTTCACAATACCAAATGAGTAATTTACAAAAGTATCGTAGTGTAGAAACAATAATTAATATGGAAAAAGCCATATTCTTGAAAAATCGTCAAGAAGATTTTATAGAAAAATATTACAAGAAGAATGAAAATTCAAGATCTAATAATTACTTTTCAGACAAATTCAAAAGAGTATACAATTGCTTAAGCGGTGTAAGTCAACTGATCATTAAAAATGAGTTTATGAAACAATCTGAAAACAAGTTATGATACCAGGATTATTTTTCAAAATCGACATATTATAAAAATAGAAAAAATGCTATTGACGAATTTTTAATTTATTATTTGGACTATACTCCCCGTGCAGTTATAAAACCTTAATATAATTTTAAAATACCACAAAATTAGTGGTATCCTAGATTGTAATCTGTAAGTTTACACCTAGAAATTTGGAATATCGCATGTCGATATTCCTTTTTAATTATTAATATTGTTATTATTTTTTGTCCAATTGGACAAATAAAAGTGAGGGCATTAGCCCTCCCTAAAATATTTGGCGACTTGTCGCCCTTTCTAAAATATTATTTTAATTTTCCTATTTTTTTGAAAAACAAATTTCTATTCTTGTTACTTTCTCAGTTTCTCTTTTGTTTTCCATATAATACTTTGTCAATACCTGTTGAATTTCAAGGATTTTCTGCATTCAATTTTTCGTACATTTCCAAAGCAGATAAATATCCAAAAATTTCTCTTGGACGATTGTTTATTTCATTTTGTACTTTTAGAATTTCTTCTTCAATAATATCATCAAAATTAGTTTTTTTTCTTAAAAAATCTTCTAACTAAACCATTGAAATTTTCATTTGAACCCCTTTGAAAAGAAGCGTATGGATCAGCTTTATATATAAAAATTTTTAGTTTATATCCAATGAAAAATAATGTTGAAAATTCTAATCCATTATCCTGAGTTATAGATTTAACATTTAATTTATGTTTTCAAATAAGATTCCATAAACACAAATTTAAATTTGATGGATTTTTACCAAAAATCCATATCTAGAGACTCTTTCGGTAAAACTAAGGAAATGACAATGTGTGCCTTTACTCTTGCCTACAATAAGGTCTATTTCCCAATGGCCGAATTCTTTTCTTTCGTTTATGTTTGCTGGTCTAGATCAAAAAGGTCTTACATAACGTGCGCCAACCAATCTTCTAGCAGCGCTTTGTTTCTCTCTTTTTCCACCTTTTTTGTAGAATTTTCTTAATAAATCTTTTCAGTTCAAAATTCAATGACCACTTTTTATTCAATTGTAGACTGTTTTAAAAGAAGGAACATCAATATTAGGATAAAGATTTTTTATTTCATTATTAATAGTTGTTCTTGAATAACCTAATATTTTTGCTATTTTTGTTATACTATAATTAGTTGTTCAAAGTAAGTATTCAAGAACATTGCGTTCATTTCATGATAATTTTTTTTGCATTTCTTCATGACAGTCGCCAAATACTCTTTGAGTGACTTTTTTATAAAAAAAATTTCACCCATTATAGATTTTATCTAAAATGTGTAAAGTTTCAGATTACAATGTAGCAAAACAGTTAATATTGTTTTTTATTTTACAATTATTTTCAATGTTAAAAGTTCCTACCTATAAAGATTTAAATATAAATATTAAAAAGATTTTGTGGACTAAAAATTATAAAAGCTTTACAGAGTTCCAAAAGGCATATAGTGGCGTTTTTTGTGCTAAATTAGGTCATTATCTAAGTAAGCATAAAGCCAACACCAAAACAAATTTTTTAAATATGTATCAAATTATTTTTTATCAAGGTTTTATTAATTACAACAGAGAAAAGGAATTATTAGATTTATTGACTTATAAAGAAAAGTCTCAGACATATTAATAGACGCGATTATAGGCATTGATTTAATTGCTACGATAATATTACTTATTTAATACAAGTTAAACCCAGCAATCATTTTATTAATTTAAAGCATATGGGAATAATCACAATTATAAAATTGTATTAGCATTTAAACAATCTAATAAATGAGTATTTAAAACAGAAACTAATCAATTATTACACCTAGTTTAATTTTTCATGTTATAATCTAATTAAGAATATATACAGTTATTAATTTAGGAAGTTAAAGTTAAGGACTATATATATTCTATAATACTTTTAGTGCTGTTTTATAGTAATATTTATTAAAAATATTAATAACAATTTCCCAATGCAGTTATATAAATATCTAATGTTTGTTTTGGATCGTTGTCTTATTATTTATAAATATGAAATGTCGTAGCATCTAAAAACCTTATAATAAAATGGAGAGTGGCATTTTGCTAATATAATTTATGAAATTATCTACTTTACTAAATACAATTAATGTAACTAACATAACACCATCAGTCATTGTTGCATCAAATGAAAATTTAAATTCAGAGCAACAAAAAATTTTGGAATTATTTTCTCGATTTACAAACGATGAAATTGAAATTTTTAACTATATCTCAAATGATATTATCAATAACAAAAATTCAACTAAAAAAGTTATAAATTCCATTGATGAAATAAAATTAGATAAAATTTATGATTTGTTTATATCTAAAATTAGCCAATCTAGTATAAAAAATAAAGATGAATTATTAAATAAACTAAGAGACAAAAGAGAAATTTTTAAAACTGAATTAATTAAAAAAATAAAAGAACAATCTTTAACTTTTAAAAAAAGCGAAAAAAAATCAAAAATAGAAATCAATTCAATGATAAAAAGAGTCAATTCGTCTTTTGAAAATAAAGATTGAAAAATAAATGATGACGGTACAATTTCATCTAAATTTATTTTAAAAGATTATGAGTTATTGAATAATCATTTAATTAACCTTAATGATTCAATTAAAAAAACAATAGATCATATTGCGTTCTTGCAAAAATGAAAAATCGCTTGTGTTTCATTATCTGCCATATCAGCAGCATCAGCAACTGGATTATGAATAGCTAGCTTTTTCTGTCCACCATGTGCAATTGCTGCATCAGTAGCATCAGCGTCAGCATCTTTGCTATCAATTGCCGCAATTACATTATCTGATAGAATATATTATTTAAACGAGACTCTAAAAAATTCTCAAAAATTTATTGAGCTATTTCAATCGTCAAATTATAGCATACCAATATGAGGTATGGTTTCAAGTATTCCTATGGCATTAAATCGTGTTGCTAGAGTATATGAAATGCTTAAATTATCACAAGCTGCGCCATCAATAGCAACTATGGCTACTGGTGTTGTTGGTTCAGCATTACAAACTCTTGGATCATTTTATGATGTTTACACCGCTTCAAAAGAATTAGATTATTTTAATGAATGTGCTAAAAAGGCATCAGATTTAATTAGTGATTTTTCAAAGAAAATAAAAGATATTAAAAAAATAGGATGAGTTGTTATACATGAAAGCGAACAAACTGGTCCTTATTATATGGGAGGTACTGGTGGAAAAAACCTTATTTTTAAAAATTTAGAAACCAACGAAATAAAAACTATTAATGAAATGCTAGAGCTTTCTGATTTTGAATTAAGTTTGTGAAGTTTACAAAGAGTTAATGACCCTAAAAAAGGAACATATTTGCGTAAAAAAGCTAATAATTCTTTATATGATAATTTAGGATAATCACATATGAGTAATTTTTTAATTTTTTCAATTATCTTTTTTAGTTTTTGAATTGCTTTTATTAATCTTACGCCATTCATTATTTTGTTTCCTAAAATTAGATGATATATATATGCTTTTGGTAGTGTAAATAAATATTGCATGAAAAGAAAATTAAGAGTTCAAAATTCATTAGTAAATCATTATTGTCTGATGTCTAAAATTCCATTAATTTATGCTTTACTTGCAATCGCATTAATGCTAGAAAGCTTAGTTTTAATGGTTTTTCTACAAGTATATGAAAAGGAATCATTTTTTACAATGTTTGTAACACTTGGCATAATATTTTATGTACCATTGCCCTTGTGATATATTGTTGTATGCTTACTATGATATATAAAACAAAAAAAGTGAAGAAAGTTTAATAATATGCTTCCAGATAGTTCTTTAATCGAAAAATCAATTGACATAAACACAGATGTTGAACAATTGTATCCATCTAAAAATAAATGTTATTTTAAAAGACAAGGTTTTAATGCACTTTATTTTTCAACTTTTAATACTCAAAAATTCAAGTCATACTCATTCGAAAAGCAAAAACTTTTTATTTATATGACTATGGTTCTCAATTACGATGATACAGCATTTGATAATAAATTTGAGCCGCTAAATATTAATATGTTCAAAAATGAAGCAAAAGCTTATAAAATTATTGAATAATATATTATTCATTGTTTAGAAAGTTAAAAATGATTTGATTAGTGATTATTATATGTTTTATTACACTTATGCCTTTGTTCATAGATTCAATTTTAGTCAAACAAAATACCTTTAAAAAAATCTTATATTTTTGTCTAACAGTAAGACCTAATTGCATAAGTAATGAAATAAAACTTCAAGATTTTGTTATCAAAAACCAACAAAAATATCAATTATTCTATATGTTAGGTTCATTGGGCTGACTGTTAATAGAAATACTTATTGCTTTGCTAGTAGGATTATTATGAAAGCCTAATATCAAATACTATGATTCGCTTGCATACTATTGAATTATATTCGGCGGTAGCACTTTTTTAGTAATTTGTTTTATCCTTATACAGATAAACATATTTGTAAAAACAACCAAATGATTGAAATTCAACAATAATTTAAATGACGAAAATCTTTATGAAAAGAAGATTAATTCAGAAACTAACAAAACACAATTTGATTTTTCATTAGGCCAAAAATATCACTATAACTCCCTTCCAAATGAAAAGTCGTTAGTTTCATTCTTTTTCAGATCAGTCGATTTTTATATTAAATATCCAGAAAATTTTGAAAACTTATCTCCTAAAAAGCAAAGAAAATTAGTATATGCAAATTCAATCTTCGATTTTGAAAATACTAAGCCTGATAAATTAACATATTTTGATATTAATATGTTTAAAGACACATTTATTAAATATCAAATTATCCAGAATAATAAAAATGATTAGCTTTAAAGGCTAATCCCTAGATTGTAATCTGTAAGTTTACACCTAGAAATTTGGAATATCGCATGTCGATATTCCTTTTTAATTATTAATATTGTTATTATTTTTTTCCGATAGGACAAATAAAAGTGAGGGCATTAGCCATCCCTAAAATATTTGGCGACTTGTCGCCCTTTCTAAAATATTCATTTTAAATTCCATCTTTGTAATTTTATAGTCTAAATATTCTTTAAAAAATATAAAAATTTCTATCCATTTTTCAGTATTTAAATGTTTTCCCATAAAACTTCATAGTACAAAAAGACTTAAATCTTTTTGGGATTTAAGTCTAATTCTTTTGTCCTGGTTTAATACCACAAAATTAGTGGTATTTTTCTTGTTAATTTTTAACATAAAAAAGCTTAAAAATAGGCTAAAAAATTATTAAAATAAATTAATTTACATAATTAAATTTTTATAAAAAAATATATGTATAATAGTAATAATATGCCTAAAGAAAATAGAAAAATAGAAAATGAAAATTTCATTACATTTTGTAAAGATATTAATGTAAAAGTGACACCTGGATTGGATAAAGTTGAATTAGACGATGTCGAATATGACAGTGTTAAAGACCAATTAAATGTGTCATTTAAATTTACAAATTCAATCAGTGCAAAGGAATTTTTTTCGTTTCTTTCTAGTTTAAAAAATAATAAAGTTTATAACATCAAAGGTAAAATTACTTTTGATATTTCACAATATAAAAAAGAAAATTTAATAGATTTTATTAACGAATTAACCTATGAAAAAGCCAAATTCATCAAATTGAGAAATTTGCCAATTGTTAAAAAACTTAAATTTAATGATCAATTTGTAGCAACAATTACAACTATTTCAGCTAAAGAATATGAAGAGTTTAACCCCGTTTTTAAAAACCTTCAAAAAACTTTAAATAAATACGGTTGAAAAGATTTAAAAATTAATTTTGAACAAAAAACCATGGTTTCAGTTGACAACGGTGTTATTGAGGAAGAAAACAAAAGAACTCTAGAATTTATGAAAAAATGACAAGAAAACCAAGAAAAACTTACCAAAGAAAATGAAAGAGTTACAACTCCAAATAATTCGAATAGATGAAGAAGAAAAAGCTATGAAAAAGTTGAGCTCCAAGACATATCTTCGTTAGATGATAAAACTGCTGTTTCATTTACTGGAATGATTTATTCTCAAGACTATGCTTTAAGTAAAAATGGTAAACACATTTACACATTTTTTCTAACCAACTATAAAGATGCTGTAGAAGTAAAAACAATAAGAACAACATTATTAGAACCTGAACAAATAAATGAGCTTGAAGACAACAAATGAGTAACAATTTATGGAACAGTTTCTGAAAGTACTTTTGGTGCTAGAAACAAATTTGTCTTCTTAGATTTCTATGAAAAAGCAAAAAGTTTACTAACAGAAAAGAAAGAAAATAAAGACATAGCTAAAAAAAGAGTTGAGTTACATGTTAGCTCAAAAATGAACACAATGGATGGATTAATTTTTCCTAAAGACATTGTGGCTTTTGCTGAAAAATTGAATCATTCTGCTGTTGCAATTATGGACGTTGATGGTGCTCAAGGTTATCCTGAATTTTATAATGCAGCTAAAAAATCAAAAGTTAAACCTCTTTTTGGAACTGCGTTTTCAGTTATAAACAAAAGTAATAAATCTATTTTAGGAAACATACCTGAAGGCGAAATTAAAGGTCAAGAATATGTTTCATTCGATATTGAAACCACTGGACTTTGTCCTCGTTTTGCCGTAATTATTGAATATGGTTCATTGCCAATTCACTCAAACATGAAGTATGGGAGAAAAACACAATTTTTCATTAAATGTCAAGAACCAATTAAACCTTTTACAGAAAACTTGACAGGTATTACTAATGCAATGATTGAAAAAAGTGGTTTGGAATTAAAAGAAGCTTTGCAAAAAATTTATAATGACTTAAATGGCAAAATTGCTTTAGCACACAATGCTAGATTTGACTTCAACTTCTTAAAAGAAAAATTTAGACAAGCTAAAATAGAATTTCCAAATGTAACAGTAATTGACACACTTATTGTTTCAAGAATTGTTTTCCCTCAAAACAAAAAACATAAACTTGAAGATGTTGCTACTCGTGTTGGTGTTGAATATGATCCTACAGTTGCTCACCGTGGTGATTATGATGCGAAAGTTTTAGCTGAAGTTTGAGTGGCTTTAATGGACGAATTAGGTAAAAAAGGTATTTTAACCTTTAATCAACTTAATTCATATATTAAAGATGATCTTTATAATAAAACCTTTTCATATGAAGTTTCAACAATAGCTAAAAACTATGAAGGTTTAAAAGAACAATATGGTTATTTAACAACAGCTTTAACTAAAAACTTATACAATGGACCTAAAACATTTATGGAAGATTTAGCAGCTCATAGTGAAAATCTTTTATTAGGTTCAGGAACACTAAAAAGTAGATTGCTTGATGTTTATTTTTATTCTTCACATGAAGAATTCATTAAAGAATTAAAACTTTATGACTATATTGAAGTGCCAGCACCTCAAGTGTTTAGCCATTGAATTGATAATGAATTTATTACTCAAGAACAATTAGAAATTTCTTTAAAAGAAATTATTAAAGAAGCAATAAAAGCTAAAAAAATAGTGGTTGCTACAGCTGATGTTAAGTATCTAAATTTATATGACAAAGTAGCTTATGAGGTTTTAGTTTATGCTAAAGGAATTAAAAACTCTCGTCATTACTTATTCAACTATGAACAAGCTAAAAACGGAAATATTCCAATTCCAAATCAAGACTATTTAACCACTGAAGAAATGCTTGAACAATTTGCCTTTTTAAAAGACAAACAATTAATTGAAGACATAGTTATAAACAACACAAATAAAATAGCAGACATGTGCGACAAAATTCAAGTTATCAAAGATAAACTTTATACACCTAAGTTTGAAGACAGCGGTAAAAAACTACATGATTTAGTTTATGAAACAGCATACAAAAAATATGGTGAAAAATTACCAAAAATAGTTGAAGAAAGAATTGAAGCCGAATTAAATCCTATTATTGATTATGGTTTTAGTGTTATTTATTGAATTAGTCATATCTTAATTCAAAAATCAACTGACAATGGTTTTGTTGTTGGTAGTCGGGGATCTGTAGGTAGCTCATTTGTTGCAACCCTTGCAGGTATTACTGAAGTTAATCCCTTACCTCCTCATTATCTTTGCAACAAATGTAAATATTTTGAATTGTCAAAAGATGAAAAAATAACAAGTGGATATGACTTACCTAACAAAAATTGCCCTAAATGTAATATTTTATTAGAAGCTGATGGACAAGGAATTCCTTTTGAAACCTTCTTAGGTTTTAAAGCTGATAAAGTTCCTGATATTGACCTTAACTTCTCAGGCGATATTCAAGGTGATATTCACAATGAAGTTAAACGTATTTTTGATAATACTCACACTTTAAAAGCTGGTACCATATCAACAGTTGCTCTTAAAACTTCATATGGACATGTTAAAGCATTTACAGAAGAAGCAATGCGTAATTATTCAGAACCATTTATTGACTTTTTAGCCCATAAAATAGAAAAATTGAAAAGAACTACAGGCCAACACCCAGGTGGTATTCTTATTATTCCAAAAGAATTTGATGTCTATGATTTTACCCCAATAAACTATCCAGCCAATGAACCTGATTCTTCTTGATTAACAAGTCACTTCGACTTCCATTCAATTCATGACAACATTTTAAAACTTGACTTACTTGGTCATGATAATCCAACAATTATTAGATTGCTTAAAAAATATACCAATATTAATATTGATGACATTCCAAAAAATGATCCTAAAGTTTTAAGTTTATTTGCAAGTACTAAAGCTATGAATATTAAACCTGAACAAATTAATAATGAAACAACAGGGGCATTAGGTTTGCCTGAATTCGGAACAAGTTTTGTTCGTCAAATGTTAAAAGAAGCTAAACCAAAATCATTTGCTAACCTTATTTCTTTAGCTGGACTTTCTCATGGTGAAAATGTTTGGTTGAACAATGCTCAAGAATTAGTAAGCAAAAAGAATTTTGAAATAACTGATGTTATTTGTTGTCGTGACGACATTATGCAATTTCTTTTAAAGAAAAAAGTTGAACCTTTATTTGCTTTCAATATTATGGAAAAAGTTCGTAAAGGTAAAGGTTTAACTGATGATGAAGTTAAGAGATTAAAAGAATATAAAGTGGCTGACTGAATGATTGAAAGTATGAAGAAAATCAAGTACATGTTCCCCAAAGCCCATGCTACCGCTTATGTTTTAATGGCTTGATGAATTGCTTGATTTAAACTTTATTATCCTTTAGCTCACTATGCTTGTTATTTTGCAACCCATGCTAAAGCGGTTGAAATTGAAAGTATGATTGATATTAAAGGTGGACATAAAGTTACAGACAGATTGAATCAATTGAATAACATTCCAAAGAATGAAAGAAAAGTTAAAGATGATGACTTAATTCCAGTATTTGAAATAGCTCAAGAACTTTATGCTCGTGGTTTCTATATTGCTAATATTGACTTGAAAAAATCGGCAGCACATGAATGAATTATTGACAATAAACACGGTTGTTTAATTCCTCCTTTTAAATCAATTGATGGATTAGGTGATGCAGCTGCAGTATCTTTAGTAGAAGCTAGAGATGCTAAAGATTTTACTTCAAAAGAAGATGTTATTCGCCGTACTTCAGTTAATAAAACATTAATTGAAAAAATGGATAAACTTAACATTTTTAAAGGTCTTGACGATACTGACCAAATGAAATTATTTTAAAAATTAAGACCTTTTAAAGGTCTTTTTTTGATCAAAAAATAAGTACTGTTTTGTAACAATACTTATTTAAATTTAGGCTTCTTTAACAACAAAGTTTCCGGCGAAAACGTCTATTTTATAGGCTTTTCCGCTTCTTATGGTGCCATCAATAATCTTGTAAGCTAATAAGCTTTCAATTTTATTTTGGATAAATCTTTTAATAGGCCTTGCCCCAAAGTTTTCATCATATGAAGAAGAACCTACAAAGTCAACAGTTTTGCTTGTGAATGATATTTTTACATCTTTAACATCTTTCATTCTAGTAGCTAATTTTTGAAGTTCAAGTTCAACAATTTCATTAATTACATCTTTAGTTAATGGATTAAATTTGACAATTTCATCAATTCTGTTTACAAATTCAGGACTCAAGAATTTAAGCAATTCAGCTTTAATACTTGGCATTTGATCTAAATGTTTAAGTATTTCTTGTGAGCCTAAATTACTTGTCATAATTATAATTAAATTACGACAGTTAATTACACGGCCTTTTGAGTCTGTAATAGCCCCATTATCCATCATTTGTAAAAGAATGTTAAGAACATCGCGGTCAGCTTTTTCGATTTCATCGAATAAAAGAATTGTGTAAGGATTCTTTCTAATTTTTTCAGTTAATGATCCACCGCTGTCATATCCAACATATCCTGGAGGAGCACCAATGATTTTAGAAACACTATGTTTTTCCATGTATTCAGACATGTCTAAACGAATCATTTGTTTTTCACTATCAAAAAGAGAATATGCAAGAGCTCTTGCTAATTCTGTTTTACCAACACCAGTAGGTCCTGTAAATAAGAAACTTGCTAAAGGCCTATTAGGATCATTAATATTTGCTTTAGCTCTTAATACAGCTTGAGCAACTAATCTAATGGCAGCATCTTGCCCTTTTATTCTTTTCTTTAAATCGTTTTCAAGATTTAACAATTTTTCTTTATCACTTTCAAGTAATTTTGAAATTGGAATTTTAGTTCATTTCGAAACAATGTTAGCAATTTCTTCACTTGTAACACTATCTTTAACAATTGTGTTACCTGATTCTGCTATTTCTTTTTCTGTTTCTTCGATTTGTTTCTTAATGCTTGGAATTTCATCATACAAAATTTTTGAAGCTTTTTCATAATCTGTTTCTTTTTGGTAAATATTTAATCTATGTCTTGCGTCATCTAATTTACTTTTTAAATTAGACAATTCTTCAAGTCTTTGTTTTTCAAAATTTCATTTATCTTCTAATTGTTTTATTGTTTTTTCAATATCTTTTATTTCGGCATCAATTTCTTTAAGTCTAACTGCATGTTTTTTCTTGTCTTCACTAGAAATGGCTATTTTTTCCATTTTCAATCTAGCCATTTTTTGTTTAGCTTTTTCTAATTCTTCAGGTTGAAAGTTTATTTCTGTTTTAATAGTTGCAGCAGCTTCATCAACTAAGTCAATAGCTTTATCTGGTAAAAATCTATCAGAAATATATCTTGAAGAAAGACGAGCAGCAGCTACTAAAGCATCATCTTGAATTTTTACATTGTGGTAATTTTCAAAACGGTCTTTGATACCACGAAGAATTGTAATAGTATCTTCAATTGAAGGCTCTAATACATCCACTCTTTGCATTCTTCTTTCAAGAGCCGCATCTTTTTCTATATATTTTCTATATTCATCAAAAGTTGTAGCACCAATTAAATGCATTTTACCTCTGGCCATTAAAGGTTTAATGATGTTAGCAGCATCCATACCACCTTCAGCATTTCGACCTGTTCCAATAAGCATGTGAATTTCATCAATGAAAACTATAATGTCACCATTAGATTCTTCAATTCTTTTGAGTACGTCTTTTAATCTCTTTTCAAATTGTCCTTGATATGAAGCGCCAGCTATTAAAGCAGCTAAGTCAAGTTCAAAAATATCTTTACCTTTTAAGTTTTCTGGTACTTGACCCTCAACTATTTTTCTAGCCAATCCTTCAACAATAGCTGTTTTACCAACACCTGGTTCGCCGACTAATACTGGGTTGTTTTTTGTTTTCCTACTCAAAATGCGAATCATTCTTCTGATTTCATCATCACGATTAATAACAGGATCTAATTCATTCCGAGCAGCTAAATCAGTTAAGTTTCTTCCATAAATTTTTAATGGATCACTTGATTTTTTACTTTTATTGTCATTAGAACCAAATAAGTCATCTAAATTAAAATCCATAATTTCACCTCCTATAGAAAATCAATTATATCATAATTTTAGCACTTTAAGGGTGAGAGTGCCAAAAATTATTTAAAATATTATTTATTGCTTTTTGAGCTCAAAAATTAAGAATTAATATTAACTATTTAATTATGTGTTAATTGCAAAGCGAGGTAAAAAAATGATTTATGGTTATACAAGAGTTAGCACAAAAAAACAAATTGATGGATATGGTTTTGAAATACAACAAAATGAAATATTGAATAAATATCCAAACGCAATAATAATTAATGAACAATTTACAGGAACAAAATTAAATAGACCACTATTTAATGATCTATTAACTAAATTAGAAAAAGATGATATTCTAGTAGTTTCTAAATTAGATAGATTTGCTAGAAATACAGTTGAAGGTATTAAAGTAGTTGAAGCTTTATTTAAAAAGAAAGTAGCAATACATATTTTAAATATAGGCTTATTAGAGGACACTCCAATGGGTCGTTTTTTCTTAACAACTATGTTAGCAGTTGCTGAATTAGAAAGAAACATGATAGTAGAAAGAACACAAAATGGTAAAGAGATAGCAAGACTAAGAACAGATTATAAAGAAGGTAGACCAAAAGTTTATACTGAAGATCTTTTAAGTGAAGCAATTTTGCTTTTAGATTCCTTTTCCTATCGCCAAGTTTCACTTTTAACTGGTATTAGTAAATCAACATTAGTTAGAGCTAAAAAAGCACTAAAAAATAGCTAGTTTCAAAAGTTACAAGTTATGGGACAGGCTATTTTTAATAGGTGATTTTTACAATTTGAGCATTTTAAAAAAGATAATAAATTTAAATACAATGAAGATTTAAATTTAAAAATTCCTGAAAATTGAGAAGTTAAAAAAATTGCTGAAATTTGTAAAATTTTTCTTGGAGGAACCCCTAGCACAAAAAATAGAGAATATTGAAATGGCGAGATAAATTGACTAAATTCTGGTGAGGTAGCCAATTTTCCAATAATAGATAGCGAAAAAACAATAAATGAAAAAGGTTTAAAAAATTCAAACACTAAATTATTGAAAAAAGGTACTGTAGTTATTTCTATAACAGGAAATATAAGGGTCAGTTATCTTGCAATTGATTCATGTATAAATCAATCTATAGTAGGAATAGAAGAAAATGAGTTATTGAAAATAGGATATTTATATCCTTTTTTAAAGAATAAAATTGAGTTTTTAATAAGATCTTCTACTGGGAACTGTCAAAAACATATAAATAAAAATTTTATAGAAAATTTAAAAATTGTTTTACCACCAAAAAATGTTTTGGACATATTTAATAATTTAACTCAAAATATATATGCTAAAATAAGTCAAATCAGTTTAATGACTAAGAAATTAATAAAATTCAAAAATAAGCTATTACCTTTATTGATTAATCAACAAATTATTTAAAAAAGTCCTATCAATAGATAGGGCTAATTTATTTCTATTTGGCCATTTATTAATAAAGGTATCAACTTTTCTTTAAGCTTTATCAAACTTAAAGTATTTTTTTCTAATTTCATGCATTTAGTTATTAATTCGTTTAATAAATTGTTTTTTTCGTTTGTTAATATTGGAACATTCACAATATTGAGATGATTTTTGTTAATAATTTTTTGTATAGCTCCAATTGATTGTCTTTTTAAAAATGAACTATATTTATTTAGAATAAAATAAATTAGTCCAAATTTTTTTTCATTATAAAATCCAACCATAGCTCTCCCAATTGCAATATTTTTATCACTTATTCCAATTTTACCAACAGTTCCCGCAATAGACATACAAATTGTCCTATTATCTATTATTTTAATTGGTTTATCAGTAAAAGCTTTAGGAGAAATTAATATTTTATTATTCTCTAAATCACCTGCTCCTGATGCATAAAGCATTAAATTATTTGATACGTTTTCGCTTAAAATGTTGTTTCCTTTTGGACACTGACCCCAAATTATTTTGCACAAACTTTCTATATTTTCATAATCTTTCGCATTATTCAAAAACATATCAAAAATAGCCTGTCCCATAACTTGTAATCTTTTGACTATATGCAAATTCTTTTCAATCTGCTTGTCTAAATTTTCTAATATTTTAGAAATCTTTTTTTGAGTTTTTAGTGGAGGCAAATCAACAATTTTTTCTTCCATTGTTTCTTTTGTAATATGAATCATTATTGATCCATTAGTTGATGAAAGCCAATAAGGTGTCATATACATTAAAAGATAATAAAGAAACATTTTATCGACGCGCTTTTCATCTCATTTTATTTTTCATATATGATAATGAAATATTGTTTTTTCAGATTTCCAAATTTCAGGGCCGAAATTACAAGCTCATTTATATAACAAATCGCCATTTTCACAATATTTATCTTCATTCAATTCCATATCTGAATAAAATCATTCATTTTTACCAGAAAAATTTCCTACTCGCACTATTCTATATTTTCCCTTGTCTTGTAATTCAGGTTGAGAATAGGCTCTTCCATTAATGAAAGTTACAATATCTTTCAATTTAACAAGCATAATTTGCCCCTCACTTTTTTGAGAAAATTAATGCTTGCTCAAAAGACTGTAACTTTTGAACCATAGAATTATTTCGCTCAATTTGATTATCTATGTTATCTAATATTTTTGATATTTTTTGGCACTTATTTAAACTAGGAATATTTATTTTTATGTTTCCTAAAATTCCTTGAGTTAATAAAGGCTGTGAAGAACCTATATGAAATTTATTTAAGTTTAAATGTAAAAGAAAATAAAAATAAAATCTTGCCATATTTTTTTCTTTAGGTTTAAATATTAAAGCATTATCTGTAACAAAACTTTTTTTGTTTGTGATATTTACACAACCACAATTCGCTCCAACTCTACCAATAATTATTGCATCTTCATCAACATTTCATTTATTCACATATGTAATAATGCCATTGCCTCCAAAAGCAGGAAAATTTCCAATTTTTTTGATTAATGTGCTTCCAGTTTCAAATATACCTAATTCTTTTAATTTATATTCCATATTTATCCTTATTAATTTATTTTAGCTTCAACTCCTTCAATGTTTTAGACATCTCTTTTTGGAATTCTTCTGTATCTTTTGTAAATTGTTCTAATTCTTTATTAAAGTCATCAATCATTTTGTCAAATTCTTCTTGAGTAATATCAACATATTCAATTTTTACTTCAAAATATTGACCAGCTGATAATGAATAGTTTCTTTCTTTTATTTGATCATAGGTAACTGAAATTGTAAAATCATCTTCAACTTTATGATTAACAAAATCATTAACTATTTTGTTTAATTCATCATGAGTTAAAACTGTTTTTTGAAGATCTTTAACTTTTTCTTTATGACCCATTTTTGAAGCGTCCATTAATAACACTTCACCATTAGTATTTGTTTTATCTATAAATAAAACGGATACGTTAGTTCCAGTATTAGCAAAAATATTTGATGGCATTGAAATCACACCCTTTAGTCATTTTCTATCAATAATATATTGTCTAATAGTTTTTTCAATTCCACTTTGTGCTGTAATAAACCCTGTAGGTACAACTATAGCGGCTTTACCACCTTCTTTTAATGAATAAAGAATATGTTGAATAAATAAAAGATAAATAGCCATTGAATCTTTTTTAGTTTTGGGAACTTTAGGAATACCAGCAAAAAATCTTTCTGTATTTTGTCACATTAATTCAATGTTATCTCTAGTAGAAGAGAAGTCAGTTTTGAATGGTGGATTAGATGTAATAAAATCAAATTGTTTAAGACCTGTTGTTGCGTCTCCTGCTTTTTTATAGTGTGTTGGGGTAAGTAAGGTATCGCCTTCAATTATGTTATCTAGTGATTCTTTTAAACCATTAAGTAACATATTTATTCTTAAAAATCTTGATGATTTTTGTGAAATATCTTGAGTGTAAACACGAGCCTTATTTCCAAATTTACCTTCTCCAAGTTCATTTGCTAAATGCAACACAAGCGATCCAGAACCTGCACTTGGGTCATATATTTCATAAATTTTATCTTCAATTGGAGACATTTTAACTAATATTTCACCAATAGCTTTTGATAATGTTTGAGGTGTAAAGTATTCAGCATATTTACCACTTGCAATGTTGTAATCTGAAATTAGGTATTCAAAAATAGTTGAAAAGAAATCATAGTTATTATTAAAAGCTTCACCAAAATCAAATCTATCTCTTGTAATGTAAGAAAAAACATTTTTTGTGAAGTTATTTCTTTTTGAAGGTTCAACAAAAGTACTAAGACGAACAAAAAGTGGCTTTTTAGTTCCTTCTGCAGTATCAACATTAAAAGCTTCATTTTGTTTATAATCTGAAATTCTAATTAATGTATCGTCAAATTTTTGATAAAAATCATCTTCATTAATGTATCCAACTAAATAATCAATTGTATCTTCATATTTGAATGCAACATCTTGTGGATAAGCATCATAAAATCCATCCATATAGTTTGAATTTTTAATTATTTCTTCAAAAGGAACATTTAATTCTTTTGCAAATTTTTTTAAATTTGAAATGAATTTATCATTTAGAAATTTATATAAAAAGACAGAAGTAACAACTATTTCTTCGCCAGCTGTATTTGAAAGACCATTTGTTGAACACAATCCCTTCAAATCATCGATTATTGATTTTATATTATTTTCAAGTTTTGTAAAATTAGTCATTTTTCTCCTTAAAGTGTTTCCTTGTAATTAAGCAGATTAAAGTATAATTCGTTCAAAATATAATCGTAATTATCTTTAATTTGTTTATATAAATTCTTCTTAATTAATCTAGTTGTTATTTTAGATTTTGTTGAGTCAATAAATCCATTTTTGCCTTGTTTAATGAGGATTTCGTCAGAAATGTTGCCTTTTAATTCATCATAAACCATTAATAAAAAGTTCTTTAAAATTGAACGATCTAATTTAGTTTCTGCTAAAACAATATTCATTGTTGTGACAAAAGCCAAACTATTTCCAAAGTCTTTAGATATTTCTTTATTTTCTTCATTTATTTTTTTAGTTGAATTGTAAATTAAATCTAATTCATCTTCTACTTCTTCGTAAGTCAATTCCTCAACAGCTAATTTATCAAGTAATTTCTTAATCAATGCATTAAGATTCATAAATTTAACATCTCTTGTATTTTTGTTTTCTTTAATTTCTTTTTGCATTTTCATAAACTTTTGTTTAATAAGTTCCATTTTATTTTCTTTATCAAATTTACCTAAATCTAAAACAGTAATATTTTTTAAAAGAAAATCATAAATGATTTGAACAACTTCTTTGTTATCTATTAATTGAATTGTATCAATAGGATCTGAACGCAAGTTTAAAAAATTAATTTTCTTTTGTACTTCTTTAATAAACACATTGATTTCATAATCGTTAATGAGTTTTGAATATTCATCAGCTTGTGATAATTTGAATTCAATTGAACAGTTTTTAATATTAACAAGAATCTTTTTGATCTTTTGTAAAGTATCTTTGTCAAAATTGTTAATTTTGTCAACAAAGGTTTCTAAATTGTAATTATTAACAAATTTTTCAAGATCACTTTTTAAAACATCATATCTTTTTTTGATATCTGTTTTATCAATAATTAAACCAGAAAGGGAAGTGTCTTCTTCTTCAAAATCGTATTCTTCTTCTATTTCTTTACGATAAGCATCAATAGTATTGTTGTATTCTTTTTCAATATCAATAAAATCAACTATATATCCATATTGATATTCTTGGCCATTAGGACTACGATAGGGTCTATTAACACGTGAAATAGTTTGCAAAAGATTTTGAGCTTTAGGTCCTCTTAATAAATACATCTTCTTAAGTCTTTTAACATCATATCCAGTTGTAAGCATATAGTGAACAACTAAAATATCTGGATAATTACTTTCTTTAAAGGTTTTTTGATTATTTTTATTTATGTTGTCTTGCAATGGATTATCAGTGTCTGATAAAACAAGGCCAGTAGTTAATTTAGAATTCTTTTTAAATCATTCATGAATTTTTTTCGCTTGGTCATTTGAACGACAGACAATCATTCCACCAATTGTTAAATCATTTCTGCAAATAAATCTAAAATCAATAAAGTCTTTTTCTATATATTGGCTAACGCTTTTAACATAATCATCTGATTCATAAATAATTCTTGATTCTAATTTTTCAATTTCAATATTTAAGTTTCTAATAATTGTAGCTCTAGCTTCAGTTTTAATTTGTTCTTTTTTAATTCTCAAAGTATAACCATCAGCTATTGATTTATCATAAAAGTATTTATGAATGTAGTCTCCAAATTTTAAATTTGATCTTTCTCTTTTAGTTAATAAAGGTGTACCAGTCATTGCAATGTAAATTCCATCTCTATCACAAGTCATAAGGTTTTTGTAAAATTCACCATGCATTGTATAACTTCTGTGAGCTTCATCAATAAAGAAAATTCTTTGAGTTCTTATGTTGTAATCATTTTTAGCTTCTGGCATTTTTGAACTATCCATAAATTTATGAATGTTTACAACACAAATTGTGCCAATACCATTATTATTTCTATCGATTGTCTCATTTAATTCTTTAGCGAATGCTTCTTTTGAATCAACATTAACAACATTGAAACCTCTATTGGCAAATTCTGCAGAAGCTTGTCTCATTAAGTCTAATCTATCAACTATAAAGAAGAATCTTGCATTTATTTTCTTTTTACTTCAATAATCTTTAATTACTTTTGTAGCAAAAGCACTTAGTGCTGTTTTGCCTGAACCTTGAGTATGTCAAATAATTCCATTTTTATTAGTTCGTTTGAATCTTTTGATAATTGCTCTTGTAGCGAAAAATTGAGGATATCTCATAATGTGTTTTTGATTAATTGGCAATTGTTCAACTTTATTTAAAGTTTCATTTTTAATTTCTTTTATTTGGCTAAGATACATCATTCCATATTTAATGAAGTATAGAAATCTTTCTTTGTCAAAAATTGAAGTTATAAAACGGTTGCAAGGAGTTGTATCTGATAAATTTGTTTGGAATCAATCACTATCAACATGTGAAGTTTTAATATTATTATCAATTAAAATTTCTTTTATTTTGTCATTGTCTATTTCCTCAAAAGAGTAGTTAGCATGGTAGTTAGGTTCATCTTCTCTAAAAGCTGAAAAAGTAGTATTGTCTTTTCCATTTGGTGTTGTATAGAAAGAGCCTTGTTTTAGTAGTGAAGCCTCAGCATCATTAAATTCTTCATAATCCATATTGTTTGTAAATGAAACAATTTGCAACATATTAAAAAATTTTCTGTATTCATCAACTTTTAATCTATCTTCTCACATTCTAATAAATTCTGCTTGAATACCATTTTTGTTGTTTTTAACTTTTACTTCTAAAAATGCTAATGGCATACCATTAACTAAAATTGTAATATCTGGTCTAAATGAATCATAATTAGAATTAGCGTTACTTCTAAAAGTTAATTCATTAACAATTGCAAAATCATTGTTCTCAATATTTTCAAAATCTATCAGTTTTATAGGGTAATCGGTCGAAATTAATCGATTATAAAATTCTTTTCCTAAATCCTTATTTTTGATTTTTCTGCTTATATCAGAGATCAATTCATTTATTTCTTCTTTAGCAAATTTTTTCTTATTTATTTTTTCAATTGCTCTATGAAATCTTTCTTCAAAAATGTTATTGTCTCTATTAATTTCTGGGCTTCTAACAGTTTGATAATTGTAACCAAGTTTTAAAAAGTGAATCGTTGCTGGTAATTTTACTCTTGTATCTTCATTAAATTCCATTATCTAACCTCCAACAAAACACCATTTTTTCTACAATATTCATCAAATCTCAATTTAGCAACTTTTGTTGGCTTAACTTTTCCATTTTCCCATCTATTTATGGTGTTAAAAGAAACACCAAGTTGTTTTGCTAATTCTTCTTGAGTTAAGTTTAAAAGAGCTCTAGCACGTAAAATTTTGTCTTTAAATTCCATTATCTTTTGCCTCCATTCGCTAACAACTTATAACAAATTATAACATTTTATTTTTTTATAAATATTAAATTAATATTTAACTTCCTTTATATAGTAAAATAGAAAACATGAGATTAAGAAATGACAAAGATGCACCAAAAAAGCTTGAAGAATCTAATTTATTGATTACTAAAAGTCAATATCCTATTAGCTTAAAAAATACTGATGTAATTGAAATTGGCATGGGTAAAGGCGAAATGATAACTCAATTAGCTGCTCTAAATCCAAATATAAATTTTTATGGTTTAGAAAAGTTTGCTACTGTAGCTGCTAAAAGCGTAAGAAGAGCTAAAGAATATAAGCTTAATAACTTTAAAATTATTTTAGAAGATGCTAAAGAATTAAAAAGCATTTTTAAAGGAACTTGTGGCACAATTTGATTAACTTTTAGTGATCCTTGACCTAAGGCTAGACATTTTAAAAGAAGATTAACTTACAAAGATTTTTTGGAAAAATATAAACTTATTATGGATAAAAATACTATTCTAAAATTCAAATCAGACAATGATAAACTTTATGGATTTTCGCTAGAAAGCTTTAAAGAAAACGATTGAAACATAATAGCATATGGTACAGATTTTCATAAAAGCAAATATGCTAAAGATAATGTTATGACAGGCTATGAAGCAAAATGAAGTCAAGCTGGCAAAAACATAAATTATATTTTTGCTAAAATTAAATAGAGGTATATGGTGCAAAATTTTAATGAAAAAATAGACAAATTTAAAAATTGAATTAAAGAATCTAAACATATTGTTTTCTTTAGTGGAGCTGGTGTTTCAACAGCTTCAGGAATTCCTGATTTTAGATCAGCTGATGGTTTATATTCTAAAAAATTTAAAAACATGAATCCTGAAAGTATTCTTTCAAGAAGTTTTTGAAGAAAAAATAAAAAAGATTTTTATGAATACTATTTTTCAAATATAGCTTTTGATAACATTAAACCAAATATTATTCATGAAACTGTGGCAAGCTGATGCAATAAAAATAAATGCCATGTTATTACACAAAATATTGATAACTTGGATATTAAAGCTGGTAATAAATATGTAATTGAATTACATGGAAATATTAATCGTAATTATTGTTTGCTCTGTGGTAAGTTTTATGATTTAGCTCAATTAATTCATCAAAAAGATAAAGATGGAATTCCTACTTGTAAATGTGGGGGAGTAATAAATCCAGATGTAGTTTTATATGAAGATCCACTAATGGAAGATTCAACTAATGATGCAGCTGAAGCCATTTCAAATAGTGATTTATTAATTATTGCAGGTACTTCATTAAGTGTTTATCCTGCAGCTTCATATATTCATTTTTATCAGGGTAAAAGAATAGTAATTCTAAATAAAGATACTTCACGTTATGAAAATAGTAACAATGAAAATATCTTGTTGTTTAATGAAAATATGAAGGATGTTTTTGAAAATTTAGCTAATTCATAGTTAAATGAAACAATTTTGATAAAATAAAATTATCATGAATAAAGATGACAAAAAAGAAAACAGCTTAGAGATTACAACTCTATACGATGCTGAAAAATTTAGAATTATTAAGAATGAAGATTTAAACAATTTAACTAATGAACAAAGAGAAAAATTAGTTAAAGATGCAATTGATAATGCTAAAAAAAATGAAGCCAATATAATTGCAAATAGGAAGAAAAGATATTTGTCTTCTTTAGCTGTAATTTTAGTAGCTGGAATAATCATTGCAATTACAGTAATTTTGATACTTGCACTAATTATTTACTTACATAAAAAATAATTATATAAAAAAGTTGCTTTTTGACCAAAGCAGCTTTTTTATACCATTTCTAGGAAAGGGATTATTTTTTTAACATACAATATTCCTGAGTAAATACTGAAGAATAATGCAACAATTGTAAGAGTGTTAATTGCATAAATACAAGCATCACTTTGAACTAAAGTTAGGCCATATTTTTCAACCAATTCAATAGGATATTCAAAGCTTATAGCAATAATTAAAATAGCAATAATTGCAAGCGTTTGAAACAAGGTTTTCATCTTTCCTCAAATTGAAGCCTCAACCCCAATTTTCTTTTCAGCCATTATTACACGAGAACCATCCACTATCAAATCACGAACTACAAAAACTATAACAATTCATAAAGGAATGAATTTAAAAGCAGCTAAAAAAATTAATGTACTTGTGACAATAATTTTGTCAGCTAAAGGATCTCACAGCTTTCCAAAGCTTGTAATCATATTGTATTTTCTAGCAATTTTGCCATCAAAATAGTCAGTAATCATTGCTCCTAAAAAGATAAGTAAAATTCCAGATAATATTGAACGGCCAGCTATTTTATAGTAATTATCCATGTAATTTTGGATCATCTTATAAGTAATAAAAAGAGCTAAAAGAGGTAAGAATAAAATCAATCTAAGTATTGTTAGTTTATTTGGTAGATTCATCTTCTTTGTCATCTTTTAAAAACTCCGCATCATAATAATCATTAACTCTTTTTTCCACTCTTTGATATTCATCTTCATAAAGAGAAATGTTATATGAATTAAATTTTTCTTCTATTCATTGAAGTTTATCAGCACATCTTTTACTTCACGAATTGCTTCTTGTATCTCTTAAAAAACCAAAAGCAAAAATTTCATCCCTAGCATCAGCATTATTCAAAATACATTCTTTAAATAAAGCATCTTCTTGATATTTTTCTAAGAAACCACGAGCTGTATTAATTATGTTTGACATTTTGTATTGACCAATTGATGGTTCAAATTCTTTTAAATATTTTTCATTTTTGTCAACTAATATTTTTAAAGCAAAAATAAGTAATCTAGATTGTTGTTCAGTATCTTTTTTGAATTGTAATTCTTCTTTCTTTCTTTTCTTTTTCTTGATCTTTTCTTTAACAGCACTTCATACAAAGAAGCTGGCTAAAACAGCAACTAAGATACCAAGTATTATCCACATTGTTACGCCACCCTTCATATAACCTCCTATAAAATAAATGTATAAGTAAAATAAGTATATTAATTATAAACAAAATATTGATTTTAGTTTTATAATTTTTTCCATTATGGAAAGAGAAACTAACTTAATAAAAAATAAGAAAATAAATGACATTTTTGAAGCAATTGGAATAATTGTTACAGTTGATAACGATTTAAAAACAAACAACAAAAAACATAGAATTACATTATGAATTTTTAGAACACTTTATTTAGTTTTCATTGCACTTTTTGTTCTATTTGGATTTGTTAGCTTTATTTTATTAAAGTATTCAAATCATAAAAATACTTTTGATAAAGCAATTAAATTTATTGAAATTTCTTCATTTTTTGTTTTTGTTGTTGACTGATTAATACATTGAATCACTTATCCAGCAAGAGACAAGAAAAGTAAAAATATAGGAGTTTCATATTTAAAATATTTGATTACAAGCGGCAATATTATTTTGATTCTTACATTTTTGCCTTCACTTTATGTGATTAATAATTTCTTGCCTGAAGCTAATCAAAGTAATGCATTAAAAGCTTTTAACGGCTTTAAGTTTTTAAGAATTTTAAGATTAATTATGCTTTTAAATGTTTTTGTAGTTTTTAAAAATATTTCAGAATCTGTATCAAATGAAAAAGTTTTGTTTTTCAATATCTTCTTATTTATAGGTATTTTGATCGTTTTATTTGCTCTTACAGTTTGATATACAGAAACAGAATATGTAAATAATTTAGTTAGAGAATTACCTGAAGTTAAAGCTAATCCAACTAAATTTGAAAGTGAAAAAATTAAGTTTTATACAGAACACACCAACATTGTAAAAAACTTTGGAGATGCCTTATACTTTAGTGCCATAACCTTAACAACTATTGGTTATGGAGACTATATTCCTTATAGTGGTTTTACAAAAATGATTGTGCCCTTAATTTCTATTGTTGGTATTGCAATTATTGCTATACCTGGTGGTATGGTAGCAGCAAGTGTTTTAACTAGTTTTCAAAAGAAAAAAGATAATAAAGAAAAAGCTAATGAGCTTGCTGAAATAATTGATGCAGAAATTGAAAGAAGAGTTAAAGAAAGAATTAAAGAAGAAGAAAAAGAAATGAAACACGATTTATTACATCGTTTTGATGAAACAATTCAAAAAGAAAAAGAATTAAAACACACAAACGAACACGCATCTCATGATCATAAAGTTCATAAATAATTTACTCATTAATTTGAGTTTTTATTTATAATTTTTTTAACGGTAGTTGCTCGAGAGGCTGAAGAGGTTGGTCTCGAAAACCAATAATGGTGAAAGTCATTCAAGGGTTCAAATCCCTTACTACCGGCCAGATGAAAAAAACTTGCCAATCGCAAGTTTTTTTGTTTAGTTTTTGATTAAATAAGGTGGAGTTTTATCCTTAAGAGGTCTCTCAAAATCAGCATCAGTTAATGTTTTTAATTTTGCTTCAATATCACTGAAATCATAACCAACAAAACCGCCTAATAAGAATTTTCTTTCACTTATGTTTTTAATCATATCTTCATTTTTATGATTAATGAAATCTATTCTAATTGGTAACTTACCGACGCCATATTTTAAGGCGTCATAATCATTATTTGGATCAATAGTAACTTTAACTTCTTTTATTAATTCTTCATAACCTGGTTTTTTGTTGTTTATAAAGAATTTAAGGACATATTGGGAAATTAATGTACTTATTTTTTTTTCAAATTCTGCTTTATTTTGAATTATTTCTAGAACACTATTTTTGTTCATTTTTTTATTATTTCAAATGTTAAATGAATCTCTGTTTTGATAAATAATAAAGTTAACAATATCTATTAAATTAGTGTTATAAAATTCTTCTGCATTAATGCCTTCAGGTAATTTTAATTCATTATTTGTTCCAATTCCTTTATTTATATAATAGCTGAAGAATTCATCATTTTTTAAAGGATCACAATCTAATTTATTTTGAATATAAAAGCCATCAAATATATGTTTATGTGCATATGTAAAGTCAATAGTAAACCAATTAGCTTCTTGTACTCTATTAGTTTTTTTGTTTTTAATTTCAACTATAGCCTTGCCTATTGAATGTGAATTATTTAATATTTTGTCAAATTTTATTTCTTTTATTTTTGCTTCATAATTTTCATCAGGAACATTAATTTTGACCTTTTCTTTATAAGCGTTATAGAATTGCATAAAAGAATTAAGATTAAAACCTAAATAAGGTTTTGAAGGGTGCATTAATGAATCAAAATCATTAAAATTGAACATATTTTTTTCAAATGAAAGTGTTGGTTCCTTAAACATTTCATTAAATAAAGATTTGCTTTTTTCATTTGTTTCTAATGAAGAATCGATTTCAAAATTTCCATATTTTTGAAATGCATGATATCTAGGATTAGAATCTTGAAAATCCATCAAATAAAAGACTTTATTTTTTTGATCATTATTTAATATACTTTGATTATTTTTATCTAATAAATCTACTTTTATTTTTAAAATATTCTTGCCTTTGTACTCTTCTTTTTCTTTACTTGTAATAATTAATTTTTCAAATTCTTTATTTTCTTTATTAACTATTTTATAGGCTTTTAAGTAAAAAGTTGCTTGTTTTTCGAAGTATTCTTTGAATTGATTTAAAATAGCATTTTCATCAAAAATATTTTCAATTCTTAATAAGTTTGAACTTAGTTGATTTTTTCAAATTGAAAATCTATTACTTCCTGAAATTGCAACTTGTAAAATCATTTGTAAATCAGGTAAATTTTTAGAAGCATTTGCTAAATTGTTGTATTTTGATTTAAACAATCTTTTAACATAATTAACATAGCCTAAATTTTTAAAATTTGAATTATCATTTTCAAAAAACACATTTACGTCAGTACTATTGTTGCCTTTTCTAATAAGGCTATTATTTTTATTTGTAACAATTTCTCAATTTTTTGATAATATATCCCAATTATCATTAACTGATTTTAAAAAACTTTTTAATGAATATTTTTTATTATTTATTGACAAAAATAGATTATCATTTTCTTTTACAACTTGTTTTAGTTCAAAATTATTTTTTAATCTTAATTTATTAGTTTGCTCGATAAAATACTTTATTTGATTTAAATTTAATTTAAGTAAATCTTTGTCCTTTAAGCCAATTATTGAACTATTTTCATATTTTGATTCAATTAATTTGTCTTCAAAAGGAACTTCTTGTTTTTGAACACAAGAAGCAGATATTATTGGAGCAAAAGATAAAGCACTACCTAAAATAAATCTATTCAAAAAATATTTTTTCATCTTCTTCTTTCTGCTAATGTTTGTCATACTCATAAAAACCATTTAATTTTAGATTAAATGCATATAATTTCAATAATGTTCTTTCATTTTCTCTTATTTTAGTTAAATCAACATGGAAGTGCTCACTACCATAACTTCTTGTATTTGTTATATTAATAGGCGAGCTATTAGTATTAATCTTTTGATAATAATTTTCATCAGAAACATCGACAATTTTAAAACCAACCCTAGCTCTAGCATTTCTTAATGTTCCATTGTCATAAACTTCCAGAACATCGAATCTATACTTAGGATTTTTAGATTTAATTTTTATATATCCTCTTATTCATAAATATTCAGCAGTAAATTCTGATGGTTCAGGATTTATTGTTGCAGAAGGATTATCAATTAATTGTCTTGTAGAAGGAGGTAGTACATCTTTTGCATATTTCTTCTTGAATTCTGGATTATTTGTTCATTCATCAGCTATAGCTTTGCATTCTTTTTTTAAGTCGTCAGTAGAAATTGAAAAATTATAATCTTTTCCTTCTTTTAAATTGTCAACAAAGTCTTGTAAAGCTATTCATTTTTCTTGATTTCCTAAACAACTTACTGAAATCATTGGTGTAGATAAAACACCAATAACTGATGGAACTAAAAGTCACTTGAATTTTTTCATTTAATTCATCTCTTCTCTACATCATTTTTAATTTAATGATTACTTTAAAATTATACAAATTAATAGTAAAAATTTCATTAATTATGATTTAAAAAAATTATTGATTTACCAATAATTCTATTTTAAAGTATTTTTAGAAAAAAATGTTATTTAAATTTATCTTTTGCTAAACAATATAAACCCATTACAGCGCTGAAATCTGTATAAGGATCAAAAGCAAATTTTACATTTTGATATTGAGATTTAATTGTATATGTTTTAGCTTTTTCAATAGCTTTTTCTATAAACCAATTATTATGTTCACTAACACTACCGCCAAAAACAACAAGACTTGGATTTAAAAAAGCTAAAGAAGTTGAGATAGTTCTAGCTAAAGAATCTATACCTTCATTTATTATTTTTTTTGCATTTTCATTATTTGGATATAAAGCAAAAATTTTTTTAGCGTTTAATTTTTCTCCTGTTAATTTGTTATATCTTAATTCAATGCCTGTTCCTGAAGCATACAATTCCACTGAATAAGGAAGTAAATGAAATGAGTCATCTTCATCAGTACCTAAAGGTGCTCTCGCGATTTCTTGAGCTAAGTGATTTTTACCAACATATATTTGATCATTAATAATAAGACCAGCACCTAAACCTGTTGATACTGTGAAAAATTGAGTTACATCACTTTTCTTTTGTTTGTAATATTTGTGATTTGCCAAAGCCATAACATTAGCATCGTTTTCAGTAATTATTTCTTTTAGATTAGTATGCTTAAATAAATATTTTTTAATGTTTTTGTTAACTCAACCAGGTAAATTAGGTGTATTTAAAACTATTCCTTTGTCATAGTCGGCTGGTCCTGGAATACATAAAGCCAAGCATTCTATTTTATGCAAATTGCATAAATGAGCAATATGATTTAAAGTTTCACGATAATTATTTTTATTAGTTTCAAATTTAACTTTAGATCAAAATTTATTTTTTTTAAATAAAGCGAATCTTGTATTTGTTCCGCCAATATCTGCTGTTGCTATTTTCATAATTGTTTATCTCCTTCTAAAATTATAATTTAATTTTTACGTAATTTTTTTATAACTTGAACATACAAGGCTATAAAAATAAAAATTTTAAATATAATTATTAAGGAGTAAAAATGAATAAACAAAAGAGATGATGAATGCTATTAAGCTATGTAATAATTGGCTTAGTTTTATTAATAATTAATGTTGTATTAGTTTGTTGTTGACAAAAAGGTAGTGGAGTTTTTATATCTTTAATTGGTCAAACAATATTAGTAATGTTGCCTTATATTATTGTTGGCTACAGTCATGAAAAATTAAAATATTTTTCGCATGTCAATATATCGTTAGGAGTAATCTTAATTATCTTAACTATTTCGCAAGTAGCAGTTTCAACTAAAGCAAATTTCCTTATTTATTTCTTAATAAGCTTTGAAATAATTAACGTTATTTGCATAACTATTAGTTTGATTTTTGGCATTATTTTCTTTTTTGATTATCTACAAAGTTTCAAAGAATCTTTATTAATATTTAAACAATATTTAAAAGAACTTTAAATAGATTACTAACTAAAATTTTAAAAAACATCACACTGATTTTTTACACTAAGTGTGATTTATTATGCTGTTTTATAGTATTCCAAGTAAAATCTACTTAATTATTTTTTTGATTCAGAATTCTTTTTTCTTGCTGTAAGGATGCTCATTTAATTTAAAATTAAAACCTTTTCTTTGGTAAATAGCTTTTGGATTTGACATAGCTTTAAAACCTTCAAAACCATGACTTCTGCCATAGCCAGAATCACCAACACCACCAAAAGGTAAATTACTATTTGCTATATGCATAATGGTATCATTAATTACTAAAGCTCCACTAGTAACTTGTTCTTTAAATAGCTTTATTATTTTCTTATCTTTAGTAAATAAATAAGCAGCTAAAGGTTTAGGAAGTGATTTAAATTTGACTAATAAATCATCTAAATTATCATAAGGAATAATAGGCAACAACGGCCCGAAAATTTCTTCTTGCATTATAAGATCATTTCAGCTTGTTTCAAAAATATAAGGCATTATTTGTAATGTTTTTTCATTAATTTTATGATCTTTAGGTAAATATTTTTTTAATCTTTCAAAATGTTTTTGATTAATTATCTTTGGATAATTACCTTTAATATATTCTTCATTTTGCAAAACGTTTTCAAGATAAACATAACAAGCAGCTTTAAATGCGTTAATTCTATTTTTATCAATTAAAACATAATCAGGAGCTATACAAGTTTGACCTGCATTAAGCAATTTACCAGCCATAATTTTTTGAGCAGAATAAATTATGTCTTGACTTTTGTCAACAACGCAAGGGCACTTCCCACCTAATTCTAAAGTAATTGGTGTCAAAGTTTCAGATGCTTTTTTAGCAATAATTTTTCCAACTGTTGTGCTACCTGTGAAATGAATTAAATCAAATTTGTAGTCCAACAATTCTTGAGCAACTTCTAAAGAACTGTCTGCTACAAAAGCATATTGAGGATCAAAATTATTGTTGATTAATTCTTGTAATAATTGTGAAGTGTGGACTGAAAATTCACTTGGTTTAATGATTACTCTATTGCCTGCTGCAAGAGCTGAAACTAATGGCATTAAACTCAAATAAAAAGGATAATTTCAAGGACTAATTATTAATACTTGACCTAAAGGTTCATATTGAATTTCACTTTTTCCTAAAGCTAAATGAGAAGGCGTTGAAACATGAAAAGGCTTAGTTCATTTATTTAAATTTTTAATATTAAATTTGATTTCTTTTAAGACTAAACCTATCTCACTAAAATATGATTCTAGTGATGATTTATTAAGGTCCAAAGATAAAGCTTCTTTAATTTTACTTTCATTTTGCACAATTATTGAGTAAAGTTTTTCGATATTTTCTTTTCTCAATTTTTTGTCAATAAAAGCATTTTTTAATATTTTTTCTCTTTGCAATTGATAAACATTTTTTGCATTCATAATATCTCCTGTTTGTCTAAGAATATTATAAATAAATAATTTTGTTATAAAAATTATATTAAATTTGTAAGTTATTTTAAATTTTGATCTTATTTAAATTAAATTTTTTGTACACAAAAAAAGCACTAAAAAAATTTAAAAATAAAAGTATAATTCAAAATATGAATAATCAAAATCAACAAGCAACTCAATATACAAAAAAACCAACATTTTGAAATGTTTTTTTGTTTATTTTATTTATTACTTTCATAGGTTTTGGGGGTGGCAATGCCTTGATGCCTGTTATTAAAAAGTATGCTGTTGATAAATATAAATGATTAAATGAAAAAGAATTTGATGAAAATGTAATTATTACAAATATGCTTCCAGGTCCTAGCGTCATTGAAGCAATTAGTTATATTACTATTAAACTTTTAGGTTTCAAAAAGGGCTTGTTTTTGGCAACTTTTGCAACCTTACCTCATGTTTTAGTTTTCTTTTTAATCTTTTATTTTGTGCAACATATTCCTCAAAAATATTTGTTTGTTATTGAACTTGGTGTTATTGTTGCAATTATTGGATCATTGATTGGTTTTGCTTGGGAATACTTCAAAAAATCAAGAGGCAAAACTAAAATTAGTTTGTGATTAATTTTATTTTTAATAACCTTTGCCTTTAGTTTCTTTATACCAACTCCATGAAATATGCCTGTAATAATTATGGTTCTAATTATTTGTATTTTTGCAACTGTTGAAGCAATCAAACACAAAAAAGAAATCAAAAAACTTAAAGAAAATATTGAAAATAAAGTTACTAATTTAGACAATAACATAGAAGAAAAAATAGAACAAAACTTAGAATTAGAGACCAAAGAAAATGATTTGAATAGTGACAAGAAAGGAGGTCAATAATGGCTTGACTTGCTTTACTTGTTGCCCTACCTTTTTTGGTATTAATTAGCTTATCTGTTTTTGGCGGTGGGCAAATATTTATGCCTATTTTTAGTTGATTCTGAGGATTATTTAGAGAATGATTTGGAAGTAATATTACTGAAAGTGATATTAGCCAAGTATTTGCTGTTGGTAATGCAACACCTGGAATTTTATCTACTAAGTTTGCTTTAGTTACGGGATACTTCTATGCTAATAAAGAATGATGAGGATTTATAGTTATGTTTTTAACTTATTTAGTCTTTGTTATTCCACCAATTTTAATGATGAAATTAGCAATGAAATATTCAAAAAAATTTGAAAATAATAAATATTTAATAAAATTAATTAACATAATGAATCCTGTTGTAACAGGTATTATTGTTGCCTTGGGTTTTCAACTTTTTATAGCTTCAGTAGCACCTCAAGTTTTCTTTAATAAATCATTTACTAACTATGTAGGAATAAATAATGATACACAAAAAGCACTGTTTTATAGGGGTTGACGTCGAATTGCTGTTTACTGTTATGTGCCTGTTGGAGTGATACTTTCAACTACTCTTTATCTTAAAAAAGTCCCTGTGGTCGCTTTGATCTTAAGCAACATAGTTTTAGCTTTAATTATTTTTGAACCTTGACTAGGTTAAAAACAATTTTGAATTTTTAATTATAATATATAATTACTCTATGTTAAAAATTAGTGTTCAATATAAAGAGAGAATCGATAAGTATATCGGTCAAAATAGTGAATTAAGTCGAAATGATATTAAAGAGTTAATTGAGCAAGGTGCAGTTTATATTAATGACAACGTTCAAGTACATAAATGTAATTACATCGTTCGCGAAGGACAAGAAATTACAATTGTTAAATTACTTAACAAAGAAATTAAAATTGAACCAGTTAATATTCCTCTTGACATTAAATATGAAGATGATGATTTAGTAATAATTAATAAACCAAGTAATCTAGTTGTCCACCCTTCACCGGGGCATTACAATGACACACTAGTTAATGGACTTTTATATCATTTTAAAAACAATTTATCAAATGAAAATGGGTTACTTCGACCAGGTATAGTACACCGTATTGATAAAGACACAAGTGGCTTATTAATAATTGCTAAAAATAACAAGATGCATAACTCATTAACTGACATGCTCAAAAGACATGAAATTGAAAGAAGTTATTTAGCTATCGTTAGAGGCTTAATTGAAAATCCACTTACTAAAATTAATTTACCAATTGCTAGAAATACTGTTGATCGTAAAATGATGTCAGTTCATAAAGAAGGTAAAGAAGCTATAACCTTTGTTCATTTGCTTAAGCACTTTTATTTAGATAAAGAACCAATGTCTTTAGTTAGATGCGAATTAAAAACAGGTCGAACTCATCAAATTAGAGTCCACTTGTCTTACATCAAACATCCAGTTTACGGTGATCCTACTTATGGCAAAAGTGTTGATGAATTTAATCAAAGATTACATGCTTATAAATTAAAATTTATTCATCCACTTACTAAAAAAGAAATTTGTGTTTATGCACCGGTGCCTAAAGAATTTGATGTAGCCGATTATGATTTTAATGAACTATTAAAAAATAATGTTTTATAATATATTAATTAGATATAGGAGAAAAAATGAATTTATTCGACAAAAAATATTTACAAATTAAAAGCACAAATAAACTTTGAGCTCTAGAAAAAGAAAGATTTAGACCAGTTGTAATTCTTTCTCTTTTAACATTCTTTTTAGCACTTGCTTGTGCTTTAACTTCAACAATTTTGCTCGCTGCTTTTAAAGATAATTTAGTTGACTATATTGTAAAAATTAATGGTGGTACAACTCCAAGTTTTAAACCTGAAGATCAAATAATGAGCATGATTATTACAAATGGTTTAGTTACAGTTGGTATGTTAGTTAGCATTATTGTATTTTTAGTTTTTTATGCTCGAACATTTAAAGAAAAATCATTAGCCAACATGCATACATGACCTTCAATGGTTTTAATCATTTCTTGATTTATAAACTTGTTCTCAATTATTAGAAACATTAGATCACTAGCTACTGCTTACAATCCAATTATTTTATCAATAACAATAGTTACTTCAGTTATCACAGTTGTTTTAATTGTTTTCCAATTCTTGTTTGTTAGTCAATTAAGATACTTCAAAGGTGTATTTATTAATGCAAGAAGATTAGAAGAAATCAAACAACTTCAAAAAAAGATGAAAGAATCAGGTATGATGGATGAAAGCAATTTAGCAAACAATCTTTTTGGAATCATGTTAGATGATGTTGATGATGTAAGTGCTAATCAAGATAAAAGCAAATTCAATAAAGAAGAAGATATTGAAGAAGCTGAAATAGTTGATAACAAAGCACATCTTAAAAATAATGAAAAAGAAAATGAAGAAAAAATCAAAAAATTATTAGCATTGCCTAATGCAAAACTTTACAACATAGCAGAAACCCTATACATTAGTGGTTACAAAAAAATGGACAAAGAAGAATTATGCCGCTTAATTGTTCAAATTGTTGATACTCAAAAGGCTAAAGAAGACGAAGAAGCAAACAAAGACAAAAAATAATTTCAATACAAAAAGCAGAATTCAAGTTTTGCTTTTTTTGTATAATTTTGATTATGTTGAATTATGAAAAAGAAAATTATCCTGACACTAAATTAATTGTAGGCTTAGATGAAGCAGGAAGAGGTTGTTGTGCAGGGCCTTTAGTAGTTGGTTGTGTTATTATGCCTCAAAATTTTAACCATCCTTTAATAAAGGATTCTAAACAATTGAGTCAAAAACAACGTGAGGAAGCGTTAGAAATTATTCTTGAAAATGCTATTGAAACAGTAACAACTATTATTAATGCTCAAGAAGTAGATCAACTAAATCCAAAGCAAGCTTCAAGAATTGGCATGCAAAGGTGTATTAATAAACTTAATACAAAACCTGAATTAGTAATTACAGATTTTGAAAAAATTAATGACATCAATATACCTCAAATTAATTTAGTAAAAGGTGACCAATTAAGTATTAATGTGGCAGCAGCTTCAATTTTAGCTAAAGTAACTAGGGACTTAATTATGGTTGGAATTGACAAAAAATTTCCTATGTATAATTTCAAGAAAAATAAGGGCTATTGTACAAAAGAACATGAAGCAGCAATGAGTCAATATGGCATCTGTGAATTTCATAGAAAGTCATATAAAAATGTTAAAAAATATTTGAATTAAACAAATTAATTTTTTACCAAAACCATTGTTTTATGCTATATTTAATAAGAAATTGAGTTAATTATAAAAGGAGTTAATATGAAAGCTTTAGTAAAATCAAGTATTACAACTTTGGATAAAAATTATCCTCAATTTGATTGAATTAAATTAACAACGAATGAACAAATTAAACACTCAAAACCAATTTCAAAACCTATGCTAATTGCTCTAAGTGGCAAAACAGTTTTAAATGAAAAATTTAATGAAATTGTTCAACAAAAAATTGAATTAGAAAAGAAATATGGAGCATTTATTTACTTTGATGTAATTGTTAAAGAAGAAACTTTAACCTTAGATAATTGTGACTACCAAGTTATCATGGAAACATTCAAACCAAATGAAATTGCTAAAATTAATTTAGTTCCTAAAGACTATATTCCAGCTTTTGATCCTTTACCAATTAATAAATTAGAAGAATATGCAATGGAATATAATCCGGGCGGTTCAAAAAATTTAGCAAAAGAAGAATTAAATGAAATTAAAAGATGATATAAGCATGATGTTTATGCAAAATTCTTTAGAGAAATAAGAGATAAAGCAATAGAAACTTTTGATATTATGGTTTCAGACCATGCTATTGAAAGATGAAATAAAGTTAATAATAATGACTATGAAACAGACATAAAAAAGATAGCTTATATTTCAAAAATAAACTTAGAATTAGAAGCAATTAAAATGAATGAAATCAATTTAGTATCAAGATTTATTGATAAAAAAATCAAACTTGAACACTTGTCTTTTGAAAATGAAGTAGAAAAACATGATGCATTAAGACAATGAATTATGGAGGTAATTTATGGTAAAAAAATTATGTCTAAATTCTTCCCTGCTTTATTTAGATCAACTATTACATGATAGTAAACTAAATTGAGTTTAATAATAAACCAGGACAAAAAAATTAGACTTAAATCCCAAAAATATTTAAGTCTTTTTGTACTAGTTTAGGTTTTATTTTTTGCTTTGGAGTTAATAAAAAAAGACACCTTTTAAAAAGATGTCAATTTGTTTTTAGTAATAACTGCTTGATGTTGAAGCAATTGATACAGAAGATCTAATTGTTACACCTAAGGCAACTAAAAAACATATTATAAATATAGAAATAAAAATACCAACAATAGTTCATATAATGACTTTAGCTGTTTTCTTTTTGTTATTAATTCTTTTTATTCTTTGTTCATATTCGACTTTGTTCTGTCTATCTAATTCAACAGTTTTTTTGTCTCAGAAGTCATAAGAACAAATAGCAAAAACTTCAATGTTTCTATCTGAGTTTATTTTGTCGAGTAGGTCGCTGTCACTTAGCATAATTCCTTCTTTATTAAATACTCTATCTTTTAATACTTTAAGATAATCATTGAATTCATATAAACTCATTTTTCTTTCTAAGGCTTGTAATTCACTTCTTTTTAAACAACAAATATCTTTACCGGAATATTTCTTAATTTTTTCTGAGTAAGTTTTTAAGATTTCATCTTTGTCAAGTGATTCATAGTAATCGATTTTATTTGCTAAAACATAACTTTTCTCAAGTTCTGAAATGCTTCCTCCTTTGTTTACATATGTTTTCATTGAGTTTGCAGCTGTGTTAGAAGATAAATCAAAATCAATTTCGTCATATTTATCTTCTATAACTAATAAGTTCAATACATCATAATTAATTGCTTTTGATTCTGTTACTACTCTTGTAGTTGCAGTTGTGTGTTGAGATGTTTCAACGCTTGATTTAGGTGCTTCGATTAATGATCGGCAAAAAGAACAAAATTTATCTGTGATTCTAACATTAGCTCCACATGATTTGCATTCCATAATTAGTACAACCCTTCTTCATCTTTAGGTTTTTGTCCTGTGATGTATTCTTCTCTAAGTGATCTTTCTCTTGATTTAAATTTTTGATCTGTTTTACTCATTTTGTTGCTTATAAATGTTAAAGTAGCATATGGAACGATAAAGATAATAAGTGATACAACAAAGTAAAGTGATAATCAAATGTTGATATTGTTGAAATTAGGTAAGTAACCAAAAAATCTTAATATAAATGGCACAACTTGATAAAGGGCCACTATTACCATTAATCTATAGTAGAATGATCTAGCTATTTTGAAGAATGTTGTGTGTACAAAACCGAAAATTAAAAACAATAAAGCGAAGCATTTAACACCAATATATCAATACAACATGTCGGTGCTTTTGTCATGAAATGGAAATTTCTTAACACCAATTGGAATTAAAATCATTGTGATGAATATTAATCCAAAAGCGAGCATTCATGGTCATCTTTTTTTAATAGTTTCACGATCATTAAAGATTGTTGTTTTAGGTTCAACTAATTCTTGTTGTTGATTGTTGTTATTCATTTTATTTTACCTTCTTTCCGCAATTTACGCAGAATTTTGCATTTGGCGATAAGTCGATATTACATGATGAACATTTGTTTGTTGCGATTTTTGAACCACATTCAAAACAAAATTTAGAATCTTTAGATACTTTGCTTCCACATGTACCGCAAGTGATTAATAATGCAGCTGCTGCTGTTGGGGTTGCTGATTTATTGATTTTGCTATCACTTAATAAATTTGAAGCACCTTCGTTTAGTCCTAAACCAATGCCTGCTCCAAAAAAAGTTCCTACTGAACCCGAATTGTTTGCTGCATCTTGGTAAACGTCATAGCCTCTAACTTTAGCATAGTCGTCTCCCATGATATCAACTTCGGCTTTTCTTTTAAGAATTTTGTTCAATTCATCTTGTTGCTCTTTAGGTATACTAATATCTTCAATGCTTGAGTTAACAACTTCCATACCTAATTTTTGTGTTTCAGATTTTAAAGCTTCTTTGAAATCTTCATTAATATTATCTATTGATGCGATTATTTCATCAAAAGGTATTTTGTGTTCAAGAATGAATTTTGAAATAATTTTTTTAATGTTTTGATTAATTCAGCCTCTTAAGATTCTGTCTATGAATTCGTAATAAATTGTTCTACTTGAATCAAATGATCCATTTAATGTTCTATATAAGTATTCATATTTAGTAATTCTTAAACCAAATTGACCTCTTGCTCTTAAATATAAAAGCAATCCATATTTAGGGTCTCTAAGTGGAATAGGCGAATTTGTTCCTCAAAGAAAGTCTAATTTTAATCTTGTGTTAACGAAATAAAATTCAATTGGATATGGGTTTTTATTTCAAAATTCTTTTGTCTTATTTTTTAATATAGGGAATCAATCGCTATCAATATTACTTGTTCCTGGTTCAACAAGCTTAATCATTTGTCCGCTTTGAACAATTATGGCAACTTGACCTGGTCTAACGATTAATTTTGAATTGTTATTTACTTCACACTCTGGATGTTTTCAAATTAATCAATTTTGTGTGCCAATCCCTTGATTTTCTATAACTTGATAAAATTTTGCTGACATTTATTCCTCCTATTATGTTACTTTATAATTTTATTACAATTTTTGCAAAAAATGGTTAAAAATGACAGAAAAATCATTTATTTTTTTTACATAACACTATATATGTTTGAATATAATTCAATTTATTCAAAAAAATTAAAAATTAAAGAAAGCATTAAATATAAGATTAATAACTTTCGAATAAAAAATGAACTCTATTCCAATTAATAGAATAAAGTTCATTAATAGCTTGAAATTATGAGCTGTGTTTGTCTTTTGGACCTTCATCAGTTTCGATTCTTGGTCCTCCGTTTACAGGTGTAGATGAAAGACTTCAATCGCTAATAATGTATCCTTGACCATCTATTTGTGCGCCAGTAATAGCTAGAATAAAGTCGACAAGATATCATACTCCTAATCCACCAACTGTTACCAATTTTAAAAATCCAAGAACCACTTCACAAGAGTAGAATCTATCAACTCCACATCATCCAAGGAAGAATGAAAGAATAGTTAAAACTGTTCTTGATTTTGTAGATGTCATTTTTTCTCCCTTTATTTTTATATTTTTTTTGTGTTAATTTATTATATATCAATACAAAATCAAAACAACTAAGTTTTGAAAAATTTACCTATAAATAAGCCGTATCTAAAATTTATTAGTGAAAAAAATTATATGTATCCATGTTAAATAAATAAAGAAATCTCTTAAATATTTTTTTTGTGTTTATTCTTTTTATTTTAAGAACTCTAAAACTTTTTTGTGAATATTATCTAAGCTAAATCCTTTGATTTTGTACACTTCAAAACCATCAGCTGAATAACCATAGCCATCAGCTAAAAAGGCATCAATTTTGTTATATTTTCCAAGTTTATATCACAATGGATCTGTTGAAGCTTCAATAGCATATATTGGTTTTTTGTCAATGCCTAAGCTTTTGATTAATTTTTCATCATTAACTAAATCTTGTAATAAAGGAACGGAAATAACTTGAGCTTTAATGCCTGCTCCAACTAATTTATTAGCAACCTTTTCTGCTAAGTCAACTTCACTACCAGAAGCCAAAATACTAATGTCATGGTTTTTTGCAGGACGAATAATGTAAGCTGGTTGCAATTCACCTTCAGGATGTAAATTGTAAGATTTAACATTTTGACGACAACCAATAATAGCTACTTGATTTTCATTTTGATTTAATGCATAATTGAATGCTGCTTTGACTTCGCTCTCATCCATAGGTCTAATAACTTTAAAATTTGGAGTACTTCTAAGCATTGCTAATTGTTCTACTGGTTGATGAGTTGGTCCGTCACCCCCAACTTGGTAACTATCATGAGTGTAAACATGAACTGAAGGTATTTTCATAATTGAACCTAGTCTTAGAGCACCTTTAGCATAATCGCTAAAAGCTAAGAATGTTGAATCTATTGTTCTTAAATGTGAGTGTAAATAGATTCCATTATTTATAGCAGTCATAGCAAATTCTCTAATTCCATAGTGAATGTTTTTGCCACCTTCAGCATAAGATTTGCTAAAGTTAACTTTTGTAGCTGAGGCTAAGTCAGCTGAACCACCTAAAACGTTTTTGTAATTTTGATCTATTTTTTGCATTATAGGAGCAAAATAGTTTCTAGTTGCTGCATTACTTTCATTAAATTCAATATCATCAAAATTGTATTTTTCTTTTTTATTATATAAATCTTCTAATTCTTTAGCTTCTTGAGAATATTCTTTTTTATATTTATCATAAAGATGTAATCATTCTTTATAATGTTTGTCTTTTTCTTTTAATAATTCTTCTCCATAGTCATAAACTTCTTTGTCATATTCAAAAGGAACAAATGAAGTTAAACCACATTTCTTTTTAAATTCAATAGTATCTTCTTCTTTTAACATTCCATGGTGACCTTTTGGCGAGTTTTCAAAAGGTGTATTTTTAGCTATTGCTGTGTGAACTTGAATGTATGAAGGTTTCTTAGAAGCTTTAGCTTTTTGAATTGCTTCAAGAATTAATTCAGGTTTATCTTCTTTAACTACAAAGGTTGCAAAATGACAAGCTTCAAAATATTTAATGAAGTTAATATTATTAACAACCTCGGTTTTTGTATCAATTTGAGCATTATTAAAATCATGAATTAAAATAAGTCTATCTAATTGATTTGTACCTGCAAATTGAATAGCTTCATGAGCCACACCTTCTTGAATACAACCGTCTACATGAAGCGCATAAATGTAGTGGTCTATAATATTGTAATTTTTACGATTAAACCTGTTTTGTAGTACTTTTAGACTAAGAGCCATACCAGTAGCCATAGCTATTCCTTGACCTAAAGGACCTGTTGAAGCATCCACAAAAGGTGTATATTCTAACTCAGGATGAGAAGGTGTTTTTGAGTCCATTTTTTTATGATTTTGCATGTCTTCTTTTGCTAATAAACCTAAGAAATGCATAATTGAATAATATGACATTGAACCATGTCCAGCTGATAAAACAAAGCGATCGCGATTGATTCATTTCGGATCTTCTTTTGAGAATCTTAATTCCTTTCCTAATAATGAATAAGTAATATTTGCAGCTCCAATAGCCATACCAATGTGGCCACCTTTTGCTTTGTTGATTGAATCCAATGCTATGCCGCGCATTGAAGCAATTAATTTATTTTCGATTAAATTATTTTTCATAAGTCTCCTAAAATTTTATATATCTATTATAAATTAAATAAAGCCTTTTTTATTAAGAAAAAAGAGCCTAAGCCCTTCTATTTATATGCCTTAATTAATCAATCATATAGTTCTTGTTGATTTTTTACGCAACCATCTGATACATAAATCATTCCGTTGATAAATCTGTTTAATCTAATGTCGCGATCTGCTACATCTCTAAAATCTGACATTCAAACACATATTTTAACTTCTGGATCTCTTTCTTTCATTGCTAAGAAGTAACCAAATTCTGCCATGGTGCCATCATCTTTGTTGTCAATGTCAAGAATTGTAAGTTTACTTTTTTGAATTGCTGCTAAGTCATTTTTGAAAATTTCTTGTGGTGTTAATTTTCCGTTTTGTTCTAATTCTTCATTTAGATGAATCGGATTGAAAATGTCAAAGTCAATTTTGCCTTTTAATTCTTTTGATTTTAGTGCTTTTTTCATTGTTTCTTCGATTGCGTATCTTAAGTCAATTTCTGCTCTAGTAAACAATGGACCAGCTACATAAGCATGTATTTTTTTCATATTATTCTCCTATTTTTTTTATGTTTATTTCTTTATTATATTTTAAAAAGTCGACTCTTAAAATATTTAATAAATTATTTTAAAAAAGAGTAAAAATAAAACCAGAATGATCTGGTTTTATGATTATTTTTAAACGGTTGCATTTGCATATTTTCTTCTATAATATGCAGATTTTTTGAAGAAGTGAATTGAAATTGTTTGGATGATATTTCAAAGCCCACTGAAGATTCAATACACTTGGACACCACAACTAAACATTAAAGTAATGAATAAGAATACAATCATAATAATGTTTTGTGTCTTATTACTTTTCTTCAATGCTTTTTCTTCTTCGATAGTTGTTCTTTCTTTGAATTTTTTCCTGTTCAGTAACCGTGGAGTAAATTGCGAGAAGAATTGAACTGCTAAAGCAACAACTAATATTCCAAGGTAAGCTCATTCACCAGCAAATAAACGTTTTCAGCTAGTTGCAGCAAAGTCCATACCTAGTCAATGAGTTGATTTCATTTCTGGAATACTTTGAATAACCCTTCACATAGCAATGAAGATAGGGAAGGAAATAATTATATTCAAGAAAGCATCAAGAGGATTTATATTATTCTTTTTATATAAAGCCGCAATTTCTTGTTGATGTCTTATTTTCATTTGTTTATTGCCTTTGAAGTCAGCATATTTAGCATCAATTTTTGCTTTTTTAGCTTTAATATCTTCTTGTTTAGATTGATTAACTTGAGATTTTCAAGTAATTGCTAAAGCAAGCAGACGAGTTATAACAACAGCAATAATAATAACAAATATTGTACTTCAACCAGCAAGTGAAGGCATATTTTCACGCATTGATCCTGTTAATCAAGCAATAGGGTGAACGAATAATCCAAAGAATGGACCTCAGCGTTTTCATGAATCACCTCATTTAACAAAAGGTTTGAATGGTTCACTATGAGTGTATACAAGTTTTGGAGCAGGAGAAAGATAAGCATTTTCTTTAGCTATTTTAACTTTTTCAGTTCCTTTAGCTAATTCAACTTTTGTTAATTGAGTGTCGTCATAAATATTTGTGAAACCTGTAGTTTTAAGATATCCATTTAATATATTTACATATTCATAAATAAGTTCCACTTGTTTTTTACTATATTTGTTAGTATTTGTAGGATCAATTATTTTGCCTAATACATCATTGTATTTATCGGTACCAAACTCTTGTTTGAATCTTCTAGCAAAATAATTATCTTTACCATTTACTTGTTCAATAAATGTTTTTCTATATAAAAATTCTAAAACATCACGAGCATAGTATTGTTTTGAAAGCTCAATTTCACTAAGTTCCTTACCAGCAATTTTATTTTTTGCTTTCAATTGGTCTGGTGTAGCTATTGAAAACAATGTTGCTTTTTTAGGGGTTTTGAATGTTTTATTTTCTAAACGATCTTTTTTAACTTCATAAAGATCTGGATTTTTTTGATCAACTAAAGATAAAATTGAATTTAAATTGAATTGTGGGTCAATAAATTTAATTTCACTATAAGGTGTTGTGTAGGTAGGTTTATATGTTGCAGACTCGCTCATATCAAAAAGATATTTACCATTTTCACCTTTAACTATTGCAGAATCGTAATAGTTTGCTTTTCATTTACCATCAGCATTATGAGTGTCATAGAATCATTGAATAGAAGATGAATATGAGTTATATTTTCCATAAACATCTCCGCCTGTTTGCTCTCTTAACTTTTTAAGTATTTCGGCATGATTTTTGTAGCTAGCATGGTAGTTTGTAGAATCATTTTTAACAATTCTCTTGAATTCACCAGGTTGTAAAGCCTTGTCATCTTTGTCGATTTTTTTATCAGCTTTAGCTGGTTCAAGTGATGTTACATAAGGACTAATTTTATCGTATGATGTGTAATATTCAGTACCTGCACCTGTATATGTTGAGGTCTTGATAACCATAGTCTGAATACATCCTGTCATAGTTAAACCAAATAACAAGGTGTATAAAACTATTTTGGTTCAGTATCATATTTTCTTTCAGAGATTCTTTTTCTTTTCTTTTTCGGAATTAGAATCTGAAAAATAGTTGAATTTGTCTGATCTATTTTTGTTTTCCATTTTTAATCTTTTCAAATAATTTTTTAGTTATAGTCAATTTATCTTCATATATTAAATTCAAAAAATCTTTTCTTGGAATTAAGACAAAATGCATTTTTTCGCCATACAAATTCAAAGAATGGATAATTGATTTTAATTGGCGTTTATAGTAATTTCTTAAAACTGCATTGCAAAACTTTTTCGGTACAGTTATACCAATTTTGAAATCATCGTTAGGCATGTAATAAATAATCATGTATTTATTTAGAACTTGCTTTTGAAATTTGATGACAGCGTCAAATTCTCAACTTTTTTGAAGACGATAAATTTTTTTCATTTTATAAACTAACTAATTATTTAGCATCTGAAACTGTAAGTCTTGCTCTACCTTTAGCTCTTCTAGCAGCTAAAACTTTTCTACCATTTGTTGTTGCCATTCTTGCTCTAAAACCATGAGTCTTGATGTGTTGGGTCTTGTTTGGTTGATATGTTCTTAAACTCATATTTCCTCCTTAAATTATTTTTTTATGCATGCATTTTATCAAATATTAATATTAATACTTAAATCTCAATAAAATGTGCCTTAATTATATATTAATTATTAAAAATGCAAAAGAAATTATTGTCTTAAATCATTTTTGTAAAAAAGTATTAAAAATTTAATATTGTTGTATTATTTAAGTAAGATAATTTTATGAAATTAAGGAAGAATTTTTAAGGTTATTTTTTGATTTATAAGCCTATAAAATAGGCGGAAAGGCAAAATGCTAAATTTAAAATACGTTTTAGAAAATGAAAAGAAAGTTAAAGAAGCTTTAAAAAATAGAAATTTCGATCTAAAGCAATTTAATGAGCTTATTAAAGAAGCAAATAAGCGTGGAAAGCTAATGTTTGAAGCTCAAAGCAAGAAAGCTGAATTAACAAAATTTAGTAAAGAATTTGCAGCTAACAAAAACAATAAAACTAAATTAGCTAAATTACAAAAAGAAGTAGCAAATATTAAAAAAGAACAAGTAGCACTTGAAGAAGCTGCTAAAAATATTGAAAAGAAAGTTAATGATATTTTAATCAGAATACCAAATATTTCAATGGAAGATGTGCCACTTGGTAAAGACGAAAACCAAAATAAAGTTATAAAAAATCATGATAAATTAGGACGTGGATTAGTTTCAGGCGTTCAACCTCACTATGTTATAGCTAAAGACTTAGACATTATCGATCTTGAAAGAGCAGTAAAAATGTCAGGTTCAAGATTTGTAATTTACAAAGGTTTAGGTGCTAGATTAGCTAGAGCTATTATGAATTTTATGTTAGATTTACATACCAAAAATGGTTATGAAGAATATTCGGTACCTGTAATAGTTAAACCTGAAATTCTTTTTGGTACAGGTCAATTGCCTAAATTTAAAGAAGATCTTTTTGCTTTAGAAGATGCTCAAAGTTATTTAATTCCAACAGCTGAAGTCCCTTTGACAAACTACTATAATAATGAAATAATAGATTTATCAAAACCTATTAGAATGACAGCATTTACTGAATGTTTTAGATCAGAAGCAGGAAGTAGTGGAAAAGATACAAGAGGTATTATTAGAAACCACCAATTCAAAAAAGTTGAATTAGTAAAAATTGTTAGTGAAAAAGATTGAGAAGCTGAATTTAATCAAATGCTTGAACAAGCTAAATCGGTTTTAGAAGAATTAGAAATACCTTATAGAGAATTATTATTATGTACAGGTGACTTAGGATTCTCAAGTAGAAAAACTATTGACTTAGAAGTTTGATTGCCTTCAGAAATTAAGTATCGTGAAATATCATCAGTTTCATATATGGGAGATTTCCAAGCACGTCGTGCAATGATTAGATATAAGAATGAAAATGGTGAAAATGTTTATGCTCATACCATGAATGGTTCAGGTCTTGCAATTGATAGATTAATTGCAGCAATTCTCGAAAATTATCAAAACAAAGATGGTTCAATTACTATACCTAAGAAATTAGTTCCTTATATGGACGGAATAACAAAAATTACAAAATAATAATAAGAAAAACCAGGCATTTGAAGTGTCTGGCTTTTTGTTTAATTTACCTATAAAACAGATTGATTAGAAAAATCTATTCATTTTGATTTGCTTTATTTTCCAATTCTAAAATGCGTCTTTTTTCTTCATCATCATCTACTGAAGTTCGTTTAATATCTCTAAGTTTTAGAGCTTTAAATAAGTTAGAATTTTCATTTCTTTCATTGAAAATATATTGTCTAATATTTGCATAAACTTCATCAGGTGAAATTAATTTTTGTCAAGATGTTTCATTTAAATTAATCATAGCATTTAAAACATCTTCATCTTGATCTAAATCTGGCATTTTTAAGAAGTAATCATAGTTACTATTTTTAAATTTTTTAATATGATTTTCAACTAATAATCAGTCTTCTTCTTTATCAAAAATTTTGAAAAATTGTGCACCATAATAAGCTCTAAAACCAGGTGTTTCAAATGAATGTTCTTTATCATAGCATTCATTAAAAAAGTTAACATTTTTGTGATAGTCATTATCTAAAAATCATAAGATACCTTTGATTTTATTATTAGGATAAATTATTCTTAATACTTCTAATTGCTTAATGATATTGTCATGAAGTTTAGTAACTTCTTTAGCTCCATAGTAATCTCTTTTTTTCAAGTAAATTACACAAATATCAGCTGTTTCTTCATCTCCGCCATTTTCTTTTTGTCTAAAAATCATAGCTGCATTGACTTTTACTTCTTCTGGGAATTCTTCTCCCTCTTTAAGTGGTAAAGTATATTTAAAAGAACTTTTTTCTAATTTAAAACCATATTGAGTAATTAAATATTCAGCACAATATTTAATAAATTTTACATATGTGTTTTCTTGTGTTCTTAAGAATGCTTGTTCTAATTTAACTTTGTAATTAAAAGGTTGCAAAGGTGAAAAAAATCTATAAGGTGCATCAATTATTTTGTATAAAAGTTTTGTACCATTGCCTGTTGTTAAAGCACTTCTAAGTTCCATTTCAAATTGATTGTATTCCATAATAATCTCCTAATCAACGTTTTGTTCTAGTTCAAGAAGAATATCTTCTTCTTTTGTTTTTTCTTCATCAAATTCTAAGAATTGATTCATTTTAATATTCATAAATTTTTGTCAAAAGTGTCTTTTTTTGCTTTCAATCAATGCATTAAAAAATCTTGCAATTCTTTTTGGTTCATCTTTAATTGGCGAGTGTCCCGTACCCATAATTAAAATTGGAACTTCTAAACTAATTGCATAATCTTCAAAATATTTAGTACCAATAATTTTGTCCTTTTCACCTACTAAAAAGAGCATTTTGTGACAATTTGCTTTGTATTGTAAATCTAATTGTTCCATATATTCAGGATTCAAAACATATTTTTCAAGTAAGTTAAATCAAGCTCCTTGTCGAGTAAAACTTTCAATTAATTTTTCAGTTTTTTTAAACTTAGAAGCTATTTTAGAAATAACTTTGCCAATAAATGAGCTTCATTTATTTTGAGGTTTAATAACAGATTGTAACACTGAATAAGAAGTAGATTCTTTCATATAAGGATTAATTGTTGACATCATAATTAATCTAACAACTTTAGGATCCTTAGCTAAAACAGTAGCCACGCCACCTGCCATTGAGTGAGCTACTATGACCACTTTTTTAGTTTTAATTCTATTTAAAACCTCGTTAGCTACTTCAATTCATCACTCAAGTTTAATTTCTTCTGGTTCTACATTTTTGAAAAATTTACTTCCTGGAAAATTAATAGCCACAACATTGTAATTATGTGTGTAATCTAATAATGGTCTCATGTATTTTCAGTTTGAATTAAGTCCATGAAGAAACAAAAAAGTTGTATTTTTTTTGTTATCTTCTATATATAAAGGAACTTTGTCGCCATTGTATTCAATATAGTTTAATTTCATAGTATTTATTATTATATTAAATATTACTTTTATTTTTGAAATAAAAAAACAGCCGCAGCTGTAATTTTAGAATTTGTTTTCAGGAAGATATATTTTTCCATCAACACTAGCAACATTACTAATAGTAATCAGCGAGTTTTGATCAACGGCCCGAACTTTCTTAATAAGACGTGGCACTTGATTGTAAAGAGTAATTGATGAAAGAACTTTGGTGTTATTTCCTGAGTAACCTCCAACGCCTTTAGTGATAGTAAAGCTATTAACAGTTTTATTATCACTAATAATTGCTTCTCTAATAGCACTCATGTGAGGCGAGTAAATTTTAACTTGAACAATTTTGTAACGAGGGAATAATTTGTTAAGGTACATAACAAAAATAATGTTACAAATAAATGTTGATATAAAGTTAGGCGAGAAGTAAAGCGATGGTTTTCAAGGTAACGTTTTTAGAGATTTAAGAATTTCTTCAACTTTTTCTACTGTTGTATTTTCTCAAGTCACTGAATCTGCTTTAAAACCATTAATGTCATTTAATAATAAACTTCCTGGTAAGTATGTACCAAGTACAACTGAAACAATAATAATTACTAAGTTGATATAACCATTAATTGTTCCAAAGTTTTTTTGTTTAACGACAGCCATATATTCGCCAATAATTCCAGTAACTCCTGCACTACCTCCTATTATTGCAATAATTGCAAAGAAGAAAGCAAGCATTCAACCATAAGCAACAGAAAAAATTATTTGAGCAATTATGTTACCTCCATCATTTCATTGAAGAGGAACTAGTGATCATAATTGTTCTTTTCCTTGTCAATATTTGTCTGCTACTGCTTTTCTTAATTCTTCTGGTATATCACTGTGTGAAAAGTTACCAATAATATAAACTGAGTTAGCCCCTGGTATTTGACCTAAACCAAATGAAACTAAACTACTTACAACTAGAAATTCTAGTGTTAATATAGTAAAAACTTTACCGACTTTTTTTCATCCAAATATAAAAATTGGAATACTCAAAACAAGATAAAGAATTCAGAACAAGGCGTGGTCAATAACGTTATAAATAGTGTCATTAATGTTTGGGTTTGATCTTAAAAGAACGTTAGTCAATCTTGAAATTGCTTGTCCAAAAGCTGCTAAACCAAAGTTATAAATTCCTGGGTTTTTAACAAAGAAAACTCCGACAATACCAAAAACAATTGCAAAACCAGCTGTGATTAGACCTAGTTTTCAAAGAGGCATAGGAGCATAAAAACGAGATAATTTCAACACAAAATTCGACATTTTTGTGTATTTGTATTGAGTATTTTTTTTGTTAACAACGTCATCTAAATGAATTGAATTCATTTCATGATGTTCTTCAACATGCTTGTCTTCGACTCTACCATTATTAAGTAAAACGTCTCTTTCGAATGCATTAACCTCGTCCATCACTTCTTTGTCTTTTTGTTTTTGTGTATGTTCTTCATTTACATTATGTTCTTCGACTGATGATTGATTTAATTTTTCATCATTTTGTGATTTATTAGGCATAAACTCCTTTCTTTTAATTATTCAAAAATTTTAAAAAAACGCGCAAAAGCACTTATAGTATTTTACATTATTTTTTATTAAATTTATAAACCTTAATTAATTGTAATAATTGTAAGTGCAATTTTTTAGTTATTTTTAAATATTTTTAATTTTATTAAAATAGTCATTTTTTACGAAAAAGCCTATAGAATAGTCTTTTAATTAAATAAATAAAAAATTTTATTTATTGAAATTTATAAAAATAAAATTAAAAAAAATTTATGAAAAATTCCATAAAATTTTCACCTTTTTAAGGTATAATCTTTATATTAAAAAATATAAAGAATTGGAGGCAATATGTCTAAAGAATATGATGCATCGAATATTAAAGTTTTAGAAGGATTAGAAGCCGTTAGAGTTAGACCTGGTATGTACATCGGTACAACAGGAATTAGAGGTCTTCACCACCTTATTTGAGAAATAGTTGATAACTCTGTTGATGAGGCTATGGCAGGTTTTGCAAACAAAGTAGAAATCACGATTACAAAGGATGGTTACATTGATGTTATCGATAATGGTCGTGGTATTCCTACAGCAGTTCACCCTAAAACTGGTCTTTCAACAGTTGAAACAGTTTTAACGGTTTTACATGCTGGCGGTAAGTTTGACTCTGACTCATATAAAGTTTCTGGTGGACTTCACGGGGTTGGTGCTTCAGTAGTTAATGGACTTAGCGATGACTTTGAAGTTTGAGTTAAACGTGATGGTAAATTACACTATGCTCATTTTAACAATGGTGGAAAAATTCTTCAACATCTTACAATATTAAACGAAGTAGATCCTCAAGATACAGGAACAAGAATTAAATTCCATCCAGACTTTAGCATTATGGACAAAAACGAATGAGATAAAGGTGTTATTGTTGATCATGCTAAACAAATTGCATATCTTAACAAAGGCCTAAGAATTATTGTTAATGATGAAAGAGACAAATCAAGAGAAGAATATCACTTTGAAGGTGGCATTGTTGATTATGTTAAAGAATTAAATACAGGTCAAAAATTAATTCATCCCGATGTTATTTATGCTGAAGGTGAATACTCATTCCAAGATTCTCCAGCAGTTCAGGTTGAAGTAGCTGTTCAATATAATGAAAGAATTACAGGAAATGTAGTTTCTTATGCTAACAACATTATTACAGTTGAAGGTGGAACACACGAAAGCGGTTTTTATGATGCTTTAGTTCGTTTAGTAAATAATTATGGAACTGAATGTGGATTAATCAAAACTGAAGAAGACAAAGTTACTCGTGAAGACGTTAGAGAAGGTATTGTTGCTATTATCTCAGTTAAACATACAAACCCTATTTTCGAAGGCCAAACAAAAGGAAAATTAGGAAACAAAGATGCCAGAATGGCTGTTAACAAAGTGTTTTCAGATTCATTTGAACGTTTCTTAAATGAAAATCCTGCTGAAGCAAAAACTATTGTTCAAAAAACAATTTTTGCTAAAAAATCTCGTCTTGCTGGTTTAGCAGCTAGAGATGCAGCTAGAAGAAAAACTGTTTTTGATACAGGTTCACTTCCAGGAAAATTAGCTGACTGTTCTTCAAAAAATGCTGAAATTAGTGAGCTTTACATTGTCGAAGGTAACTCAGCTGGTGGTTCAGCTAAAATGGGAAGAAACAGAATGACTCAAGCTATCTTGCCTCTTCGTGGTAAAGTTATTAATGCTGAAAAGAATCAACCTAAAAAAGTGTTTGCAAATGCTGAAATTCTTTCATTAATTACAGCACTTGGAACAGGTGTCGGTGAAGAATTTAATATTAATAAATTAAGATATCACAAAATTATCATCATGACCGATGCCGATGTCGATGGTGCTCACATTAGAACATTGTTATTGACGTTCTTCTACCGTTACTTTAGACCTTTAATTGAATACGGATTTATTTATATTGCTCAACCTCCTTTATATAAAATAGCTCAAAACAAATTTATTGGATATGCTTACAACGATGCTCAAAAAGAAGAAATTATGCAAGGCTTAAATCAAAATCAAAAAGTAACAGTTCAACGTTACAAAGGACTTGGTGAAATGGACCCTGAACAACTTTGAGAAACAACTATGGATCCAGTTAATAGAAAAATGCTTCAAGTTCAAATTGAAGATGCAGCAAGAGCTGACTGAGCATTTACAACATTAATGGGAGATGAAGTGTTGCCTCGTCGTGAATTCATTGAACAAAACGCTAAATATGTAAAGAATATTGACATTTAATAATTATTTTAAGTACCACATTTGTGGTATTTTTATTTAACATAATTACATATACAAAAAATTTTTGATAAATTTTCTCATTGTTTTATTAATTCTAAAAGTGAGATCTCTAAAACCTAGAAGTCTCACTTTTAGAATTAATACTTATTATCTTTTAAAATATATTAAAAAAATATTTTAAAAAATAAACTTATTAACTTTTAATTTAACATAAGAATATATATAAATTTTAATTTAAAAAATATAATGTTAAAGGTCAAATCAAAAAATAACGATTTAGTTTTTGCACAGATTTTTAAATAAAAAACCTGTCGAAGACAGGTGTGGCATTCATAAAGAATAAATGGAGCGAACGAGGGGAATCGAACCCCCATTATCAGCATGGCAAGCTGGCATTTTACCATTAAATTACATTCGCGTTTTTGCTTTTAATATTATAAACACATTTTTTAAAAATCAAAACATTTTTTATTTTGAGTCAACTTTATTTAAAATTGAAGTATGAAAAGACATAAACCAAGTGAAATATTTATTAACAATTTAGGCATTTGAAAAATGAAGAAGAAAAGATCTATCAAAAGCTAATTAAAGAATATGAAATATTAGTAGCTTTAGAAAAATAAAAAAAGTCAATAGACACAACACTACTCGATATGGCTGCTTCATCTCTGACCTGACCAGGTTACAAGGTTATTGTTCTACTGACGCTACAATTATACCAAAAATTTATTTATTTCAAATTGTTTGACTAAGTCAGGCTTTTTTTATTGGTCTAAAGATCGTTTTTTGCTTATTCATATACACTATTTAAAAAAAATATAAATTTTTTTGTGGAAATTTTCACATTTTAATTTTTTCTATATAATTAATATATGAAAAATTTCTCATATAAAAATATTGCTAAAGAAGCAGGTGTCTCTATTAGTACTGTAAGCCGTTACTATCGTGGTGGTTATGTTAGCAAGGAAACTAAAAAAGTTATTGCTAATATCATAAAAGAAAACGATTATTATCCAAATCATGGAGCCAGAACAATTCGTGGCCGTGACACTTCTATCTTTATTATTGTGCCTGAGTGATATGAAAACTCATATACTCAAATTATGAATGGAATTGAACAAGGAGCAAAGACAAGAAATAGAAAAGTTGTTATAACTCACTCTTCACCTAATCCTGAAGAATATATTGAAACTATCAAATATGTTTCAAGCTGAAAACCTATGGCAATAGTTTTCTTTCTTCCTGAAGATCCTCAAAACACAATTACAAACTATATTAAGAACACAAATTTTGAATCAAATATTTTAGTTTATGGAAAAGAAGTAGAAACATTAAATTGAATAAAAATTGATGAAGAGAACTCATTTCATCATTTAACTTCAAGATTCATAAACTATATAGATAAAGGCGAAAAGGTTGTTTTTGTTGAAGATGTTAAGTTAACTGAAGAACAAAAAAGACTTCGTTGTATAGGTTTTGAAAATGCTTGCAAGAAGCTTAATGTAGAATATGAAATCTATTCACTTAAAAACAAAAATAATAAAGAAGTACAATTTTTCTTAAATTACTTAAGAAATAACAATTTGGTTAATGTTGTTTGCTCAACTCATGAAGTATTTATTAACTTAATTTCATCAGGCGATCGTAATTTAAGATTAACTGATATTGGTTGAGTTTCAATTTATGACTATCAACACAAATATAAAGCTAAAATCTTTATTGATTATCCTGCAGTTGGATTAGAAATTGAAAAAATGCTTTATAGTTGTGACGTTGATAACACAATTGAAAACAAAATTTATAAACCAAAAATTTTATTCGATAATTAAAAAATTAATGACGCACTTTAGCGTCATTTTAATATACATTTTTCAAGACTTTTTTGATGTATCTTTCATTATCTCTTTTTTTGATTTCTTCACGTTTATCTGTTTTTTTCATTCCTTGAACTAAAGCTATTTCAATCTTAATACGTGAGCGATTATCAAAATAAATTTTGCTTGGAATAATAGTTGCATGACCTAGCTTATGAAGTTTAGACTGCAATCTAACTATTTCATTTTTATGCATCAATAATTTGCGATCTCTAGTTTCATCACACTTAACTAACATGTATTGTTTGAACTGTGCATTGCACAAGAAAATTTCGCCTTTTCTAAAAAAGCAATATGAATTCAATAAACTAACAGTATTAGCTCGAGCACTCTTAACTTCTCAACCCATTAAAGATATGCCGGCTTCATATTTGTCAATTACTTTATAGTTGTGCATTCCGCGTTTGTTGTCGCTTATTATTTTCATAGTTTAAATATTATAAATAAAAAATAGGACTAGCCTATTTAATTATTTTATTTGTATTCCATAACTTTTGCTTTAAGGTGATCATAAGGTACATAGCCCATAACTTTTTCCATCATTTTTCCATTTTTAAAAATGAATCATGTTGGCATTGAATTAACACCCATTTCTTGAGTTAGCTTTGTATTTTCATCAACATCTACACGATAAACTGGAATGTTGTCTAATTTGTCTAATTGTTCTAAAGAAGATTTAAACATTCGACATGGAGGACATCATAATGCGTGAAAAACCAAAACATAAATGCCTTTTTCTTTTCCAATAACATTGTTCTTGTATTCATCTTGATTAATTTCTTTTAACATAAAATCTCCTTATTCATTTTTTTAAGTAACTTAATCTTAACATATTTTTAATCTTTTGTTAAAAAATAAAAAATTATTTTTTAACCTATTTTTTAATCAAAAATGCACTTTTTGTAATTTTTACCACATTTTAAAAATTAGTTAAAAATTTTGCAAAAATTAGTTTTGAAAAGAAAATATTCGTTTTTGTTTTTTGATTTTTCGAAGTCAAATATTAATCTTCAAATAAGTTTTAAATTTAATATTTGAGTTTTTTTAAATTTATTTTAAACCTAAAGCATAAAAAATAAGGCTTTATGAGCCTTATAATTTATTTTTTTTAAAACCATTTAATATAACTGTTTTTGAGTCTGAAACAGTTTTGAAAGGTATTTCTTTTTCAACATATTCATTCTTTTGTTGGTCATAAACTTTTTGTACATAACCAATTTTGTAACGTAATTTAAATGTAATAACAACTTCGCCTTTTTGATCATTAGCAACAATTATTGATGGTTTTTCAATTTCAAAAATATTGTTATCAAAGTTAGTAAATTTAATATCATTAATGTTTAATTGACTTGGCAATTTGCTTGAAGCTGTTGGACAAGTACAAGTAACCTTTTGAATTTCTTCATTGATATGTTGTGTCAATGATTTTTCTGAGAAGCCTGTAATTTTCTTTGTGAATGATTTAACAAATTTGAAACCGCGTTTTTTGTTGTCTGGTTTTAATTTAGAAAGTGCATCAACTTCATATAATTTAAATTCAACTAATATTGATTTATCTTTAAGATCAAATGAATCTATTTTTGTAACTTCAATCATGAAGTTTGAATCCATTGATTCAATAAATACATGATCTTTATTCGCTTCATTTGCAGCTACTAAGTTTTTACGTTTATAATTCAATTTAATTAAATCTAAAATTGCATCAATTTTAGATTGTGAAAGTTTAGAAAAGCCACTAATTGTTCTTGAATAAACTTGTTCAATTGAACTGCTTTTACTTTTTGCTTTGTATTCAATAACAATAGTTGAATTGTTGAATTCATAACCAATAATTTTTAAATCAGTAATTTCATAATTTGGGTTAGATAAAGTGTATTTAACTTTAGAAACTTCTGCCTTATCAACTTCTGTTGTTGCAGCATTTTCATATGTAAAGCTAATTTGTTTTTCAATTTCACTTAATTTTTCTTTACTATCTTTTTTGTTAAATTCTATTTCACATGCATAATCAAATTCAATTGTTTTTTTGTTTTCATCAACTAATAAAGTTGTTGCTTGTTTGTTAATAGGTGCTTTAATATTAAATTTAAGATTTACTTTGCCTTCTGAATCAGCAGGTTCAACTTTGATGTTTTCTATTGAAAAATCAATTGGTGTGTCAAAATTAAATTTAAATTTATCAGCCTTAACTTCAGATACAGAAACATTTGTATTTCCTGTATATTCTAGTGAAGCAGTTTTTTTAATGTATTTCTTTATTTCTTCAGTTAAATCTGAAACAGAGTGAAATGAATGCGAAACTGTTGAGTATGTGTCACTTTTATCAAAAACATAGTAATCAATGTATGAATCATTTTTGAAGTTTGGAATTGAACGACTGAATTCATCAGATACAATTTTAGGATCATTTATTGATTGAATTTTGTATTTTATATTTAAATTCTCGAATGATTTGATATATGAATCTTTATCCGCAGTATCTTCATATTTAGCTTTTCTAATTAAAGCGCGTTCATATTTTTCAATAATTTCCTTATTAGGATTTGCTTTAGCTTTTTCAGCATCATATTCAGATTTATTTTTTGTTAAGAATTCATTTATATCTTTTAGTTTGTCAGATAAATTTTTTTGATATTCTTCAATTCTTGAGTTATCAATTTTAACATCGATAATTTTGTATCCTGTTTTAATATCTCTAAAGATAATGTCACTTGTTTGAGCAACATCTTTTACATAAGTATTTTTTGAATTAGAATATTGTACTGTTAAAGCTTCATTAATATGATCAAAGTTTAAGAAATTTTTGTATGTAATTGTTTTGTATTTTGAAACAATGTTTGAGTTTTTTTCGCGTAGTCTAAAAGTTACTACAAGTTCTGAAGAATATTTTTGAATTTTTTGTATTTCAACAGTATATTCACTATTAAAACTTGGCATATTTTTTGAGTAAAATTTTAAATCCGATTCTTTGATTTCATTTGGTTTTTTAGATTCTGAATCTGGAATAGTAATGTCTAAATCATCTAATAGATTAGACAATTTATCAGCATTAGTACATGATGAAGAAATAAGAGGTGTAGCTAAAAAAGCTGTTGTTAATGATGATAAAGCAAATATAAATTTTCTTTTTTTCATAATAATCTCCTTATATAGCTAACGCTCTGATTTGTCATAAGGTCGACCTGCAGCAGCTGGCCCCATTTGCTTGCTTTTCATTTTAGCAATCATAATTCCAAGTGTGATAATAAATGGCAATGTGTAGAGTAGTTCAGCGAATCTTGAAACACCTTTCATAGATTCGAATCTTTCAAGTCATGAAATTCCGAAGTATGAGAATCCATAGATAAATGAGAAAATGATACATATCAATAATGTTCAACTAATTTTTCAACCACTAGTAATCATAATAGCTAGAGCTAAGAAACCTAAACCTCCAACTTCGATGTATAGTGAGAATTGGTTTGTTTTACATTGAATAAATATAGCGCCTGCTAAACCAGCAATAAAACCTGAATATGCAATACCTAATCATTTGTATTTAAAAACGTTAATACCAGCAACGTCTGCTGCTTGAGGATTTTCACCTATAGCTTTATATCTTAAACCCCATTTAGTTTTGTTAAGGAAGAATCAAGAACCACCAGCAATAATTAAAGCTAAGAATAGTTTAAGTGAAATAATGTTTTTTCAGTTGTCAACATTAGGACTTAAAGCAAGTTCTGTTTGGCCACGCATTTGGAAGTAGTCTCCACCTTGTTGTGCTTTTTTAACAAATAATAAAAGGATAGAAGCAACACCAACTGCAAGAATGTTCATAGCGAAACCTGAAACAGATTGATCTGATTTAAGTTTAATCGTTGCGAAACCAAACAACAGTGCAAATCCCGAGGATAAGATACCTGCAAAAGCAAAGTACAATAATTGGAATCATGGACTTAATGTTTTACCTTTGAAAACAACATCAGTCATTAGGAAGCTTATTAGAGCATACATAGCAGCTCCAAAAATCATAAACCCGTTAACAGCAATGTTTGTAATACCAACTCTTTCTGAGAAAATACCTGAAAGGGTTGCAAGTGTTAGAGCTGAAAACATAAAAATGGTTGTAGTTAAAATTAATATTCAACTATACATTATTCACCTCCTTTACTTGCTTGATTGCTTTTTTTCATATCTCTTTTTTTAGCTCAATTTTCTTTTACTTTGTCTCAATGAGATGTATAAATTAAATCTCTTTTAGTAATATATTGAATTTTTCTTTCGTGTTTTTCAGCTTTATATTGATTTTTTAATGTTTTAAGATTGTTTAAGCCAAAATCACTGTATTTTTTGAGATATTCGAATTTTTTCTTAGACATTTCGTCATAGATAGACATAATAGTATCATCACTTGCGCTTTTAAGTGAAGTTATTTTACAATCAACTCATTTTTGATATTCTTCTTTAATTGAAGCAAATTCTTTTTTGAGTTTTCTATTCCTTCTTTTTTCTTCATTAAGAGCTTTAACATATTCTCTATATTTAGCATTTTTGGTTTTCATGTATGAACCATATTCTTTTCAGTATTCTTTTTTGATTCAAAGCGTTCCGTATTTTCACATGAAACCAAGTGGTTTGAATTTATAAAGCATAATAGCTAAAGCAGCCATAAAGACAATTATACCAGTAATAATAGGGAAAAAGTCTTTTGTTAATTTATCTTTTATAGCAAATAAATCTCTTGTTGTATAAATCATTGAATAGAAAAATCCGGATAATGTTATACCAATAGGGTGGTTTAATGCAATAAGTGAAACAGCAATTGATTCAAAACCAATTGCAATAGGGTTGCTACCAAATGAATCGACAATTCAGCCTTCTTTGATAATAATGTAGTAGAATCCAGCGAAACCAGCTAAAGCTCCTGAAAATCCCATAACTATAATGGTTAACATTTTTTCGTTAAGACCAATATATTTAGCGTTTGAAGGATTTTTACCAACCATGTTTATTTTGTAACCTAATGTTGTGAAGTTGTAGATCACAAATAAAACAATAGCTGTTAAAACAAACATTCCAATACCAAAGTAAACAAATTGATATTTAACTGCATTTTCAATTGCAATTCTAGCACTACCTATAGTTGTAGGTGAATATGATTCTGGATTAAACATTTTCCCATTTAAACTAAATAATCATCCTGATATAAAGGCAACAATTCAGTTAATGAAAATAGTAGAAATAACTTCGTGAATTTTGCAATATGCTTTTAATAATCCAGCGATTGCACCTGTTGCAAATCCTACGATTATGAACAAAATAATTGCTAATCATAAGAATCCTGCGTCAACATTAAAGTTTCTAGCTTTAGCTATAAAACTGAATACTAAGATTGCTGGTAAAAGCATTTGACCAGAAATACCAATGTTAAATAATCCAACTTTAAAACCGATTGAAACAGCTAAACCAGTAAACCAAATATTACAAAAAATGTTGCAAAGTCAAATTTAATGTTTTTGTCAATAAAGCTATAATTTCATAATTTTATAACAAAGTCGAATGGTCCTGCACTACGTCCTTCCATGCTTTGATGAATCATGAAGAAGATGCTAGCAACAACTAATCCGAAAACAACAGCTCATAATGATGAGTATAATTTTCTTCTTCCTTTTTGTTGATCTTCAAGTGTAATAAATGATCTAAATTTATTTCAGCCTGTTCTTACTTTAGAAGAAAATGATAATTTTTCTTTTGTTTCTTTCATTATTGTGTGCCTCCTTCCGTTTGATGTTCTTTTTGAGCCATGTAAAGACCGATTTCTTTTCTAGTTAATTCTCTTGCGGGTTTTGAAAGTCTAATTTCGCCTTCGTTAATAACAGCAATAGTATCAGCTAGTGAAAGAACCTCGTCTAATTCATAAGAAATTAAAAGAATTGCTTTTCCTTCTGCTTTTTCTTTAAGAATTCTTTCATGGATATTTTTAATAGCCCCAACGTCAAGTACACGTGTTGGTTGAAGAATTAATATAAAGTCGTGTGGTGAGTTCATTTCACGACCAACAATGAATTTTTGTTGGTTACCGCCAGAAAGTGATCTAGAAGTTGAATAACCTTCTCTAGCACCACGAACGTCATATTTGTCAATAACTTCAGCTGTTTCTTTTTTAACAGCTTTAGGTTTTATGAAACCAAAAGTTTGATATTTTGGATCTCATAAACGTCTTAATATTGTATTATTTTTAATATTGTAATCTAATGCTAGACCATGTTTATGTCTATCACTTGGAATAAAACTTGAAGCAAGCATTGATTTTTCTAAGACTGAATAATTGTTTAAATTAATCCTGTCTTTAAGTTTCTCTTCATCTTTTTTGGTTTTAAAGAATTTAATAATTTTTACTATCAAGATACTTAAACCAACAGCAAATAGAGCAAAGAAACTAATGCCTATAGCTCACATTAATCAAATGTTTGAATAATTTTGCTGAAATGGACTAACACCAAAAAAAATTGATCCAAAAGCTATAAATAATGCAAGCAATGAACTTAAAATAATGAAATTCTTGATTTTATTTTTATGAATGAATTTAACTCTTTCCTCAACTAAAGGTGTTTTCTTTAAGTAGACATTACCTTTTGTAGGTTTAACAATTCCACTAACAACATATTCTAAATCTTGTTGTCCATTGCCTTCAACACCAGCAATAGCTAGAATTTCTCCAGCATGAACCTTAAGATTTAAGTTTTTAAGTGATTTTGTACCTTTTGTTGATACATTTTCAAGTTCTAAAACTGTGTCTTTATCTTCAAAAACGTCAAGTGATTGGTTTTGTGCCATAACAATATTGTCACCAACCATTCTGTTAGCCATTTCTTCAATAGAAGTATTAGCAACTTCGAAGTTACCAGTAACTTTACCGTGACGTATAACTGTTGCATAATCAGCTACAGCTTTAACTTCTTTTAGTTTGTGAGAGATAAAAATGATTGTTTTACCTTGCGATTTAAACAATTTGAATGTTTCAAGAAGACCTTGAATTTCTTCATCTGTTAAAACAGCAGTTGGTTCATCAAAGATTAGAATTTCTGAATCACGATATAACATCTTCATGATTTCAACTTTTTGCTGTGTTGAAACTGATTCAGTGCCTGTGTCTTTATTCAAATCAAAATTTAAATTAAATAATCTTTGAATAGTTTTAATTTTTTTAATTGATGGTTTATAATCCAAAGTTTTAAAAGTTTTTGATTCACTTTCAGCACCAAGAATTATATTTTGTAAGTTTGTGTATGCACCAACCAATTTAAAATGTTGGTGAACCATACCAATACCCAAATTATTAGCATCATTTGGATTATTTATTAAAACCTCTTTACCATTAACCTTGATAATTCCATGGTCGGGTTCATATAGTCCAAAAAGAATTGATAGCAAGGTACTTTTACCTGCACCATTTTCACCAATAAGTGCATGAATTGTACCTTTTTTAATTTGAATATTAATATCTTGGTTAGCTTTGATTACACCGAAACTTTTCGAAATATTAATAAATTCAATTGCGTTCATCTTTGTCCTTTTCTTAAATAAAATTTTTAGTTAATTTTGTTTCAGACTCATATTTATATATATTTTTATATATTAATATAAATAATAAAATTAACTATTTAAGTATATCAATTAATAGATAAATAAGAAATAATATGTTAAAAATATAGTTTATTATTTTTTCCAAAAGTGAGTGTGGTAAGTTTTAAGAAAAACATTTTTCTAAATCGATTGCTAAATTTTAAATTAAAAAGTCATTTTTTGACTGAAAGCGAAAAAAACGCAAAAGAAAATATTTTAATGCAAGCTAGCAAAATTCAGCGAAAGCTAGTAATTTTATATTTATTTTTTATTTTTAAATATTTGGATATAAATTGATAAATCATTGTTGGTTATATTGTTTGTTCATCATAACTTAAATTGCAAAATCATTTGCACTCATTGCATATGGATATTCTTTAATTTTATCTATTATGAATGAGTTAGTTTCATTTTGAATTCACGCAATATATTTATTTGATAAATTGTCTAATGTTTTTCCTTTTGGAATATATTTTCTAATAAATTTATTGTAGTTTTCAACACGACCTTTTTATGAAGAACAAAAAGCATCGCAATGATATATTTGGCCCACGGCATCGATTTCATCTAGCCTATAATTTTCAGGTCCATTATCAATAGTTAATGTATTGATTTTAAGGCTATTTTCTTATATGATTTCCTATAAAGTTATTTTGGTAGATAAAGAATTTTTTTATCTTTTTTTAAAGTGTACTTCTCTAGTCAATCTATTTATTAAAATCAAAATGAAATATTCATCCATTCTACACCCATGAACCGTATCCATCTCAAAGTCATAAATAGTTAAATAATTTGGTCTTTAACTTTTATGTTTTCCAACTCTTTTTTTCTTAGGCAGTTTTACAACCTTTTTTCTCTTATTTATCTTATTTGAAGACAAAAACGGAAAAACTGTTTTATCTAATTTCTTCAAAAATTAACAAAAAAATATACTTTTTTCATATTTAAAATAAAAAATGCTGGATATTTTCCAGCATTGCTACATTGTAATCTGAAACTTTACACATTTTAGATAGAATCTATAATGGGTGAAGTTTTTTTTATAAAAAAAGTCACCCAAAGAGTATTTGGCGACTGTCATGAAGAAATGCAAAAAAAATTATCATGAAATGAACGCACTGTTCTTGAATACTTACTTTGAGCAACTAATTATAGTATAACAAAAATAGCAAAAATATTAGGTTATTCAAGAACAACTATTAATAATGAAATAAAAAATAATTCTACTTTTTGGGGTTATTTTGCTTTAGATGCAATTGAAAAAACAATTACAAGAGAAAAGTGAAAAAATCATTTTAAATTTTTAAACAATTTAAATAAATATAAAGAATTTTCTTCTTTATTTAAAAAAGAATATGATGGCAAATTGTGAACTGTCAAATTAACAATTGAAAAAATAAAAAATCTTTATCCTAATATTGATGTTCCTTCTTTTAAAACAGTCTACAATTGAATAAAAAGTGGTTATTGAATTTTGAACTGAAAAGGTTTATTAAGAAAAGTCTACAAAAAAGGTGGAAAAAGAGAGAAACAAAGCGCTGCTAGAAGATTGGTTGGCGCACGTTATGTAAGACCTTTTTGATCTAGACCAGCAAACATAAACGAAAGAAAAGAATTCGGCCATTGGGAAATAGACCTTATTATAGGCAAGAGTAAAGGCACACATTGTCATTTACTTAGTTTTACCGAAAGAGTCTCTAGATATGGGTTTTTGGTAAAAATTCCTAATAAAAATCCATGAAATTTGAATTTGTATTTATGGAATCTTATTTGAAAACATAAATTAAATGTTAAATCTATAACTCAGGATAATGGATTAGAATTTTCAACATTATTTTTCATTGGATATAAACTAAAAATTTTTATATATAAAGCTGATCCATATGCTTCTTTTCAAAGGGGTTTAAATGAAAATTTCAATGGTTTAGTTAGAAGATTTTTTAAGAAAAAAACTAATTTTGATGATATTACTGAAGAAGAAATTCTAAAAGTACAAAATGAAATAAACAATCGTCCAAGAGAAATTTTTGGATATTTATCTGCTTTAGAAATGTACGAAAAATTGAATGCAGAAAATCCTTGAAATTCAACAGGTATTGACAAATTATTATATGGAAAACAAAAGAGAAACTGAGAAAGTAACAAGAATAGAAATTTGTTTTTCAAAAAAATAGGAAAATTAAAATAATATTTTAGAAAGGGCGACAAGTCGCCAAATATTTTAGGGAGGGCTAATGCCCTCACTTTTATTTGTCCTATTGGACAAAAAATAATAACAATATTAATAATTAAAAAGGAATATCGACATGCGATATTCCAAATTTCTAGGTGTAAACTTACAGATTACAATCTAGGAATGCTGGATATTTTCCAGCATTTTTTTGATTAATTATTTTGCTGCCTTGTTAATAGCAGAAATAATTGCTTCTAATCTTTCACTAACATTGTCAATTTTATTACCATCTTTTAAAGCTTTGTCACTATTAATATATTTAACGAAATCTTCTGGTAATTCTTTAAACATTTTAATTGCTTCTTTAATTTTGTTATTAATTTTTGCTTGTTCTTCTGTATTTGAGAAGTGGTTTTCTGCGACACCGATTCATTTTTCTTTTTGAGTTCCAAAGTGGCTTCATTTTTTGTCTGCTTTTTTGTCTTTAACTACATATGGTTTATATCCTTCTTCTTTTTCAAGAATAAGATCTAATAATGTTTCATAAACAGCTTGTTTAATGTGTTTTAGAACTGATGTAAGAATTCTGTCTTTGTCTTGAATCATACCTTGGTCTGAGTCAACACCAATTACATATTGACCTTTGTTTGCTAATCTTACAGTTTCAAATGTAGCAGGTCCAGCAACAGATAAGATAACATGTGGGTTGTATTTAACATCAGCTGGTGTTGAAGATAAAACATTATTAATAACAGTGTTCATTTTTTCACCAGCAGTAAAACCTGAGTCTAATTTAACAGGTGATGTGTGGTAAATTTTACTTGATTTATGTTTTTGGTTGTAGTATAGAATGCCTTTTGCAAAACCTTCGTTAAATGTTGTAACACCTGGGAATGCACCTACACCAAATGATGCAACAACTCTTTTACTTTCATCTTGTTCACTTAATCAACTTGCAATTGCATAGCCTGTTGTAAATGCAGATTCTTTAATATTGAATTGTAATGAGTAGAATCACTTGTACTCTGTTTCAATATCAAAGTCGATACCAATGATTTTGATTTGATTTCTTTCAAGTTCTTCTCTGTGAGCATCAATGTATTGTTTAATAGATTGTTGGTGTTTGAAGCCATTAAGTACTCAAATTTTGTGTCCGGCTGAAAGTGCACTGTTGTAAGTACTTTCAAAGTTTGAGCTAGGTTCAACACTGTTAATTTCAATACCAGTTTGTTTATTTATAGCTTTTAAAGCTTCAAAAGCTGATTGGTTAAATGATTTATCATCAATTTTACCTTCATCTGTAATAAGAACTGGTTTCAATTTTAACAATTCAGCGTTTTTAACAACTTGTTTTCCATTAGCATTTGTTGTGGTATATTTACTAATATCTTTCTCTTTGAATGAAATATTGGATTCATCGTTGTTTCCACAAGAAACAGCTACTGCAGGAAGAACAGCAGCAATAGGACTCAATCCTAATAAAATTTTTTTTGACTTTTTCATATAATCTCCTTATTTTTAATTGTATATTGAACATTATATAGATATTTTGCTTAAATATCTCAAAAATTGGTTTTTATTGGCAAATTTTGCAAAAAATAAGAAAAAATTGCAATTTGTTTTGTGATTTCATTTTTTAGTTTATATGTGCAAAATTATAATGTGGCAATATTAAATTTGTTATTAATAATATGAGATTAAAAAAATTTAAAATTTTTTACTAATTTTTATATTAAAAATGAAAATTGCGTCACATTTTTAACTGAATTAACAACTAAAAAGATAAATTATTGGTTATTTAAAAAAAGCGTCATAGAACATCATAAACGCATAAAACATAGATATTTATATTTAAGCTAAATAGGCTTTTATATTTTAAAAAATGTTATTAAAAATGCTTTTGCAAAACAAAGTTTATGTTTAACTTTTTATATATAAAAAAAATACTTTTATACTTATAAATAAGGCTAGTAAAAGTATTCTGTAAATTATTTTTTGAATTTTTTGCTTAAATTCTAAATTTATAACTTATGATTTTAAATTTGAGCCAATGTTACAATTACTATTGGTTCTTTTTCAAAAGTTTTGTAAATTCTTTTTCTAATAGCATGACGAGCTTCATTTTGGAAATCTTTTATTCCATTAAAACTTTCTGTTTCAATTAATTTTACAATTGTGCTTTTGATTATGTCGCTAGCTTCATTTTTTTCCTCTTTGTTTATGACACCAACAAAATTTATTTGTAATTTACCAGTTAATAATTTTGTTTTTGGATTATATTGAGAAGACACTAAAATCACACCTTCACGACCTAAAGCTTCACGCTCACTAATAACCTCAGTACTAATATCGCCAACACCAAAACCATCAATAATAGTGTCGCCAATTTCTTTAACTTTGCCCTTGGTTGTTGACATTTTGCCATCAATAAAGTGAACAATTTTTCCATTTTGCATAACTAAACAATGATTTTGTTTCACTTGTGTATTTTCACTTATAGCTATAGTAGCTTCATTTAAGTAACGATAAAGTCCTTGCACAGGAATCACATATTCAGGATTTAGAGCATTAACTAAATCAATTAAGTCTTGTTTAGCAGGACGACATCTATAAAATTCATTAGCATTAACATCACTAATTTTTGGAGTAATTCTTGCAATTTCATCTAAAGTTAAAGCTTCAAGACTTTCAAGTCCATTAATAGGAGGAGCAATCATTACAACAGTATCGCTTTTTTGAAGTTTTAAAAAAACATCATTATTGTCAGTTATTCTAATAAATCTTGAGTAAAGTCTTTCAGTAGCACCAGTTACTAAAATAACAGCATTTTTAACTTTGTTAGCATTACGATAATCAATTAATTCTGGTAACTTAAGTTCAGGATGAGCTTTTTTAATTAAATAAAATATTTGGCCATAAGTTTTACCATAAGTTACAACTGGACGACTTGTTTCTTGAGCTAATTCTAAAATTTTGTGGATAGCTACCATTTCTTCGTCATAAGCACCAACTATTATTCTTTCATTCTTTTTGGTTTCTAAAAAAACATCTCTAATACCTTCTGGTAAACCAATTTTTTCAATAGCCTTACCACCAAAGTTTGCTTTACCTGAGTCAACAACTAGAGCTAAAATTTTACGTTTTGTAAATCTTTGTTTAAGTTCATTAAAGCTTAATTTACCATAAATTCCTAAGTCACCTTCGACAAAGTTAAACATAAATAAGATATCTCCATCTGGTGTGATGAAGTCAAAACCAATGTGTCCTGGCATTGAACCAGCTAAATCGATTGGCTTAACAAAAAGTTTGTCACTAAATGGTGTAACTTTATTAATAACCATAACTTTGTAGTTTTTTGTTGGAATCTTATATTTTGATAAACGATCCATGATCATGATTTTGTTGAATGCTGAAGTATAAATTGTTAAGTTAGGAATTTTCATTAATAATCAAGGCAATGCACTAAACGATTCATTTTTAACATCAGAAATAAAGATACCTTTAATTCTATCTTTGTGTTTTTCTAAGTATTCAAAAGAAGGAATTAAAGTATCAACTCCATTATTTGAGTTGATTGGAATTTTAGTTCCTGAGTTAATAATGTAAATGTCATCATTGAATTCGAAAACATAACAGTTTTTACCATTTTCATCAAGCCCACCAAGAGCAAAAATATTAATATGATTCATATTATCTCCTTTTATAATAATCATTTAATGTGAAAAATAATAAACAATTAAGTTGACTTTAATTATATAAGAATAATTTTATTTTAAGTGAGCATATTTATTTATTTTCTCTTTTTTAATTTCTTTTAGTTTGATAACTAAAGTTATCTCACCTTTAAAAGGACTAGTTTTGTTTTTTGCTAATAGTTCAGTTGCGGTTGCATAAATAAATTCTTCATGTATTTTAGTAAGCTCTCTAGCCATAAATAATTGAGCTTGATTGCCTCACACTGAGTCAATGTCTTTTAAGAAACTTTCTAATTTATGCGGAGCTACATAAAAAACATATGCATGTTCACTTGTGAAGCTTTTGACTTGTTCTAATCTTTGGCCACTTTTTTCTTTAGGAAAAGTCATAAAAATAAAGGTATTACTTAGTCCACTAAAAGCAAAAGCACTAATAGCTGCATTGACTCCTGGAATTAGTTCTAATTCAATATTTTTTTCTCTTGCTTGTTTAATTAATTCAAAACCCGGATCACTAACTAAAGGCATACCTGCATCACTAATTAAAGCCATTTTTAAGTCATCTTTTTCAATTAAATCAATAAGGCCTTGGGCACTTGCTTTTTCATTGATTTTGTTGTATGAAATTAAACGTTTTTTAATGTCATAATGGTTCAATAATTTAGCACTAACACGAGTATCTTCGCAAGCAATAACATCAACAGCCTTAAGAGTTTCAAGAGCTCTTAAAGTTATATCTTTTAAGTTTCCAATAGGTGTTCCAACAATATATATTTTAGGCATAAGACTCCACTAATTTAATTAACATTTTTTCAGCTTGTAAGAAGAAATTTGCATTTGTATTTTGAATCTTTAAAAAGTCGTCTATTACTATAAAACAGTTGAATAAGTCAAATTTTATGTTTTTTAATTTAACTAATAATTTAGCATAATTTTTTCTACAAAAAGCATCAGCCGTTCATACTCAAGAGAAAACAAAACGCAAAGCCATAGCCAAAAATACAAAGGTATCTTTGCTATCTTTTTTTGTAAATCTAGATAAGAAAATATATAAATAATGAGGATTTTTAATACTTTTTTCTATAGCTTCAAGCAAGTCTTTAATTAGTTTAAATGATTCATTATTTGTATATTTTTTTACTTGTGTTAAATCAGCAAAAATATGGCTATAAAATCATATAGCTTCTTCTTTTAAATTTTCACCTTTTAATTCTTCTGCTAACTCTTCGTTTGAAGGCGCATTAATGTTAATTGTTATTGATCTTGATTTGATGGTTTCTAAAACTTTTGTTATGTTATTAGTTGTTAAAATAAAGACTACATTATCACTTGGTTCTTCAATTATTTTAAGTAATGAATTAAGAGCAGCTTTAGAAGCATTTTCAACATTTTTAAATACAGTTATCTTCTTTTGCCCTTCAACAAATGAAGATAAACTTGATTCTTCAAAGCCGGCCACAATTTTATCTTTTTTAAGATTATTTTCAGTGCCATTATCTTCAAAAATTTGAACATTAGGCAGCATTGTTTCAAGATCTAAAGATTGCAATTGTGAGTTGCAAAGTTTATTAATCATGTATAAAATTGAATCATCGATGTTTAAACCTGAAGGAGCTTTTAGTAAATAACAGTGACTAAGTTTGTTATTTTTTATTGAGTTTTCTAAAATAGTTATGACATTTTTTGAAACCATTATTTAAACTCCTTAATTCATTTTTTAAATCTTGGATGTTTATCTAATTTTTCAAATGATTCTTTTAAAACTTCTTCAATACTTTTTGTAGCATCAACAACAATGAATCTATCTTTTTCTTTTTTAATTAGCTCATGATAACCTTTGTAAACTTTTTGGTGGAATAATTCGGTTTCACTGTCTAATCTGTCACTAACAATTCTTATTTGTTCTCTTCTGATTTTACTTTCTTCAGGTTTGATTTCAAAAAAGATTGTAATATCAGGCATAGTTTTATCAATTATTAAATTAGTAAGTTTTTTAACAAAAGTAATACCTAAATTACGAGCATAACCTTGATATGCAAAAAAGCTGTCGACATAGCGATCGCACAAAACAAGTCTGTTTTCTTTTAGAGCGGGTCATACTACTCTTTCAAGATGAATTCGACGACTAGTTGTATATAAAAGAGCTTCAGAAACTGAAGAAAGCTTTGAATCTTTATCCAAAATTAATGATCTAATTTTTTCTGCTTCAATTATGTCTTTGCCACCCGGTTCACGAGTCAAAACATAATTTAATGCAAGCTTTGGATATTTTTCAATTAATTCAATAATAAGGCGGTTAATTATTGTAGTTTTACCACTACCATCTGGTCCTTCAAAAGTAATAAACATAATTAACCTCCCTTAAGTTTTATTTGTTTCTATTTTCAATAGATTGTTTGATTGTGAAAGTATCAAGATATTCTAAATTTGAACCCATAGGCATGCCAATAGCTGCTCTTGTTACTTTAATTTTAAATTGGCTATTAATCAATTTTAATAAATGACCTGTTGTCATTTCGCCTTCTAAAGAAGGGCTCAAAACTATGATTACTTCATCAAATTTTTTATGTTGAATATAGTTTATTAATTCTTTGTAATCATAGTTTTTAATTTCCTTATTATTCTTTAAATTAAACAAATAAGGCAAAACATAGTAGTAGCCATTGTAAAAATTCATGTCATCAATTTTTCTTAAAGTTGCAGCATTTTCAACTATCATTAAAAAGTTGTATCTGCTCTTATCATCACATACTAAACATTTGCCACCTTCTTTTAAAAAGTTACAAATAGAACAATATGAAATGTTGGTTTTAAGATCATTAATTGACTTAACTAAATTGTCAATATATTCTTGATCTTGTTTTAAGAAAAAGTTTGACATTTTGTCTGCTTGCTTTTTACTAATTCCTGGAATTGTTGTTAAAACTTGATTAAGTTTTTCAATTGTTTCAATTTTCATTATTAGAAGCCAAGTCCACCTAAACCAGGCATAGCTGGCATTAATTTTTCTTGTTCTTCATCAATTGTGTCAAATAACTCATTAATCACAAGTGATAACAAGTCTTCTAAAGTTTCAGCATCATCTGGGTCTAAAAGAATAGAATCTTTGATTTTTACTGAAACTATTTTTTTGCTTCCTTTAGCTGTAACTTCAATTCCATGTTTTTCTAATTTAAATGTTTCTTCCATGAATTGTTCAGTTTTTTCTTGAACTTCTTGTTGCAATTTTTGCATCTTTCTTAACATTGCTTGATCCATAATTTCTCCTTAAAAGTGTATAAATAAAATTTAGTATAAACTAAAAATTATTTTTTGAATTTATCAAATAATTTGCCTGTTGGACTCTTTACATTTTGTAAAACAACTGGTCCTGGTACTGTAAAGCTTGTGTCAAATTTTGCATCTTTCATTTTAGCTGCAAAATCTTTTGCTGTTTCTTTGTAATCATCACTCATAATGCAGTATAAGTGTTTGTAATCTTCAAAGTAATCTTGAATAAATTTTTGAATATTTGAGTTGTAACCATTTTCTTGTAAATAAACTAATTCTGGTACATTTTTTGAGATAAAAATCATGTAATTAGGGCCTGCTGCGGCAATTTTACATTTTTTAAGTACTGTAATTAAATCACTGTAAATTGGATTTTGAACTGTGTTAATCACAATATCTAAATTTGATTTGTATCTATTTAAAAATGTTAATGTTGATTGTTTAAGTAAGTTGATTAAATCTTTTTTACTTAAGTTTGATTTGAATGTTTTCAAGTTTTTGTATTTTGAGTCAAAAGCAGGGATTACTACTGGTTTTGGCATATTTTGAATTTCATCATCTAGTTGAATTTCTGCTGTACTTACTAAACCATCATCATAATCTTCTTCTATTTCAAAATTGCTACTGAGAAGATCTTGTTCTAGGCTAAAATTGTCATCAGCGTCACGATTAGCTTCAAGTACTAATTCTTGAGTTTGATTTAAAACTGTTTTGATTGTGTCATCTTTTTTAGGTTTCTTTTTGTTTACATCAATTGACATAGTTTGCTCCTTACTATTTTGTAATTCATTAGTTTGATTAAGTTTAATTAAATAAAGTTCGATTAATTGGAATGGGTTTTCTGAAAAAATTAATTCTTTGAATAATTTATAAAGTTTTTCAGATGAATTGAATGCAAAATTAACATCAATTTTCAAAGTATTTAATTCTTCAAGAGATAAAAGTTCTAATAAATTAGCATCATTTGATTTTGCATAAATCAAGTAATCCTTGAACAATTCTATTAAGCTTTGAACAAATTGATTTGAATCAATTCCCGCATTTTTAAGGTTATTAAATAAAATTAAGACTTCCTTGATTTTGCCTTGATAAAGGTAGTTTACAATTTGAATTAAGCTTTCATTTGAAGTAATTCCAAAAGCATACATAACATCTTTGAGCGATATTTTGTCGTTACCATAAGCTGCAGCTTGGTCGACTATTGAAAGTGCATCACGCATACCACCAGTTGCTAATCTTGCAATATAAGCTATGGTTGAATCTTCATATTTAATTTTTTCTTTATCTAAGACCTCTTTAATTTGGTTAATTAGAACTTGGTTTGATATTTTCCTAAAATTATATCTTTGGACTCTTGAAAGAATTGTTAGAGGTATTTTTTGAGGATCAGTTGTTGCTAAAATAAATATTGCATGTGCTGGTGGTTCTTCTAATGTTTTTAAAAGTGCATTAAAAGCTCCTTTTGAAAGCATGTGAACTTCATCGATTATATAAACTTTGTAGTTTCCACTTGCTGGTGAATGTTGGATTTTATCTCTTAAATCTCTAATTTCATTAACACCATTATTTGAAGCAGCATCCATTTCGATAACATCAAAATTTTGATCCGCTTTTTCAATACAACTTTCACAAAGTTTAGTTAAATCTTCACCATGACCACAGTTAACTACATTAGCAAAAATTTTAGCAACTGAAGTTTTACCAACACCTCTTGGTCCACTAAATAAGTATGCATGACTTATCTTGTGATTTAAAATGATATTTTTTAATGTTTGCACAATATGATCTTGACCCTTAACATCATCAAAAGACTTCGGACGATATTTTCGATAAAGTGCTTTATATGCCATAATACCCCTTTCCAAATAATTAATATTAACATTAAATTACTTATATATTTATAATCATATATTAAAAATTAAAAGCCTTAAAAATAAACGCAAAAAAGTTTTCTAAAATGTAAAAACCATGCCACACTATAAAAATTTTTTTTATAATTAATATGCTTTATAACTTTAAGGAGGTTTTTATGTCTGAAATAATAAAAGTTGAAAATTTAAAAAAATCATATGGCAAAGTTGAAGCTGTCAAAGGTATTTCTTTCATTGTAAAAGAAGGAGAGCTTTTTGCATTTTTAGGGCCTAATGGTGCAGGCAAAAGTACCACAATTGATACCTTGTGTACATTGAATGATTATAATGAAGGCCAAATAACAATTTGTGGTTTTGATTTAAAGAAACAAAGTGATGAAATCAAAAAACAAATTGGTGTGGTTTTTCAAGATAGTGTATTAGATCGAAAATTAAGTGTTAGAGATAATTTAACAATTAGAGCAGCATATTATTATCGTAAAAAAGCAGATATAAAAGCAGCTTTTGAAAGGGTTGTAAAAGATACTCAAATTGAAGATATTTTGAAAAGAAAATATGAAAAACTTTCAGGTGGTCAAAGACGTCGTGTGGATATAGCTAGAGCCTTATTAAATTATCCAAAAATTTTATTTTTAGATGAACCAACAACAGGATTAGATCCTCAAACTAGAAAGCTTATTTGAGAATTAATTTATGAATTAAAAAATAAAAATAAAACAACAATATTTTTAACTACTCACTATATGGAAGAAGCTGAAAAAGCTGACTATGTTGTGATTATGGATAATGGAAAAATTGTGGCTAAGAATACTCCTGCAAAACTAAAAGAAGAATATACAAAAGATAGGTTAAAAGTATATCTTGAAAATGATGTAAAGTACTTTAAAACAGTTGAATTGTTAAAAAACAAAGGTTTAAAATTCAAAGAATTTAAAGATTATATTGATATATATTTAGACTCTTCGTTTAAAGCTATAGATTTGGCAAATCAACTTAAAGATTTGATATCTTCTTTCGAAGTTTTAAAGGGTGATATGGATGATGTATTTATCAATATAACTGGAAAGGAGATTAGATAATATGGGTGCAATAATTAAAAGAAATATTAAAAAATATTTCATGGACAAAACTAATGTTTTCTTTTCTTTATTAAGTGTTATTTTAGTCTTCTTTATAGTTGCAGTTTTTTTAGGTAAATCAATTAGTGATGGACTTAAAGGATGAGTGATTGAAGATAAAAGCAAAAGCGCTAGAGAAATAATGAATTTATGAATGATTTCAACTACAACGACAATTGGTTGTATTACAGTTAGTTTAGGTGCTTCAAGTTTCATGGTTGAAGATATAGAATCAAAAGCCTATAAAGACATTTATGCTTCGCCAGTTAATAAATCTTCAATAATTATTGGAAACGCTATTTCTATTTATGCTGTTACTGTAATTATGTCAACTGTATCATTTATTATTAGTTTTGTGTATGCATTATGCTTTGGAGCAAAATTCTTATCATTTTTACAAATTGTTGAAGTAATTGGATTGATTTTAGTTTCAAGTTTAATAGGAAGTAGTTTTAGCTTTTTAATTGTTTACTTCATTAAAAAACATAATGTTTTTGCAGCTATCAATGCTTTAATTGGATCTATAGCAGGTTTTATAATTGGTGGTTATTCAACAATGGAATCACTGCCTGATGCGCTTCAATGAATTATTAAATGCTTTCCTGCTTCGCATGCTAATGTTTTATTTAGACAAACCTTAGTTTCACCTGCTATTGATCGTCTAATTAGTGATCCAACACACATAGAACAATTTAAAAAAATAATGGGTTGTTTTTACAAATTTAACGATTATCAAATGCAATGATATGTTAATTTCATAATTGTAGCAGGCACTTCACTATTGCTATATTCAATAGCTTTTGGAGTTCAATTCACTAAAAAAATCAAAAATTAAAAACCGCGCTATGCGGCTTTTTTATAGTTTTTTTAGTAAAAATCATTATAGATTTTTTAATGCTTCCAAAGCTATTTCGAACATTTCTGTAAATCCTGTTTCTCTAGTTTTATAATCACTAAATTCCATTTTAGCTAAAGAGTCACTAACTTGTAAAATGGTTGCGGCTTTTTTATTGCTTCTTTTAGCTTCTGCAAAAAGCGCATAACTTTCTGCTTCAACTACTTGACATTTTGATACTTTCTTAGTTTCCTCTAAAGGTCTAGTTGCATAGAAAACATCTGTTGAGTGTACTGAAACTACTGGTGCTTTTTTGTTTAATTTTTTAGCTGCCTTAATTAATTCATCTGTTACACCTTTGTCTGGAAAGTATTCATATGTATTTTCTTTATTTATTAATTGAGCTATTGAAATGTTGTCGCTAAAAGCTCTATTAATAATTACTGTATCCATAACATTGTGTTCGTCATAATATGAACCAGTTGATCCTAAACGAATAATAACATCTACTCCATATTCATTATAAAGTTCATGAGCATAAGCTCCAATTGAGAACATACCCATTCCATGTCCTCCAAAAGTAACTTTGATACCTCTATATTCTCCTGTGTAGTAATTTTCATTTCTAACTGAGCTTACTTCTTTTACATTTTTTAAATATTTATGAGCCATAAATTTTGATCTTAAAGGGTCTCCTGAAAGAAAACAAATTCTTGCTATTTCACCTTTTTTTGCGCTGATGTGTGTTGACATAATAACTCCTTATTTTGTTTATATATGATTATTTTAAAACAAGAATTTTAACTTTTTCTTAAAAAATATGCTTATTTTTTTATAAGGTGAAATTAATTACTTAAAGAGCCAAAAAATGAGTGAAATTTTAAAAAGCTTTAAAAGAATGATTTATTCAAAAAGTGCAAAAAAAACTTATTTTTTAAACAAAATTTAAACTTTTTGCAAAAATACATTATAATTTAGTTAACTAATAATTAGTTAGTTAAATGATTTTTAGAAAAAATGGAGGAAATCATGAAAAATAAAAAAAGAAAATTATTCTTAATCCTATCTTCATTAAGTACATTACCTTTTGCTTTTGTAGCAGGTAGTTGTGTTGGTAAAGATAATGGTGGAACAACCGGTAAACCAACTAGTGAAGAAACAAAAGCTGATTTAAATAAACTTGCAAAAAATATTGTTTTTGATGTTAAAAATAAACAAGATAAATTTGCAAAGGATATTAAAAACATATCAAATTTAGTTGTATCAAATTTAGATTTAAATAAATATGAATTAATACATTGAAGAATTGAAGCGCAAGAAACTTTAATAAAAATTTACTTTAAAATTAAGAATTCTGCAAATCTTGTAAGTGACGAAAATACCTATGAAATAACTGGATTCAAAAAATCTGCTACTACTTCAAACCCAGGGAAAGTTCCAGCTAATAATCCTTCAGAAAGTTTACTTAAAGAAGTAAAAAAAGTTAAAATTGATTATTATAATCCAGCTCTTAAAAAAGATGTTTTAGTAGATAAGACTGAAGCTAGTGATTTTGTTGCTACAGGTTTTAATGAGGACTTATTTGAAATAAATATCAACTACGACAACAAACTAGTGGATACTGCAACAGGCGATTTATATATATCGTTTAAATTAAGAGAAAAAGCAAATAATATTTCTGTTGACGGTTATTGTAAAGTTCAAGGTTTCAAACCATTTGATAGTGTTAAAAATCCTGATTTAATAGATGTAGCTAATGCAGCAAAAGCTGTAAATGTTGCGTATGAAGATAAAGGTAGCTTTTCTATTTATGAATATAATGCGAATTTAGTTAAATTTGAAAATTATGATTCATCTATTTATGATTTAAGCCTAGAATCTTGAACTTTAAATATTTATAATGTTTCAACTGTGATTATTAGTTGAAGTTTTTGAAATAAAAATACAAATAGTTTAATAAAAAAAGTTACTGTTATTGATGGTTTTAAACCTGCTTTATACAATAAAAAATCTCAAAATTTATCTGTTACACCAAGCGGAGTATTTGCAACAATGCCCACTACACAAAAAAGACCAACATTTAGAATATCTAAAGAATTAGATGCAATTTTTGACAAAGCAAAAGAGTTTTATCTAAAACCAGAAAACTTCGATATTTACACAGGAGAATTTAAAACACAAGTTTATGGAAAATATAGTTCTTGACTCATTAATGATCTTACAAAATCAGCACTAGAATCATTAGCAAAAAAAGATTTATCTAATCCAATTACAACACTTAATAGTTGAAACATATTGGAACGAGCTTTTATATATAATAAAACTAAATTTGTTGTAACTGATTACACAATTAATGGTGATAAAGTAGAATTAAAATTTAAACTTTGTCGTAATTTAGATGATAAAAGTAAAAAGTCATTTTATGAAATATCAACAAAAGAATTCACAAAAGAAATTACTTTAGCTACAGAAAAAACAACAGAAAAAGCATATTTGGACAAACTAATTGATAATTATGACTTTTCACTTCCAGAAGGCTTACAACAATATCATGCCCATAAAGTTCTTTCTCAATTAAAACAAAAACAAATAGGATTTTTTGAACAAAAAAAATGAAAAAATGCAATTGCTGAATTAAAAAAAGAATGACCAGATTTAAAAAGTGAAAACGTTTATTTAAATATTATTGATTATCGTCAAAAAGATGTTAATTCATTTGAAGCGGATGTAACATTTAGTTATCAAAAAGATGGAAGCAATAAAAATCAAAGAGTTATAAGTAAAGTTAGAACCTTGCAATTTAATAACTTTAAAGATTTAAATCCACTTATTAAATTAGTAGACAGATTGAATAAGTCAATGGTAGCTTATATTAATCCAAATGAAAGTCTTGATACATTTAATGAATCATTAGGACGTCAATTAAAATCTTGAATGAATGGTAGTAATCTTTTTTATACAGTATCAAATAAATTTAAAGCAATAGATTTTACAGATCAAAGTGCTTTAAATGAAATTCAAAGTTATTATGATAATGAATGAGATATTAATGCTTATGATTCTGGTGGAAGTTTAGGCAATTATGCTAAATTAGCTCCTAATTGTAAATTTGAAACATATTATGATTCATCAAATAATTTTAATTTAAATACAAGAATAATTTTTGAAGATTTAGAATTATATGAACCAGACTATAATCATTTTGACTTGGAAGCAATTAAATTAACACATAATTCAATTAATTCGCCAAAAACCTTTGATCCAAAAATTAATAATAGTTTTCCATTCACAGATTCGAAACTTGAAGAATATGTTAAAACAGACGATTTTAAACACAATTTAGAAGCAAATATTAAAGAAAACTTTTATTTACTTGATTTCATTAAAAAAGAAACTTCTGATAATAAAAAAGATATAAGCAAATTTGTACTTTCTGATTTAGAACTACAAAAAGAATATGATTCAATATTGTTAGATGAAGAATCAAAAAAGATCATTGTTACAAATATTGAAAATTATTTAAATAATAAATTTGATTCTAAATTTAATAAATTTTTAAATTCATATTTCAAACAAGCAGAAATAGCTAGAAAGAACAAAGCGATTAAAGATGATCAAAAATTGTTTAGATATACAATTAAAGAATTCTCAAATATTGATGCCTATCAATCTAAAATTAAAATTCAAGTTGAAATATTCAAAATAGAAGCTAAGGCTTGAAAAGTTGTAGATGAATTTGAATTTGTTTATCAACATGATTCAGAAATTAGAGAAAATCATTGTCCAAGTTTAAGCACAAAATCAACTGAATTAAAAGATGCAACAATTGGTATTTCACAAGAAATTCAAACACAATTTATTAACTTAATGAGTGCATATGGTGTTGAACAAGCTATGTCATCTAAAGCAGACAAACTAGAATTCCTTGAAAAATTAATGTCTGTTGGTGGTGCTAAAATAAAAGAACATGATTCAGCTATTTCCTTTATTAATGCTTATTTATTCAAGATGTTAATTTTCGAAAATGTTAAAGTTTATGAAAGACTTAATCGATTTGACAAAGTAGAATTTACATATGATCAAGTAAATAACAAAGTTGTTGTTAAATTGGTATTTGGATATGAAACACATGTATTTAATATTGATAGCAATAAATTTGACAAGAAAGTTTTAAATGTAATTAAAGTTTTTGCAAACAATGAGTTAAATAAATTTATTGATGAAATTATAAAAAATAATTGAATTAAATTAAAAGATAATAAGTATTATGATGAAAATTTACATGATAGAGATCTTGAAAAAGTATTTGAAATTGATTATACAAAAACGACAGATAAAGGCAACAGATTTAAAGTTAGAATTATTAGTCATAGTTTAAATAATCTTCAAATATCAGTAATAGATACCAAAATGAGAGAAATGTATGGATATAGTTTACCTTATGTAACCGATGGAATTAATTTAGATTTTGATATAGATAAGTTTCTAAGCCCAGTAGCTTCACAACTTAAAGGTATTTGAGCTGAAATTGAAAATTTTACAGTTGCTCAACAAAAAGAATTATTTGCATTAATTAAAGATAAAACAGATTTTTATTCAATTGATTCTCATGAAAAATTAAATGAATTAATAGTTAAAATAAAATCATTTATAAAATTTAAAAATGTTGAAATTGAAAGTAATCCTCATCTTAAACAACAAGTGCTTGATAATTTAGTTTTAATTGATGCAGTAAGAAAAACGTATGATGAATATGAAGTTATTTTCCGTATAAAAGGAAAAAATCAAAAATTAGTAATATCATTCCAAAATAAATAATAATCAAAAAAGTCTAACCATTTGGTTAGATTTTTTGTATAAAAAAAGCAACAAATGTTGCAAAAAGGTCATTCTGATATGGCAGGAGTAGCAGGACTCGAACCCACAACACACGGGGTTGAAGCCCGTTGTTCTACCATTGAACTATACTCCTATTAATAAGCTAAAAATAATTATACACAAAAATTAAATTTTCTTAGCATTTTCTATTGCATCAATAATATCATTAACATTTTTAATTTTTAAAAGCACTTCATCTTCAATTCTAATTTTGAATTCTATTTCACTTTCGTAAATTAATTCAGCAAGTGATAATGAATCAATTTTTAATTCTTCGAGTGTTGAAGTAAAAGTTACCTTTTTCTTTGAAAGTTTGTCTAATCTTGCAATAACAATTTCTTTAATTTTATTTTTTTCCATGTTCTTATTATAAATTAAAAAAGCTAAATATTTTGAATAAATACAAAGCGATATTTACCATTGATATCTTTTTTAATTTGTGCTCCCTTAATTTGTTTTCATTTTTCAATGTGTTGAGGATTAATTTCCATAATTAATCAACCGTTTTTCTTTAAATAATTCTTGTATTTTTTTAAGATTTTATCATAAAAATATCAGCCATCTTCAGGTGCACATAATGCAATTTTAGGTTCAAAACTTAATGCTTTTCAGTCTAAACTTTTGTCATTGCAATTTAAATATGGTGGATTTGAAATGATAACATCAAATCTTCCCTTAACATTAGTAAATAAGTCACTTTGGTAAATTTTTAAGTCATGATTAAAACCAAAATTTACTATAGAATTTTCAATGGTTTGTTTAATAGCTTCATCACTAATATCTACTAAAGTTACTTTAGCTGAACGTAAGTTTTTCTTAATTGCTAAACCTATAAAACCTGAACCACAACAAAGATCTAAAACTTCTTGATTTTCAGCTGCAAATTCTTTTAGATAAATATCAACCATTTCTTCAGTTTCATATCTTGGAATTAAAACTTGTTCTCTTAAATTAATTCTAGTATTTAAGTATTCAACATAGCCCATTATTAATTGAATTGGATAATTTTGCCTTAATAATTCATATTCTTTTTCAGTAATTTTAGGTTCCAAACCATACCGCTTTTTTTCTAAAATTAATGTTTCTTCGTTATTCATTTTATAAGCCACTTTCCTTTATTTTTTGATTTTGTTCTTCTGTTAGTAATGCTTCAATAATAGTTAATAATTTACCTTCCATTACTTGTTTTAAACTTGTTGAATATCCAATTCTATGGTCTGTAACTCTATCTTGTGGATAGTTATATGTTCTAATTTTTTCGCTCCGATCACCATGACCTGCTAGTTTTCTATACCCTGCTTCTTCTTGTTGTTTCTTTTGAATTTCTAAATCATAAAGCTTACTTTTAAGAACTGTTAAAGCAGTTTCTCTATTTGCTATTTGACTTCTTTCATCTTGCGATGAAACAACTATACCAGTAGGCAAGTGTGTAATTCTAACCGCTGAGTCTGTTGTATTAACTGATTGGCCACCAGCTCCAGATGATCTATATGTATCAATTTGTAAATCTTGTGGTTTGATTTCAATATCAACACTATCATCAATTTCAGGCATAACAGTAACTGTTGCTGTTGAAGTATGAATTCTACCTGCACTTTCAGTTACAGGTACGCGTTGCACACGATGCACTCCACTTTCAAACTTAAGTTTTGAATAAGCTTTATCACCCTTAATACTAAATACTATTTGAGTAAAACCACCAACACTAGCTGCTGAAGAAGATATAACTTTTAATTTGAAATTTAAATCTTCTGCAAATTTTGTGTACATTTTGAATAAGTCGCCAGCAAAAATATTAGCTTCGTCACCGCCTGCTGCACCTCTAATTTCCATAATAACATTCTTGTCATCGTTTTCATCTTTAGGCAGAATTAAAATTTTTAATTCTTCTTCAAGTTGTGCTAATTTAACTTCATTTTCTTCAATGATACTTTTAGCAAAAAGAACTTCCTCTTCATTTTTTGAATTGATCATTACTTTTGCATCATTGTAGTCATTTTGTAAATTTAAGTACTTAGTAAAGGTTTCTGCTATATCCTTAATTTTGTTGACTTCTTTACTTATTTTTGTGTATTCCTTGATGTTATTGATAACTTCATGATCATCCAATTTTTTAACTAAATTGTCATAGGTATTTTTAATATCAGACAACGAATTGAACATATTTTTTTCCATGTTTATAATTATATAAAAATATTCATTTTTAAAAAGCATATTTATTTATAGCTAATAATCAGTCTAAAAATAAAGCTAAAAGCCTTTTTTATAGGTTTATAAATAAAATTTAAACTTTTAAAAATGATATTTTCAACAATAATTTACCATAAGATTCATTTTAATTAATTTTAGTTTAAAATATAAATATAAAAGTCATTTTAAGGAGAAATTTATATAATGGATAAAAAAAATGTAATGCTTTTTGGTATGCCGAATAGCTTGAAATTAGCAGAAAAAATTTCAAAAATTATTAAAGTTCCTTTGACAGGAATTACTAAAACAACTTTTGCTGATGGCGAAGTTATGTTAGTTAGCGACAAAACAGTTAGAGAAAAAGATGTTTTCGTTATTGCTTCAACATCAAGACCAGTTAATGAAAACTTAATGGAGTTATTCTTATTTATTGACTCGCTTAAAAGAGCAAGTGTTAAAAGTGTTACAGTTGCTTTAAGTTACTATGGATATGCACGTCAAGATCACAAAGCAAGTGGACGTCAACCTATTGGTGCAAAACTAGTAGCAGACTTATTACAAACAGCGGGTGCTGACAAAGTTATTGCAGTTGATTTACATAACCCTGCAATTCAAGGTTTCTTCAATATTCCTATTGATGATTTGCGTGGTGCTTATACTTTAGCAAAAGCTATTAAAAATACACATGAATCATTTACTGTTGTTTCACCTGACCACGGTGGAACAATTAGAGCAAGAAAACTTGCTGAATTAATTTCAAACGATGTAAAAATTTGTATTATTGACAAACGTCGTATTGGCACAAACCAAACTGAAGTTTTAGGACTTATTGGTGATATTGAAGGTCAAAATGCAGTTATCATTGATGATATCATTGATACTGGAGGAACAATTTTAAAAGCAGTTGATACATTAAAAGCACACGGTGCAAAGAAAATTATTGTAGCTGCAACTCACGGTATTTTTACAAAAGGATTTGAAATTTTTGAAAATAATCCAAATGTTTATAAAGTAATTATTACTGATTCAATTGAAAATGCAGAATTAAGAGATGGTAAATTCAAAAAACTCGAAGTAATAAGTCTTGACAGATTCCTAGCTAATGTTATTGAATCATCAATTAGTGGTAAATCTATTTCTCATTTATATCAACAATTTGCAAAAGAAATTACTTCAAATAAATAATGAGCTATAGAAAAATTACTAAAAAAGATTTACTTGAAAAATATTCTTCAAAAATTAGCATATTAAAAGAATATGCTCAAATGATTTATGATCAAAATCAAGTTATGAATATCACAGGTTTTAAAACACTAGATGATATTTTTGAACAAGGTATACTTGATTCTATTTTAGCTTTTGAAAATTACATGATGCATTATGATGAAAATCTAGAAAACAAAAAAATATTAGATGTAGGTGCCGGTGCAGGATTTCCTTCAATTCCAATTCTAATTGCATTAGATAATAAGTTCAATTTAACTATTATTGAATCTCAAAAGAAAAGATGCAATTTTTTAGAAAAAGTTAAAGCACGATTTAATTTAAGTGTCAATATAATTAATTCAAGAGTTGAAGAGTTTTTTAAATTAACAAATTACTTTGAGATTATTACTGCTCGAGCTGTTGCAAGCATTAAAGTTTTATATTTAAGTGCAGCGCACTTATTAAAAAACAGAGGAAAATTTGTTTTATTAAAAGGCGAAAACTTTAGAGATGAGCTTACTGATATTGTAAATATTGCTAAATACATGGGCGAAATGGGCGGCTTTGAATATGATAATGTTTTAAATGAAACGTCTAGCGTGGTGGTTATTAACAAAGGAAAAATTCCTGATGATTGACCACATTCATGAACTAAAATTAACAAAATGTAAAGTTAAAATAAAGTCTATTAATTAGGCTTTTTTATTATGCTCTTTTGTATCAATTAAATTGTTTTATAGTTAAATAAGTCAAAAATAACTAGCTCTTTGCTAGTTAAAAAATTATTCATATTCTTGACTTTTAATTTCTTTGTATTCAAAATCAGCTGGAGTTTTTTTACCTAAATATTCGATTTCTACAGTTACTTTTTTATTTGCTTCTGAACATTCTAAAACTCTACCTTGTTCACCCTTGAAAGGTCCATCAATAATTTCAACAATTTCACCAATTTGGAATTTTGTATGTGTAACGCCTTTGTCAAAGTCTTCTTGTAATTTGATTTCTTTTTTAAAACTTTTATCAATTTGGTGTTGTGAAACTGGAGTAGGTTTTGCTCCACGGCCTGATGATCCAATTAAACCTGTTACATATTGAGTATTACGTACAATAAATCAAGCTCTATCTGTCATGTCCATATTAATAAAAATGTAGCCTGAATACATGTTTACATATTTAACTTTGTATTCTTCACCATTTTTTTGTTTTTCTAATTCTTTAGGTGTTAAGGTTGGTTTTTTGAAAATTTTAAAAGCGCCTTCAGGTGTTGCTTCATGATTAAAGCAATCTTCAACTTGTTCACTAATAATTCTATTTTTTAAAGCTTCAACAACCTTATCTTCTTTTCCAGAAACTGTACTAATCATATATCATTGAAAGTTCTTATCCATTATATCCTCCAATTATTTAACTCCTGCTTTAGTAAGAATAAGTGAGAAAAGAACGCCAAGTAAAACAGCACACAATGTAAATATCAATGTAAAAATAACTATTTGAGCAAAAGAAATTCAATTCTTTCTTACAGAAGGTCATCTAACTCTTTTCATTTCTTTTACAAAACGTCTGAATAGATACTTTTTAGGTTTTTTAGTTTTGACTTCTTTTTCCTTTTTCATTATTTTTCCTCTTTGTGTATTGTGTGCATTCTACAGTTTGGACAAAATTTTTTAATCTCTATTCTTTTAGGATTGCTTAAACTTTTATTTGTTGAATAGTTAAGTTTTTGGCAATTTTCACAAGAAAGAGTCACTTTTCTTTTTTGCATAATCTAAATTATAAAGAATAATTAAAAAAAAGCAAATTTTATTTTATAACTTATTTTTGCTTCTTTTATTAATATTTAATAAACATTTTTAATGGGCAAAATGAAAATAATTATTAAATTTAGTTAAAAATTTAGTTTTAAATTCTTTTAGTTTACTAGGTGTAATCAATTTGTCCTTTTGATTGATACTATTTTGCAATATTTTAATTATATTTTTATCTTTGTCAGTTAATAAATGATAAAAGTTTTCAGTATCAATTTGATTAATTCTTTGTTCAATTTGTTCTTCAGAATGCTCATCTAAAACATATAACAATTCATCAGTTGAAGTCATAAGTGAGTTATGAATTCTTTTTTTTCTAAGCCAATATCTAATTTTATTTAATGTGTAAAATTTGGAGATATTTAAAAAGAAATTTAAAAATTTAACATTTTTGTCAGTTGAATTATACTTTTTAACTTCTTCTAAATAGGTTTGCAAAAATTCAATATAAATATCTTCAGCTTCTAATGGAATATAAGGAAATCTAATTAAAGTGCTTTTGATATTTTTGATAAATTCATTTTTGTAAAAATAATCCAATATCATAATCAATTGATTGTCTTTTAAGCTATGTAAAAATTCATCAAACTATTGCGTGGGTGTTTGATGTAAGTCTAAAAATTTTTGTAAATATTTCATGTTAGTCCTTTGTTAATTCATATAACAAAATACCAGTTGCAACTGAAACATTCATTGATTGAACACTTCCTTTTTGAGGAATGTAAATCACTTGGTCAGCTTCATTTAGAGTTGATTTGCTAACACCATCTCCTTCATTGCCAACTACTAAAACACTTGGTTTATTAAAAGTAACTTGATTTACTTTTTGAGCAGTTTCATCTAAAGCTGAAACATAAATTCAATAGTTTCATTTTTTAAGTTTTGTTAAGGTAGCACTAATACTATTAACTTTAATTATTTTCATATTAACAAAACCACCTGAGCTAACTTTTAAAACTGTTGAAGTAATATTAGCTGATCTTTCTTTACTAATAATAAGATGCTTAATTCCGCAAGTATTAGCAGTTCTAATGATTGCACCTAAATTATGAGGGTCTTGAATGTGGTCTAAAACTAAAACATTTTCAGGATTATCTTTTTTAATTGTTTCAAGATCATAAATAGGGAAGTCTCTTAAAATAGCAATGACACCTTGATGGTTATCATTACGATAGTTAGCAAAAAATGAATTATCCTTCATTTCTATTTTTGCTTTGGTAATTTGTTTTAATTTTTGTGCGAGTTGAAATGAGTTGACATAAATTGTTTCAATTGGCAAGTTTACTTTTAAAGCATCTTCAACTGAATTTCTACCACACACATATAATTTTTCCATATTTAGCACCTCAATTTTTCCTAAAAAATAGTAATTCAAAAAATGTTAATAAACTCCTAATTTCATTAATTTTTTTCTAATTTTATCAGCTTGTTTATATTCTTTTTTGTCTATAAAACAGCGTCATTGGTCAAAAAGCTCGAAAGCTTTGTTATAGTTAGCTTTAATTGTTAATTGAGGGTGGATAACTTTTAAAGTATTAAAAATTATTTCTGCATTTTTTATATTTTTGGTTTTATTGAATTCTTTAATTTGTTCATTTAATAAATAATTAAAATCAGAAAAATCGCCTATTTTTAAAGAATTCATTATCTTAATAAATTCTTCATTTTTATTAATTTTTGATTTGTCAATATTTTTAAAATTAATAAAGAATTTAAAAATTAATTTTTTGTATTTATTCAAAATAACATACATATTTTCAATTAATTCATTTGTCACATTAATTGGAGCTGAAATTTTTGAACTCAAAATAATCAACTTCAAAATTTCGCGATCATGTTCTTTTAAAAAGTCTTTTGCAAGAATAACATTGCCTAAAGATTTTGACATTTTTTCGCCCTCATAATTAATTTGTCCACAACGAATTCATTCTTTAGTTATGTCTTGATTATATAAAGCAAAGTGTTGAATATTTTCATTTTCATGATGAGGAAAAGTTAAATCCATTCCGCCTCCATGAATATCTAAACCTTTGTTTTTAAAGTGTTTATTAATCAAAACCGCACATTCAGTATGTCAGCCTGGGCGACCTTTTGAAAAAGGTGAATCAAATTGAATTCCAACATTAGTTTTCTTTCAAAGCGCAAAATCTGCTTCAAATTTTTTGTTATTATTTTGCTCTTCAAAAATCATTTTGTCAAGATTTAAATTTGCTACTTGACCATAATGATTTTCAAACTTTTTAACATCAAATCAAACATTACCTTCTTGGTCAATATAAGCATTATTATTTTTAACTTGCTTATTAACATATTCAATAATTAAGCCCATATTGTCAGTAACTTTTTCAAGATGACTTATAGTGTCAACATCCAAGGTTTTTAATAATTTCAAGTAGTCTTTAGTATATTTTTGACTTAATTCTTTTTCGCTTATATTTAGCTCTCTAGCACGATTGATTATTTTGTCATCAATATCAGTAATATTGTGAACAAAAGTGAATTTTTCTCCTAAAACTCGTCTAGCTTTTAGCATTAAATCAAAAGTTAATATTGGAACCATATTTCCAATATGTAGATCATTATAAACAGTTGGACCGCAGACATAAATTTTTAACATTTGTTAAATTATAATAAATAAGTTAAAATATTAAATACAAATAAATATATTTAAAGATATATTCAGGGAGCAATATGGTTATAGTTCATAAATTGAACAAGTTAATTAAAAACATAGTAAATGAACTAAAAGCTGAAAACAAGATTTTCAGTTCTTTTAAGTTTCTTGATGGTGAAAAGAAGTTTTCACTAAAAATGGCTCGTAAAACTAAGGGCCATAACAATAATATTAACCATATTGAATGCGATATTGTTTTTCAACTTAAAAAATTTAGTTTTATTCCTTATATTGAATTAGCAGAAGAAATTAAAAAGAGATTAATCAAAGATTCAATGGTTAAAGATGTGACAATTGATCGTTATGGGCTTTTACATATTGTTTTGAATGAAAAAGATTTAGTTTCAGTGGTTAATGAAGTTATTAAGAAAGCTTATAAATATGGACAAGAAAAGAAAAATAATATTAAAGTTAATATTGAATATACTTCAGCTTCGCCACTTAATTCTTTAACTTTGATGAATGCTAGAAATGCTTTAGTTGGAGAAACTATAGCAAGAATTTTAGAATACTTAGGTTATCAAGTTACTCGAGAATTTTTAGTTTATCCAGGTTTAAAGAAAATGGAAAAAGTAAGCCAAATTGTTCATGAACAATATGTTAACTTGTTTGAATTAAATGACAATTCTATTAAAGTTGACAAGGATATTTTAGAATGTGCAAAGAATATTAAAGCACAAAATGGTGATCTTTATTTAGACATAAATGACACAATTAAAAGAAATAAATTTGATTTGGCAATTGTTTTTTATTTCTTAAATAAATCCAAAAAACAACTTAAAAATTTAGGTGTCTTTTTTGACATAGTGAGCTATTTTGAAGACATTTTGGTCAAAGAAAAGATTGACAAAGTATTAGAATTATTGTCACCTTTTATTTATGATAATGATTCAAATTTAATACTTAATACAAATCTTGATGATAGTAAAGAACGCATTCTTGTTCATAGAAATGGCACGAGTTCATATTTATTATTAGACATAATTTATCATCTTGAAAAATTAAAAAGAGCAGACTGAATTATTGACATTTTAGATGCTAACCATACTCAATATTCACACTCTTTAATTTCTGCTTTAAAATTCTTAAATGCTTACAATAATAATATTGATATTGCCTTTTGTGAAAACTTCCAAATTAAAGAAAATAATGAAGTTAAAAGTATGACAGAAAAAAACCAAAACGTCATTTTTATAGATGAATTAGTAAAAAAAGTTAATTTAAATGAAATCAAATTTTTCTTTTTAGAAAAGAGTACTAAACATCAAATAACAATTGAAAAGGAAATTTTAAATCAAAAGAAAATTAGTCATAATTTCGATTTCATATTAAATACTTATAATAAAATAAATAAATTATTAGATGAATCAAAAAACAATAAATGTTATTGTAACAAAATGAATCAAAACAATTTTTTAAGCAAACTTATTTTAAGGCTTGATTATTTTCCTTATGTTTTAAGAAAAGTAATCAAAACTTTAAATCCTTTTTACTTAACAAAATATCTAAAAGAAATGTGTTATTTGATAAATCAAAATCTAAAAGATAAACTTAAAAAAGATTATAGAAACTTCTATCCAATTTTAGAAGCTGTCAAAAATGTATTTGATAATGGACTAAATTTACTTGGAATAGATTTTAAAAATTAAAGGCATTTTCAATAAAGAAAGTGCTTTTTTAGTGCAAAAAGTGTCAAAATATGCTGAATTTACTATTTTTTTTATAAAAATTTGTACAAAATTTAAATAATTAATTATAATTCAAATACTTAATATATAGATTATTAGGACAAGCGAGGAAATAAATTATGAAAAGACTTAATCTTTTATGAAAACCTAAAGAAGATGAAACATATCCATGACTTCTTAAACACCCTAAAATTAAAGAAGGGCTTGCAAAATTTAAAACACGTCAAGATGCTGTAGACTGATTCTTGAACTTTGGAGATGAAGTTTACATTTGATTTCAAAATAACGAAGGTATTTTTGGTGGACAATTAGCAGTATTAGAATCAGAAAATCCAAAAGACAAAGATTCTAAAAAATTATTATCAATTCCTAAAGTTTCAGGTTTTGATGGTGGTGAAACATATAACGGTATTTGTGAAGAATTTAGTATTCACCCATCATATCTTTCAAGAGAACCTTACAAATCGGCTTTAGCTAAAAGAATTCCAGAAATTGACTTTGTATTAATTTCAGATCCTGCTACATACTTCCCAGCAGATCTTGAAATGAAAAAACGTAGTCAATCATCATATGTTGACCTTAACGCTATCAAAGCATCTCTTGAACTTAAAATTAAAGAACTTGAAGACCAAAAAAATGCTTCAGATGAAACAATCAATAGCTTAAAAGAACAATTAGAAAACAAAAAATTCGACTTCATGAAAGTTGAAGAAGAAATTGAAGCTATTAAAAACCAAAAAGATCAAGAAATCAACGCAGTACGTGAAGAAGCTGAAAAGAAAATTGAAGAAGTTAAAGCAGAAGCAGCTGCAACAGCAGAACAACCAGCTTATGATCCAAATGCTGAAGTTCAATACGATCCATATGGAAACCCAATTGATCTAAATGCACAGCCAGCAATGGACCCTTATGGAAATCCATATGTACAAAGTGAAACAATTATGGCAGATCCTTATGGAACAGAAGGCGGATATTTAGTACAACCTGAAGCCTATGGGCAATTAACTCCATATGAAGCTAACTATGGATACCCAACAGGTATGTATGATGGTACTCAATTCTACCCTGTTCAACGAAAATCAGACAAAGGAATTTGAGTAGGTGTTGGTATTGCTGCAGCAGTGTTGTTAATTATCTTAATTCTTGATATATTAGTGTTACTTAGCTTAACAAATGTTGCTCAAATCTTTTAATAATCATTAAATTTAATACAAATTAACTTGCAAAAAATGCAAGTTTTTTTATTAATAATAAAACTATGGTAAAAAAATATTTTTTTCATATTACACTTAAAACAAAACATTTTTAAATAAAATAAAAATGTACAAATACAAATTTTTATTACAGAAAAGAGGAAATATGAAAATTATTGTCATTGGTGCAAACCATGCAGGGACCAGCTTTTTAAGAACATTAAAAACTGTAAATCCTAAAGCAGAAATTACAGCTTATGACCGTAATACAAACACATCATTTTTAGGTTGTGGTATTGCAATTTGAGTAGGTGGAAAAGCTAAACAACCAGATGGATTATTTTATTCTTCACCAAATATTTTGCAAAAAGAATATGGAGTAAATTTAAAAACTTCACATGAAGTTATCGAAATTGATAGAAAGAAAAAAGAAGTTACAGTTCAAGATTTAGATAGTGGTAAAACCTTTAAAGACACATATGATAAATTGGTTTTTGCAGGTGGTACATGACCTATTGAACCAAAGATTCCAGGCATTGAATTAGACAACATTCTTTTATCAAAACTATATCAACATGCTCAAGTTTTAGTTAAAAAAGCAAATGATAAAAAGATTCAAAATGTTGTAGTTGTCGGTGCTGGATATATTGGAATTGAATTAGTAGAAGCATTTCACAATAAAGGCAAAAAAGTTACTTTAATTGACTTAGCTGATCGTGTTGTTCCGGGATACTTAGATGGTGAATTTACAGACATCATGCAAAAAAACATGAAAAAAGAAGGTGTTAAACTTGCTCTTGGAGAAAAAGTTGTTGAATTCAAATCAAAAGATGGAAAACATGTATCACAAGTTATTACAGATAAAAGTAAATATGATGCAGATCTTGTAATTATGTCAGTAGGTTTCAAACCTAGAACATATGTATTGAATGATGTTGAAAAATTACCTAATGGAGCAATTAAAGTTAATGAATTCCAACAATCAATTTCTGACGAAAACATCTATGTTTTAGGTGATTCTGCAGCATTAAAACACTGTGTAAGCAACACATATGAACACGTAGCTTTAGCAACTAATGCAGTTAAAACAGGTATTGTAGCTGCATTAAATTTAGCTGGACTTAAAGTGCCATTTCCAGGAGTAGTAGGAACAAATGCTATTAATGTTTTTGGTTGTCACTATGCTGCAACAGGATTTAATGAAGATGCAGCTAGAGCTCATGGATTTGATGTAGCTAGTGAATATTTTGAAGACAATGACCGCTGCGAATTTGCTGGTAAAAGTGAAAAAGTTGGATGCAAAATTATTTTTGACAAGAAAACATTACAAATTTTAGGTGTTCAAATCGGATCATGAGGTCAAGTAAATCATACAGAAGTTATTTACATGTTTGGTTTAGCACTTCAAAGAAAATTGACTCTTCCTGAATGTGCTTTAACTGACGTCTTCTTCTTGCCTCACTTTAACAAACCATTTAATTTCTTCTTAATGCCAATGCTTAAAGCACTTGGACTTAAATATAAAGCTTAATGATTAAAGCAAACAAAAAACCAGAAGTTTCTGGTTTTTTAATTTATAGTTCAGAAGCTAATTATGCATCTTTTTTAGCATTTTGTTCGTTAACAAATTTGTCTAAACGAGATGATTTTCTTGCACCTTTATTTGGGTGGAAAACACCTTTTTGAACAGCTGTAGCAATAATTGAGTGAGCTTTATTAACTAACTCTTGAGCGTTTTTATCTTTAGCTAAAATTGCTTCTCTAGCTACTCTAATTGCTTTACGAACTCTTGTTTTCATAGCATTGTTAC
>NC_021002.1:890820-982020 GCF_000209735.1 Mycoplasmopsis fermentans PG18
CGCCTAATTTAAGAATGGTTGGTAAAATGTTAGAAAACGTAGAAGAGAATGGCCACAGCTTAAAAAATGTATTATTACATTCTGATCAAGGATGACAATACACTCATCAAGATTATATTGATTATTTGAAAGAAAAACAAACAACTCAAAGCATGTCAAGAAAGGGAAATTGTTTAGACAATAGTCCTACTGAATGTTTATTTAGTGTTATAAAAAGAGAATTTTGATTTGGAGAAGAAAAGAAATTTAATAGTTTTAAAGAATTTAAAACTGCTTTAGGAGAATATATTTCATATTATAATAATGACAGAATTGTTAATAAATTAAAAGGACTTAGTCCTGTCCAATACAGGAATAAGTCCAAACATAATTAAAAAGTCCAATTTTTGGGGTTCATACCACAAAAAACAAAGATTTTTATTTTTTTTAATAAATTATGTAAAAAATGGCTAGGTATATATAGGAGGAGAAATGAATGAATTATTAGTTTATTTAAGTTATAAATATGAAGGGAATATTTTTGAAATTTACAAATTTTTGAAAAATAAGAAAAAAATTAATCAAGCAGAAATAGATATAGTATTAAAGGAGCTAGAAGAAAAAGGTATTAAGTATATAACAGCTTTAGACGAAAATTTTCCAGAGATATTAAAAAATTTTCGTTATTCGCCATATGTTCTTTTTTATAAAGGCAATATTGGCTTATTAAATAAGAAAGCAGTTTGCTTAACTGGAGATATTGAAAGTCCAATTGTGGACATCAATATTAAGAAATCACAAAATACATTTTTGGAGAATTATCCTTTAATAACGAATGATTTCAAGAATTTAGATCAAAAATTTGTTGAAATATATCGTCAAAATAAAAAAGAAATAATCCATGTATTGCCTTATGGATTAGATTATATAAAGGAAACTATAAATTTAGATACAGAATTGTATATTAGTCAATATCCACCACAAACTCATGCTAAATTATTTAGATTTAAAGAAAGGAACATTTTAGTTTCATTTTTAGCTGAATTTTTAATTGTTTATAGCAGCAAAAGCGACTCGGGTATTTTGAGTCTTGCAACAGCTTTTGCTAACAATAATAAGGAAGTGTATTGTTATCCGGGTTTAAGTTATGATGATGGAAACAATTATTTAATTAAATTAGGAGCTAATCTAATTACGCAAATTGCAGAAGTACAATATTATTAATTTTTGTCGTCTAAAATTTCATTAATTGCTTGACCAATAGCGCCAGTTAAATTAGAACCTATAACTCTATCGGCAGCTACTTTTGCTTCTTCAGTGGCATTTCCCATTGCAAAACCAATGTGAGCATTTTTTAACATTTCAATATCATTGCCACTATCACCAAAAGTATAGAGCTCATGAACATTAATTTTTAAATAGTCTAGAAGTGAACTTAAACCATTTCACTTAGTTACACCTAAAGGATTAACATCAGTGTAAATTGAGTTTGTTAAGAAAACTTTTTGTTTATCTTTTAATTTATTTTGAAAATACTTTGTGGTTTCTGCTGCAGTAATTAATGGATTTCTTAATGCCATTTGAGTAACTTTACTATTATTATCTTTAAGAACTTTTTCTAAATCTGAATATGGTTTTAAGAAATTTGAATTTTTATCTGTTAATTTTGTTTGATCTTTAACTCATTCTGGTAATATATTTTTATCACTATTTCTAGATCATGCACCATTAAATTCAGGAGTATCAATAGTTAAAATTAAATCATGAGCTTGAGCATAATCAAAAAGATCATTAAATATATCTTTATTAACTTCGCCTAAAACTTTATAATAATCTTTTTCAACATCATAAAATAATGCACCATTTGAACATACAAAATAATTAATGCCTTTAATTGATTTTAAAAGTGGTAAAGTTTTTTGCAAACCACGACCAGTACAAATGATATTTGCATGTCCTAAATTATATGATTTTAAAATTGCTTCTTGAGTTTCTGGATGAGTATTAACTCCATCTGTTAATAATGTGCCATCCAAGTCAAAAGCAAACACTTTTCTTTTGTTTTGCATAATGCGCTCCTTACTATATTCATTAATTATATTATTTTACCATTTTTTTCAATCTTTTTTAAAAAAGACTATTAAGGCAAATTATAAACCAGGACAAAAGAATTAGACTTAAATCCCAAAAAGATTTAAGTCTTTTTGTACTAGTTTATTATTCTAAAACATCTGTTTTATAGGCAAAAAATAAAAAAGCATGAATGCTTTAATATTTGAAATATGTGAACTTGTATCAGAATGGTAAGAAATCATATTTTGCACTTTGACTAAATGCCACAAATAGAATCAAACCAACTATCAATATAAAGAATAAAATATCTAATCAACCTATTCTTAATTTACGATATCTTGTTCTTTTTGCATAAGGATCATAACCCCTAGTTTCCATAGCATTTGATAAGTCTTCCGCTTTAGCAAAAGAAGTAACAAACAATGGAATAATTAATGTTGTAAATGATTTAACTTTTTCTTTAATTTTTCCATTCTTAAAGTCAACTCCACGACTTGCTTGAGCTTTCATTATTCTTTGTGCTTCTTCAAAAAGAGTAGGAATAAATCTTAATGCAATCGAAATAATCATAGCAATTATGTGAGTTGGAATGAATAGAAGTTTAAATGGAAACATCAAGTCTTCAAGTGCTTTAGTAAGTAGTATTGGTTTGGTTGTAATCAATAATAAAGAAGTAACCATAATCATAATGTAAATTCTTATAATTAATGCTCCAGTTCTTGCTAAAGCTTCTAAAGTTAAGGCATATTCACTATGGCCACCTCAGGGTATTATTCTTGTATAGTCCGAGTCAGGTTTTAACTTCATAGTATAGATATTAACAAAGAGAATAAAGAAACCAATAATTAGAGGCATAATCATTAATCTAAATAAAGGATATATTTTTCTTGAACCAATAACAAATGCAATCATTAGAGGTACTAATAAAACAGCTAAAGAGACAAAGTAATTAACAATAAAAGTTAAAACAATATAAATAATATTGATTATCAATTTTAACCTTGGATCAATTTTATGAATTATTGTTTCATGTGGATAATAACGACCAATAGGAGATTTCATTATACACCTCCTTTCATTCTTTTATTTAAGAATGCAGCTAGTTCATCAATAGATGTAACTTTAGGCACACTAATGCCTCTTTCCTCTAATTTAGAAACGAATTCTAATAATTTTGGAGGTTCCATATTGTTTTCTTTTAAGAATTTTGTATTCCTTAATACTTCATAAGTATCACCATCTTTAACAACTTTTCCATCTTTAAAAATTAATACTCTTTTTGCTACTTCTAAAACATTATCCAAATCATGTGTAATAATAATAACCGTTTTACCTTGTTGATGAAGTTTATTAAAAATTTCTAAAACTTCTCTAACTCCAACTGGATCTAATCCAGCTGTTGGTTCATCAGCAATTAAAATGTCGGGTTCCATAGCTAAAATTCCAGCTAAAGCAACACGCCTTTTTTGACCACCACTTAAACCAAAAGGTGATTTATTCAAGTAACTTTCATCCAAACCTACTAACTCAAGATATTTTTTAGCTTTTTCATAAGCTTCAGTTTTATGCACACCAAAGCTTCTTGGTCCAAAAGCAATATCATCTTTAATAGTAGATTCAAACAATTGGTATTCAGCAAATTGAAATACTATTCCAACTCTTTTACGAATATCTTTAGATTTCTTAACTCTTTTTTGTCTTGCTTTAACAATATATGAATCAATAAATTTTTCTTTTTCTTTTGTTTTCTTATTTATTTTTTCATTTTCAAAAATTCATTCAATTGAACCATTTCATGGCAAAATAAGAGCATTTAAATGCTCTATGAATGTAGTTTTACCTGAGCCAGTTTGTCCAATTATTCCTATATATTCGCCTTGATTGATTGTTACATTAATACCACTTAATGCTTTAAATTCCATAGGAGTTCTACGACTAAAAATATGTTCTAAATCTTTAACTTTTATTTGCATAGTTGATTTAATAACTCCTCTTCATTATATGTTGATTCAATATTTTCAATTTTTTCACTGAGCTTATAAATAAAAGGTGAATCAATTTTAGCTAATTCAATGATTTCATGATTTTTTAAAATTTCTTTAGGTGAGCCACTTGCAACAACTTGACCTTTAGAAAAAACTAAGCAATAATCAGCTTGAATAGCTTCATCCATATCATGAGTAATTGAAATTAAAGTTTTTTGACGAGTTTTTTGGATTTCTCTAATAATTTTTAAAACTTGACTTTTACCTCTTGGATCAAGCATTGAAGTTACTTCATCAAAAATTATGATTTCAGGATTTAAAGCTAAAACAGAAGCTATGGCAACGCGTTGCTTTTGACCTCCTGAAAGGAATTGAGGTTCTCTTGTCAAATAGTCCTTCATTCCTACTTTTTCAGCTAAATCATCAATAATAGGTTTCATTTCTTTTTGTGGAATGCATTGATTTTCTAAACCAAAGGCAATATCATCTTCAACACTAGCGCCAACAAATTGGTTATCAGGGTTTTGGAAAATAATGCCAATTTTCTTTCTTATTTCTCTGATTGTTTTTTTAGAAATAACTGTTCCATTTATTTCAATAGAACCTGAAGAAGGTTTATACAAAGCAACAAGCAATTTACTGAATGTACTTTTACCTGATCCATTGTGACCTAATATAGCAACATATTTACCATCTGGAATGGTAAAATTAAGCCCATTGAGAGCTTTTGTTTTTGATTCTGGATAAGAAAAAACTAGGTCCTGTACTTTAATCATAAAAATATTATATTATGAAATGATTTTTTTAAAAACCAATAAAATATTTTTTATTTATAAAAAACAAAAATGTTTAATTTTTATTATTTCTAAAATACTAAATTCTTGAAGATATAATTCAACAATTTTTATCTTTTGATCAAGATTTAATTTTAAATAGCCTTTTATTTCTCTATTTCATTTGTTTCTTTTTTAAATTTGAATTGCATAAAAGTGAACCCCTTTCCAAAAAGTCTGGAATTTGGGGTTCACTCTAAATGTGCCTTATTGTGTGATTAAAATAATCAAATTATGTATGTTGAATTTAGTCTAAAACAGCTATAAAACTGTCTTATTGGTAAAAATTATTATTTAGTTACTTTAGCATCTTTTTTGCTTTTTGTTGCTTTTGATGCTGTAGTTTTTGTGTCTTTGTCTTTTGATGTTTTTTCTGCTTTGTTTGTTTTAACTTTGTCGCCTTTAACTAATTCAATAATAGCCATAGGTGCATTGTCTCCATCACGTGAAACCAATTTGTAAATACGTGTGTATCCACCATTACGGTTTAAGTAACTTGGAGCAATTTCTTCAAATAAAACTCTTAAAACATCTTTACCATCTGTGTTTTTAATTGTACGTAAGAAACTTGCAGCAATACGACGGTTTGCTAAAGTTGGGTTTTTTGCTTTGGTAATTAATTTTTCTGCATGGCGACGTAATTCTTTAGCACGAATAAGTGTTGTAGTTAAACGTCCGTGGATGAAAAGTTCACTAACTAAGGTACGAATAACACCTTTTCTTCATTTAGTATCACGACTATAAATTTGTTTTGGGTTAGCCATTATTCTTCTCCTTTACTTAGTTCATATCCATATTCTTTTAAACGTTGTTGAATTTCATCAAGTGATTTACGACCAAGGTTTTTAACTTGTTCTAATTCTTCAAGTGACATTTCAGCTACTTGAGAAATCTTTGTTTTACCAATTCTTTTAAGTGCATTCAATGAACGTACCGAAAGATTTAATGAATTGATATCAACATCATTGTCGTTTGTTTCTTGAGTTTGTTCACTTTCTTCTGCAAATACATTTACTTTCATTTCATCAACATTACCAATCAATTTGAAGTGACCAACTAAGATTTCACAAGCTTGTTGTAATGCACTCTTAGGATCAACTGTTCCATCTGTTTGGAATGAGAAGGTTAATCTTTCTTCAATTTTGTTTGATGATGAGTTTAATTCTTCAACTGTGTAGTTAACTTTTTCAATTGGACTAAAGTTACTATCTGTAGCAATAAAAATTCCGTTTTTGATTTTTGATTCCATTCTAGTTGTAATTGAAGAGTTATTAAGTAATTTCTTATTTTCTTCATTAGAAATAAAGCCACGACCTGGTCTTAAATATAATTCAATATTTAATTTGTGTTTACCATTTGCTGATAAGTGAGCAATTTCTAATGATTTGTTTAAAATTTCAATACTTGAGTTGTTTACTTCTAATAATCTTGAAGTAACTTCTCCTGGTTGATCAGCTTTTAATGTTACTTTAATAATTTCGTCATCTTTAACAAATTCTGGGTTGTATTGGAATTTTACTTTTCTTAAATTCATAATAATTGTGGCAACGTCTTCTACGCAACCATCAACTACTTGGAATTCATGATTAACATCTTCAATTTTGATTGCAAATAATGCTAATGAAGTAATGTTTGAAAGTAAAATACGACGAAGAGCAACACCTAATGTTTGACCCATACCACGTTCAAGTGGTTGAAGAGTAAATGCAGTTACATTTGAAGTTGAATTATTTAATTTAGTAACCTTTTGGTACTCTAATTTTGTCATTTTTTCCATAATTATTCAACTCCTTTACTATTTTTTAGCTTCACGTTTAAGAATACGTTTTGGAGGTCTTGTTCCGTTGTGTGGAACTGGTGTAACATCTCTAATTTCTGTTACTGTGATACCGGCAACTTCAATTTGTTTTCTAGCAGCGTCTTTACCTGCACCTAAACCTTTTAATTGAACTTTTACGCTTTTAATACCATGTTCTTTGGCAGCTTCAGCAGCTGCTTGTGCAGCTAAACCAGCTGCATAAGGGGTTTTCTTTTTGGTCCCTTTGTAACCAATAGCACCTGAAGAACTTCATGCAATTACGTTTCCTTTTTCGTCAGCAAAGGTAACAATAGTATTTTGGTTTGTTGAGTGAATGTGCGCTACACCATTTGTTATATTTTTCTTTTTGGTTTTTCTAGCCATAATTAATTCCTCTTCCTATCTATTATTTAGTTGATTTTTTACCTGCAACTGTTTTACGAGGACCTTTACGTGTACGAGCATTCTTTTGTGTACATTGACCTCTAACAGGTAAACCTTTTCTGTGACGAATACCACGGTAGCATTTGATTTCCATTAAACGTTTGATGTTTAAACTGGTTTCACGACGAAGATCACCTTCAGTTGTGTATTCTTTAGCTACTTCACGAATTGCTGATAATTGTTCTTCTGATAAATCTTTAACTCTAAGATTTTCATCAATTTTTGCTTTAGCACAAATTTCTTGTGCTCTAGTTCTTCCTATACCATAAATGTATGTTAATGAGATAACAACACGTTTATTGTTAGGAATTTCAATATTTAAAATTCTAGCCATTTAATTCCTCTTATCCTTGTCTTTGTTTGTGTTTTGGTTGTGAGCAAATTACCCGAATAATTCCTTTACGTTTGATAACACGACAATCTTTACACATTCTTTTTACACTAGCTCTAACTTTCATATAATTCTCCTATAAATCTATTTGTGACGATATGTTATTCGTCCTAAAGATAAATTGTAAGGACTAATTTCAACATCGACAGTATCTCCAGGCAAAATACGAATGTGATTTACACGCATTTTTCCTGAAATGTGAGCTTTAATGAGCATGCCGTTTTCAAGTTCAACATCATATTCATCTGTTGAATAAGCTTCTTTGACAACAGCTTTCATTTTGATTGCGTCTTTTGCCATTTAGATTCCTTTCGTTAATATAATACCTTTGCCATCTTTAATTAAAACAGTGTGTTCGTAGTGAGCTGCATTTAAACCGCTAGCGCTAACAACGGTTCATTTATCTTTTTTAACTTTGATTCTAGCATTTTGTTGTAAAATCATTGGCTCAATACAAATTACCATTCCATCTTTTAATAATGGTCCACTACCAGCATGGCCATCATTAAATACATAAGGGTCTTCATGAACTTCACGTCCAATTCCATGCCCACAGTATTGACTTGGTGTATATAAATTATTTTGTCTTATTACTTGACCAATAGCGTGACTAACATCTCCCACTCTTGCACCAGGTTTAATCGCATTAAAACCTGCATAGAATGATTCTTGAGCCACTATAATTATTTTTTTATCACTTTCATTGATATTACCAACACCTTTAGTGAAGGCACTATCGCTGTTCATTCCTTTGTAAGTACATCCCATGTCGACTTTAACTATGTCGCCATCTTGAATAATGTAATCACTTGGAATTCCATGGATCAATTCTTCATTTATTGAGATGCAACAGGTTGCTGGAAAACCATATAAGCCTTTAAAAGCTGGTTGTGCACCTCTTTTTACTATTTCATTAAAAGCGACTGAATCCACTTCTTTTAATGAAACCCCTGGTCTTACAAAGTCATAAACTATTTGTTTAACTTCTGCCAGGATTTTGCAGCTTTGAGTAATATTAATAATTTCTTGTTCATTTTTAATAGTTATCATAAGCAGCTTCTTTCTACTTTTAGCAAATTAGTTTTTTAATTTCGCTAAAGATTCAACAATATTTTTTGCTATAGTTTCTGGATCACTTGTAGCATCAAATGTTAATAATAAATTATATTTTTTGTAATAATCAAGCAATGGTGCTGTTTGATCATGATAAACTTTTTGACGTACTTTAATAGCTTCAATTGAGTCGTCTTTTCTTAAGATTAATTCAGCTCCACATTTATCACAATATTTGCCTTTAGTTGAAGGCATAAAATCAATATGGAAACTTGCTTTACATTTAGGACATTGTCTACGTCCATTTAATCTTTTTAAAATAACATCTTCAGGAGCACTTAATTCAAGAGCTACATATTTAAAGTTTGAAATACTATCTAAAAAGTTAACTTGGTCAATAGTACGTGGATAACCATCAAGCATAATAATCTTTTTAGCTTTGATTAAAGCTTGAATTTTATTTTTAACAATAGTATTTGTAATGTCGTCTGGTACATATTGTCCTGCTTCAACTATCTTTTTAACTTGTAAACCAAGTTCACTTTGTGAAGCTATTTCTTCACGAAAGATATTACCAGTTGAAACATGTACTAGTCCATATTTTTCAGCTATTATAGCAGCCACTGTACCTTTTCCTACACCAGGAGGCCCCATAAAAACTATATGTTGTTTAATTTTACTTATCATAATAAGCCATCTCCATTTTTGTATTTATCATATTCTTTTGAAACGTCTTCAGATTTTTGATCATTTGTTGCAAAAGGATCATTTTCTTGATATTTGTTTTGGAAGTTAAGCACATCTGCAGCTTCTTTTGAAAGACGTTTTTGTTTTGCAAGATGTTGACTTTTACGGCGTGCCATGAATTGTTGAATAGTTTCAAGAGCAACTGATACTAAAATCATCATACCTGTACCACCAAAACTTACTATAGCTGGAATTTGTAATCATAAAATCATTATGTATTGGAATGAAGCTAAGAATACTAAATAGAAACCACTGAAGGTGCAAAGTCTTAAAACAACACCTATTAAATAATCTTCAGTTTCTTCTCCAGGTCTAATACCAGGAATAAATGTTGAGTTCTTTGCAAAGTCTTCTGAAATCTTGTCAATTCTTGATTGTTGCAATCCAATTATGTAACTAAAGAAGAATGTAATTAGAATCAATAATGACAAGCCTAGTGGTTGAGTGAATTGCATATTGGCTTCAATTCATAATTTGCCAGAATTACCTTTTGGAAGTATTCTAGATATCATAATTGGGAAGCTGACTAGCATTGAGGCGAAGATTATTGGCATAATTCCACCGGGATTTAATTTAATTGGCAATTTACCCATTTCATTAATATTTCTACTACGTCCAGCACCAATTTGTTGAATAGGTACATGTCTTTCAGCATTGTAAACTAAAGCAATAATAAATAACAATGCAAAGTAAACAAATAAGTAAGTTAAGAATTTTAATGCTCCAACAAAAATTGCTGCTGTACTTTCACTACCAACAAATAAGCTAAATGCTCCTTTAAATTGACTTTGTAATTGGAATGCAATACCAACAAAAATAATTAAGCTTGTACCATTTCCTAAACCTTTATCTGTAATTTGTTCAGCAATGAATAATGAGAACAATGATCCACCAATTAAGATTAAAGGCAATATTAAGTAGATTGTAACTTCTCGAGGGAGTTTTTGAATTGGAGTAAATCCAATAAATGGATTGTCACCTAAACTAAGTGATTTAGTAAGCAAGATAGCTTGAGGGAATGCAATAAACAAAGTCAAAATTCTTGTAATGATATTTAATTTTCTCCGACCTTGTGGTCCACTTTGACTAAGTTTTTGAATTGGAGGGAAAAGTTTGGTTTGTAAAAGAGACATTATCAAGCTGGCATTAATGAATGGACTAATTCCAAGTGCTGCAAGTGAGAAGTTTTTAAGACCTCCACCGCCAACAAGGTTTAATGTATTTAAGAATGGGTCATCATTAATATTTACATCAGATAATTTAACAAAAGGAGCTTTGATTGTTGTCATTAAAATATAGATTGATAACAACAATAATGTATAAAGCAATTTTTTAGTAATTTCTTTAGTACTTCAGAAAACTATTCATTTGTTTTTGAAGTTATAAAAAAATTTTGAAATCTTAAATCCTACATTTGAGAAAAATTTCTTCATATATTCAACCCTCACTTTCATTGCAAAAACCAATTCAACTTTGTCTCTTATAAAATACTTTATTATTATATAATAAACTACCAAATTTTATAGTAAAAGTTTAATAAAAAAACTTATATTTTTTTAGCCTTAAAATAAATAAAAAATATTTTAGTTTTTTAGTATTTTAAAAAAATAAAAAAATTTCACCAAATCCTTTGTTTTATAGGCTTTTTGGTAAAAAAATGAATAAAAAAATGTCACACTCGTGACACATGTTCTCTGAAAACTGAATAGTAACAATAATTCATTGAAATGTCATAAATACACTTCTACTTTTAAACCGATCGATTTATTAGTATTGGTCAGCTCAACGTATTACTACGCTTACACCTCCAACCTATCAACCTCATAGTCTATAAGGAATCTCAAGGGAATACTTATCTCTGAGGAGGCTTCCCACTTAGATGCTTTCAGCGGTTATCCTTTCCGTACTTAGCTACCCAGCTATGCTCCTGGCGGAACAACTGGAACACCAGTGGTACGTCCACTCCGGTCCTCTCGTACTAAGAGCGGCTCTCATCAATATTCCAACGCCCACATCAGATAGGGACCAAACTGTCTCACGACGTTTTGAACCCAGCTCGCGTACCGCTTTAATGGGCGAACAGCCCAACCCTTGGAACCGACTCCAGCTCCAGGATGCGATGAGCCGACATCGAGGTGCCAAACCTTGCCGTCGATGTGATCTCTTGGGCAAGATAAGCCTGTTATCCCCAGGGTAACTTTTATCCGTTGAGCGACTGCCATTCCACAATGTACAGCCGGATCACTAAGTCCTGCTTTCGCACCTGCTCGACTTGTAAGTCTCACAGTCAAGCACACTTCTACCTTTGCGCTCTACATACGGTTTCTGACCGTACTGAGTGTACCTTTGAACGCCTCCGTTACTCTTTAGGAGGCGACCGCCCCAGTCAAACTACCCGTCACGCACTGTCCACCCACCTGATGATGATGGCATGTTAGAAACTCAATATACCAAGGGTGGTATTTCAAGGATGACTCCACGAGAACTAGCGTCCTCGCTTCAAAGTCTCCCACCTATCCTACACATGTTAGACCAAGTTCCAATACGAAACTGTAGTAAAGCTCCATGGGGTCTTTTCGTCTTGATGCGGGTACCCAGCGTTTTCACTGGGACCATAATTTCACCGAGTCTAGTGTTGAGACAGTTGAGAGATCATTGCGCCTTTCGTGCAGGTCAGTATTTAGCCGACAAGGAATTTCGCTACCTTAGGACCGTTATAGTTACGGCCGCCGTTCACCCGGGCTTCATTTCAACGCTTCGCAAATGCTAACGCATCCACTTAACCTTCGGGCACTGGGCAGGCTTCACCCCCTATACATCACCTTGCGGTTTAGCAGAGAGCTGTGTTTTTGATAAACAGTTGCCCCTCATAATTTACTGTGGCCTAAGTGTTACCTTAGGCGCCCCTTCTTGCGAACTTACGGGGTCATTTTGCAGAGTTCCTTAACACTAGTTTTCTCGCTCGCCTTAGAATACTCATCTCGGGGACGTGTGTCCGTTCTCGGTACAGGTTTCCATAATATTAAGTTTAGAAGCTTTTCTTGGAAGTGTGGAATCATCTAATTCGGTTTGACCCTATGCATCACGCCTCCCGGTTATAGACTGCGGATTTGCCTACAGTCACCAGTGAACGCTTACCCCACAATCCAGTAAGTGGTAAGATTATCCTCCTCCGTCACTCCATCACTATTATAGAAAGTACAGGAATATTAACCTGTTGTCCATCGGCTACGCTTTTCAGCCTCGTCTTAGGTCCTGACTAACCCTGGGTGGACGAACCTTGCCCAGGAAACCTTCCCCAATAGGCGTCGTAGATTCTCACTACGAATCGTTACTCATACCGGCATTCTCACTTCCTAGCGCTCCACCAGTCCTCACGGTCTGACTTCATTGCCCTAGGAACGCTCCTCTAACGTAAATATAATTACCCGCGGCTTCGGTATCGTGTTTTAGTCCCGTTAAATTGTTGGCGCAAGGTCTCTTGACTAGTGAGCTATTACGCACTCTTTAAAAGGTGGCTGCTTCTGAGCCAACTTCCTAGTTGTTTATGAAACCTCACAACCTTTCTCACTTAACACGATTTTGGGACCTTAGCCGGCGATCTGGGTTGTTGCCCTCGCGAGCCGGGACGTTAGCACCCCGGTTCCGACTGCATAGCAATACATAGCGGTATTCGGAGTTTGATTATAGTCAGTACCCCTAGGCGAGGCCATTCCATATTCAGTGCTCTACCACCACTACTTAACACTACACGCTAGCCCTAAAGCTATTTCGAGGAGAACCAGCTATCTCCAAGTTCGATTGGAATTTCTCCACTATTCACAAGTCATCCGGGCACTTTTCAGCGTACTACGGTTCGGCCCTCCGCTTGGGGTTAGCCAAGTTTCAGCCTGCTCATGAATAGATCACATGGTTTCGGGTATATGACAACATACTAAGACGCCCTATTAAGACTCGATTTCTCTACGGCTCCGCTTTTTTCTGCTTAACCTCGCATGCTGTCATAACTCGCCGGTCCATACTGCAAGATGTACGCCATCACCCATAAACGGGCTCTGACTAATTGTAAGTAAGTGGTTTCAGAATCTATTTCACTCCCCTCTCGGGGTTCTTTTCACCTTTCCCTCACGGTACTAGTTCACTATCGGTGTCTGATTAGTATTTAGCCTTACCGGGTGGTCCCGGCAGATTCAGACAGGGTTCCACGTGCCCCGCCCTACTCAGGATACGATCAGAAGACTTAACAATTTCACATACGGGGGTATCACCCTCTATGCCGCTTCTTCCCAAAAGCTTCTGCTATCATTAAGTTTTGTAACTTCATGTAGATCGTCCTACAACCCCCATTGCTGGGTTTGGGCTCTTTCTCGTTCGCTCGCCGCTACTAAAGAAATCATTGTTTATTTTCTCTTCCTCTTGCTACTAAGATGTTTCAGTTCACAAGGTGTCTCACTCAAGTTCCTATGAATTCAGAACAAGGCAACTAGGCATTACCCTAGTTAGGTTTCCCCATTCGGAAATCCCCGTTTCATAGCATATTTCCGGCTCCACGAGGCTTATCGCAGGTAATCACGTCCTTCATCGACTTTCAGACCCAAGGCATCCACCACAAACTCTTCCTTATTTAAAAGTATTTTCCTATTGTTATAGTTTGTTATGATGTGTATTTTAAGACATTTCAATGAATCATAATTAATATGATTTTCTCGATGAAATCAAAACAAATTAACCATTTAATTTAATTTTGATGTCGTTGTAAATATCAAAAAATTTACTATTCAGTTTTCAAAGAACAAATGAGAGAAAAAAATATTGTTCTCTCAAAACTAGATATAAAGCTTTAGACCCATAAAAAAGCCACATAACAAAAAATATATAAATAAAATAGGTCTAGTGAAATAAGGTTAATAGTACTTTAAAAAGTACTCTTTTGTACTCCGTAGAAAGGAGGTGATCCATCCCCACGTTCTCGTAGGGATACCTTGTTACGACTTAACCCCAGTCACCAGTCCTGCCTTAGGCAGTTTGTTTATAAACCGACTTCGGGCATTACCAGCTCCCATGGTTTGACGGGCGGTGTGTACAAGACCCGAGAACGTATTCACCGTAGCGTAGCTGATCTACGATTACTAGCGATTCCGACTTCATGTAGTCGAGTTGCAGACTACAATCCGAACTGAGACCGGTTTTTTGAGGTTTGCTCCATGTCACCACTTCGCTTCTCTTTGTACCGGCCATTGTAGCACGTGTGTTGCCCCACTCGTAAGAGGCATGATGATTTGACGTCATCCCCACCTTCCTCCCGATTACTCGGGCAGTCTCCTTAGAGTCCTCAACTAAATGGTAGTAACTAAGGATAAGGGTTGCGCTCGTTGCAGGACTTAACCAAACATCTCACGACACGAGCTGACGACAACCATGCACCATCTGTCATTCTGTTAACCTCCACTATGTCTCCATAGCTTTGCAGAAGATGTCAAGAGTGGGTAAGGTTCTACGCGTATCTTCAAATTAAACCACATGCTCCACCGCTTGTGCGGATCCCCGTCAATTCCTTTAAGTTTTATTCTTGCGAACGTACTACTCAGGCGGATCATTTAATGCGTTAGCTGCGCCGATGAGTTCCCCATCAGCTAATGATCATCGTTTAGGGCGTGGACTACCAGGGTATCTAATCCTGTTTGCTCCCCACGCTTTCGTCTCTCAGTGTCAGTATATGTCCAGTTAGCTGCCTTCGCCATCTTGGTGTTCTTCCTTATATCTACGCATTTCACCGCTTCACAAGGAATTCCGCTAACCTCTACACAACTCTAGCCTGCCAGTATCCAACGCGTTTTGGGGTTGAGCCCCAAAATTTAACGCCAGACTTAACAAACAACCTACAGACGCTTTACGCCCAATAATTCCGGATAACGCTTGCAACCTATGTATTACCGCGGCTGCTGGCACATAGTTAGCCGTTGCTTTCTAATAAGGTACCGTCAAAACAAAATCATTTCCTATTCTGTCTTTTCTTCCCTTACCACAGAAGTTTACAATCCATAGGACCTTCATCCTTCACGCTGTGTCGCTCCATCAGGCTTTCGCCCATTGTGGAATATTCCCTACTGCTGCCTCCCGTAGGAGTCTGGGCCGTATCTCAGTCCCAGTGTGGCGGTTCAGTCTCTCAACCCCGCTAAACATCATCGCCTTGGTGGGCCGTTACCTCACCAACTAGCTAATGTTACGCACCCCGCTCCTCCAGCGAAGCAAACGCTTCTTTTCCGTAATCTTCATGCGAAAACTACGAGTATTTGAAATTATCGACTGTTTCCAGTCGCTATGCCAAACTGAAGGGTACGTTGAGCACGTGTTACTCACCCATTCGCCGCTAAGGTATTGCTACCTTCGCTCGACATGCATGTATTAGGCACACAGCCAGCGTTCATCCTGAGCCAGGATCAAACTCTCGAAAAAATTGACTGTCATGTTTATATATCTAGTTTTCAAAGAACAATTGCGCACTCTATGGTTTATAGATTGCTTTTTAATTATATATAATAAAAAATTAAAGAGAAGAAAATTTTTTTATTTTTTTTCAAAAATTTTGGCAAGTTAATTTTAAGAGCAAAAAAACTAATTTTTTGCCTATAAAATAAGATATTTTGGTTACTTTAATAATTTATTTAGTTAGCTAAATATTGCAAAAAATATGAAATAAAAAAGCAAGGTTACTCCTTACTTCTTTATATTATTAATAGAAATACTTTTTTATAGACTAACAATAGTTAGGTTGCAAACTATAATAAAGTAACTTTTCCACCTTTAGCTTCGATTGCATCAATAGCACTTTTTGAAGCTGCATGAAGATTAACATTGAATTTTTTAGTTACTTGACCATTACCCAATAATTTAACAGGCATTTGTCTTTTAATCAAATTAGCTTTGAATAATGCTTCTAAGTCAATAGTTGCATTTGCTTTAAAGTTGTTTTCTAAATCAACTAAATTAATAATTTGGTATTCGATGTGGTTAACATTGGTAAATCCACGTTTTCCAATACGACGGAATCAAGGTGTTTGACCACCTTCAAATCCTAGTCTGTGACCCTTACGTTTGTTTTGTCCACTTTGACCTTTACCAGCTTGTTTACCTTTTCCAGCAGCATGTCCGCGACCAACACGGTGTTTTTCAACACGTGAGCCAGCGGTAGGTCTTAATGATTGTAATGTTGAGTTCATTTTAGTCCTTTCCTTTATGTAAATAAATTTTTAATTTTACTTAGTCTAAATTAATTAGGCTAAAAGATCTTTAACATCTTTACCACGAATGTCAGCAATTTGTTCTGGTGTTCTTAAAGCTTGAAGAGCTTTTAAAGTTGCTCTAACAATGTTTGCTTTTGAACGTGAACCATAAGTTTTGGTATAAATATCGGTGTAACCTGCAAGTTCAACAACTGCTCTAACTGTACCACTAGCAACAATACCTTTACCTTTTGTATCAGGTTTAAGCATAACTCTTGAAGCTAAGAATTTAGCATGAACTTCATGAGGTACTGTGATTTTGTTTTGAATTGGAACTGTAATAAGGTGATTTTTAGCATCTTTAACTGCTTTTTTGATTGAGTCAGGAACTTCGTTTGCTTTTCCATGCCCAAAACCAACACGTCCTTTTTTGTCACCAACAACTACAAAAGCTGCAAATGAGAAACGACGTCCACCTTTAACAACTTTAGTTACACGTGAGATATTAACAACTTTTTCGCTGAATTCATTGTCGCTAGCATCAAAGTGATTACGACGGTCACGGCGATTGCCTTTTTCGAATTTACCTTGTGGACGAGAGTTTTGAGAAATTTTTTGACCTTGAGGTCTTTTTTCTCAAATTTGTTTTTTATCTTTGTTTTCAGCTTTAGCTTTAGGAGCTACAACTTCTTTAGTTCCTTGAGCTTGGGCTTCTTTAGGTTGTTCTTTATTAACAACTTTCTTTACTTCTGCTTCTGCCATAATTAGAATTTAACTCCTTTAGCTATACTTCTAACACCTTCTGCGAAGGCTTTAACACGTCCATGATAAATGTAACCTGAACGATCGAATACTATTTCTTTTAATTTAAGGGCTGCAATTTTAGCACCCATTGCTTCACCAGCTTTAGTTGCTGAAGCAATGTTTCCGTGGTATTTAACTTTAGCTTTAGGATCAAGTGTTGAAACACTTGCTAAAGTGTGTCCTGTTGTATCGTCAATTAGTTGTGCATAAAAGTTTGTATGAGATTTGAATACGCAAAGACGTGGTTTAGTAGCAGTACCTGAAATACTTTGACGTTCACGTAAGTGTTTAACTTGACGTGCTTGATTACGAGATAATGTAGCCATAATATTTTTTCCTTTCAACTAAACTACTATTTAGAAGCAGTTTTTCCTTCTTTAATACGAATGTATTCGCCTTTGTATGAAATCCCTTTACCTGAGTATGAGTTAGGACGACGAACATCATGCACAACAGCAGCAAATTGACCAACTTTTTCTTTGTCAATACCACTAATAATGATTTCAAGAGGTTTTGGAACTTCAACTTTAACACCTTCTGGTACACTTAGACTAACTATGTGGCTGTAACCAACAGTTAATTCTAAAGTTTGACCATTAAGTGCAGCTTTGTAACCAACACCTTTGATTGCTAATTCTTTTTTGAAACCTTTTGAAACACCTTCAAGCATGCCTTGAATTAAAGCATTTGTTGTTCCGTGTAATTGTTTTGTGTGTTTTTCTTCATTAGCACGGAGGGTTGTAATTTGATTATTTTCAATTTTAATTGCAATAAGTGGGCTGAATGTTTTTTCTAATTGGCCTAATGAACCTTTAACATTTAAGGTTGTACCATTTAAATTAACTTCAACACCTGCAGGGATATTTAATACTCTATTTCCAACACGAGACATAAAGCACCTCCCTATCAAATGTAGGCAATGATTTCACCACCCACATTTTCCTTACGAGCTTGTTTTTCAGTCATCATTCCTTTTGAAGTTGAAATGATTGCTGTACCATAACCTGATAAAATGGTAGGTAATTTGTCAGCTGAAGTATAAACTTTAAGACCTGGTTTTGAAACACGTTTAAAGTCAACAATTGCACTTTGGTTGTTTTTGTATTTTAATGAAACTTCAAGTACTTTGTCTTTACCTTGGCCTTTTGTAACAAAGTTTGTAATGTAACCTTCATTTTGAAGAATTTCTAGAATTTTAGCTTTTTTATTTGAAAAAGGAATAGCTACAGTTTTGAATTTACGTTGATTAGCGTTTTTGATTCTAACAATCATATCTGAAATTGGATCTGTGATAAACATAATTATCAACTCGCTTTCTTCATGCCAGGAATTTTTCCTTCATGAGCTAAATTACGGAAACAAATACGGCAAATCTTGTATTTTCTTAAAACTGCGTGTGGACGTCCACATAATTCACAACGTGTGTAAGCACGTGTTGAGAATTTAGGATGTTTCTTTTGTTTTGCTTTTAATGAAACTTTAGCCATATTATCTATCTCCTTTAATAAATGGAATGCCGATTAATTCTAATAAACTTCTAGCTTCTTCATCTTTATTTGTGCTTGTGATTAATTGAACATCAAGTCCCTTGATGTGACGAATTTTGTCAAATTCGATTTCTGGGAAAATAATTTCTTCTTTAACACCTAATGAGTAGTTTCCTCTACCATCGAATGCTTTAGGGTTGGCACCACGGAAATCACGAATACGTGGCATTGCAACATTAATTAATTTTTCTAAAAAGTCTCACATACGATCACGACGTAGTGTAACTTTACCACCCATAGGCATGCCTTCACGAAGTTTTCATGAAGCATTTGATTTTTTAGCTCTGGTTTGGAATGGTTTTTGACCTGAAATTTGAGTAAGTTCATTAAGAACTTCTTCGATAGCTTTAGAGTTTGTTACTTCTTTACCTGCTGTCATATTCAAAACAATTTTTTCTAAACGTGGTACTTGCATAACTGATGAATAGTTATATTTTTTCATTAATGCAGGTACAACTGTTTTTGTGTAATAAGCTTTTAAATTCATAATTAAATTTCCTTCTTAGTTTTACGAGCAACTCTAACTTTAGTGTTACCTTTAACTTTAAAACCAACTTTTGAATATTGAGCAGCACCACTTTTGGTAGCTTTTTTAGTAACGATTGCAAGATTTGAAATGTGAATAGGAGCTTCAACGTTCTTGATTGAACCTTCTGTATTACTTTGACTTGGTTTTACGTGTTTAGTTACTACGTTTACATCTTTTACATATGCACGGTTTGTTTTAAAATTTGTTCTAATAATACGACCAATTTTACCTTTATTGCTTCCTGCAATAACAATAACTTCGTCGTTCTTCTTAAGTTTTAATTTCATAATTACCTTCTTTATTTATTATTAAAGAACTTCAGGTGCTAATGAAACGATTTTTAAATAACCACGGTCACGTAATTCACGAGCAACAGGTCCAAACACACTAGTACCTCTTAAAGTACCATCATCTTTAATTAACACAACTGCATTATCGTCGAAACGAATATGTGTACCATTTTCACGGCTAATTCCATAAACACTTCTAACAATAACACCTTTAACTACTTGTCCTTCTTTTACTAAACCATTAGGTAAAGCTTTTTTAACTGAACAGATAATAACGTCACCGATATTAGCTGTTTTCTTTCTACTTCCACCTAAAACTTTGATTACACCAACTTCTTTTGCTCCAGAGTTATCTGCAACATTTAATTTAGAAAGTGCTATAACCATTATTTTTCTCCTTCAACTGCGTGTTGTTTAATTTCAACAAGACGGAAGTGTTTGGTTTTTGAAAGAGGACGTGTTTCCATAATTGTAACGATGTCGTTAACTTTAGCTAAGTTTTTTTCATCATGAACTGCGAAACGTTTAACAACTTTAAAACGTTTTGAGTAAAGACTATGAGCTTTATAACTTTCAACTTCAACGATGATAGTTTTATCACCACGTGCTGAAGCAACACGACCTTGAAGGGTCTTACGTGAACTTCTTTCCATTATTTAGCTCCTCCTTTAGATTCGTTAATTTTTAAAACTGTTAATACTTTAGCAATGTCACGACGTACTTCTCTAATTTTGTGACTGTGATCTAATGTCCCAGTTTTGTTTTGGAAACGATAAATAAATAATTGTGCTTTTAAATCGTCAAGTAATTTACGGAGTTCAGCATTATTTTTAACTTTAATATCTTTATAAAGCATTATTGTTGACCTCCTTGTTCTTTAGCTACTATTCTTCAGCTTACAGGTAGTTTGTGACCACCTAAACGTAAAGCTTCTCTTGCAATTTCTTCGCTAACACCTGATACTTCGAACATCATTGTGTTAATTCTAACATGTGTATATCATTTTTCAGGACTACCTTTACCAGAACCCATACGAACACCGATAGGTTTTGATGTTTTTGAGAAGTGAGGGAAGATTCTAATGAAAACTTGACCTTCACGACCCATATAACGAGTGATAGCAATACGAGCACTTTCTATTTGACGTGCATCGACTCAAGCTGAGCTTACAGCTTGTAAACCAAAGTCACCATAAGCAACTGTATTACCTTTGAAGGCTTTACGTTTGTCATGACGTACTAAAAATGGTTTTCTATATTTAGTTCTTTTTGGTTGAAGCATCTTTTGACCCTCCTTCCAAAATTTCGCCTTTTGAAATTCACACTTTAACGCCGATTACACCATAAGTAGTGTGAGCATTTGCGTGTGCATAATCAACATCTTGTCTTAATGTGTGAAGTCTCATTTCTCCACGTGAATAGCCTTCTGTTCTAGCCATATCAACACCATTAAGACGACCTGAAACTGCAGTTTTAATACCTTTAGCTCCAGCTTTTAATGCATCATTAATAATTAATTTTTGTGCAATACGAAAGCTTTCACGATTTTCAAGTTTAGTTGCAATAGCTTCAGCAGCTAAACGAGCATTAAGTTCAGGATTTTTAAGTAAAACAACTTGTAAATTAATATCAAGATTTTTGTTTTTTAAGTATTTGTGTAAATCAACATTAATTTTGTCGATTGTACTTCCACCTTCACTAACTAACTTATTTGGTGTAGCTGAGTGAATGTAAACTGTTATTTTATTGGCTTGATTTCTTTTGATTTCAACTTGTCCAATTTGGTATTTACGTACTAATTTATCGAAGAATTTGTAAATTTTAGCATCTTCTACTAAGTATTTTCCATAGTTTGCTTTTTCAGCAAATCAAGATGTATTACGCGCTTTTGTAATTCCGTAACGGAATCCATTTGGATTAACTTTTTGTCCCATAATTTACTACTTTCTTTCTTCTAATGTAATTGATAAATGTGATGTACGTTTAAAAATTGAATAAGCTGTTCCTCTTGAGTGAGGTTGGTATCTTTTAAGTGTTGGTCCTTCATTAACTAAGATTTCTTTAACAAATAATTTAGATGCATCCATTCCGTGGTTGTTTGTAGCATTAGCAATTGCTGAGTTAATAAGTTTAATAAATAATTCTGAAGATTTCTTGTTTGTATTTCTTAAAATACCAAGAGCTTCACGCACGTCTTTAGATCTAACTAAGTCAGCAACTAAACGTGCTTTACGTGCACTAACACGTTGAATTTCAACATGAGCTTTAGCTTGTTGAACAACTGGTGTATTTTGTGCCATAACTATTTCTTACCTTTGTCAGCACCGTGACCTGAGAAGGTTCTTGTAGGTACAAATTCACCTAACTTGTGACCAACCATGTCATCTGTTACATAAACATCAATAAATTGCTTGCCATTGTGTACTTGGAATGTTAAACCAATGAAACTTGGAAAGATGGTTGAACGTCTTGATCAAGTTTTAATTGGTTTTTTTGGCGCTTTGCCTTCAACAATAGCATCTACTTTTTTAAGTAAATGTTCGTCTGCAAAAGGTCCTTTTTTAAGACTACGAGCCATTATTTAGCATCCTTTCTTCTTCTTACGATAAGTTTGTTTGAAGATTTCTTAGTTTTTCTTGTTTTAACTCCAAGAGCTTTTTTACCTCAAGGAGTAAGAGGAGCTTTACGACCAACAGGTTGTTTACCTTCACCACCACCATGTGGGTGATCCACAGGGTTCATAACTGAACCACGAACTGTTGGACGAACACCTTTATAACGGTTTCTACCAGCTTTTCCTAAATCAACCAATAAATGTTCTTCGTTACCAACTGAACCGATAGTTGCACGGCAACGAGCTAAGATACGACGCATTTCACCGCTTTTTAGACGTAAAACAACATATTTACCGTCGTCATCTTTACCTAAGATTTGTGCAGATGTACCTGCTGATCTAGCAATAATACCTCCACCACCTGGTTGCATTTCAATGTTGTGTACAATTGTACCTTCTGGAATGCTTGAAAGTGGTAATGCATTACCTACTAAAATGTCAGCGTGTTCACCTGAAATAACGCTTTGGCCTACTTTAATGCCTTCAGGCGCTAAAATATACCTTTTTTCTCCATCAGCATATGCTAATAAACAAATATTAGCTGAACGGTTAGGATCATATTCAATGGTCTTAACTACTGCTGGAATATTGTCCTTATTACGTTTGAAGTCAATTAATCTGTAAAATCTCTTAACACGACCACCCTTGTGACGTACTGTAATCTTACCTTGGTTATTGCGACCAGCACTATATTTTAATAGTGTAAGTAAAGATTTTTCAGGAGCATGTCCACTTAAGTTTTCTGTGTAATGTAGAGATGACATATTACGACGTCCATTCGTAGTTGGCTTGTAATGTTTAATTGCCATTTCTAATTTTCTCCTTGCTTAAAAATAGATGAGGAAATTTTTCTTTTAAGCAAAATTTAATCCTCTAATAATTATTTTGAACTCTTCTTAGCAGCTGCAACTTTTTTAGCAGCAGGTTTTGAAGTAGTTGATTTTGTAGTTTTTTCAGCTTTTGAGCTGTCTGCTTTTTTGCTTTCAGCTGCTTTAGCTTTTTTAGCAGCAAGTTTTTTAGCAATTTCTGCTTCTTTAGCTGCTGCTTGTTTTTTATCTTCAGCTTTTTTAGCTTTAACTTTAGCTTCTTTTTTAGCATCTTGAGCTTCAGCTTCATTTGGATAATAAACGATTTTATCTCCTTCAGCTAAAGTAATCATTGCTTTTTTGTAACGATTTGTAAAACCGTTGTAACGACCTACTCTTTTAGGTTTTTTGTCAACTTTTAAAATGTTAACTTTAACAACTTTAACTTTGAAAATAAATTCAATTGCTTCTTTAATTTGATATTTGTTTGCAGCTCAATCAACTTCTCATGTGTATGTGTTTGAACTTTGTAAAATGTTGGTTTTTTCAGTGAGAACTGGTCTATGTAATACTTGAGTAATTTCCATTATTTAATTCTCCCTTCAAAGTTTTTAAGACCTTCATTTGAAAGAACTAATACATCTGCTCAAACAAGGTTTTCAACACTTACTGAGTTTGGTTTAACACATAAAACATTTTGTAAGTTAGCTGTTGATTTGTAAACAGTTTCATCTGTTGTTACCACTAAAATGTGTTTTAAGTTTTCAATTTTTAATGATTTAAGTTTGTTAACAGCATCTTTAGTTGAGATTTTTGACATTTTAAAGTCATCAATAACAACTGATTTTTTGTTTGAAAGTAATGTAAGAGCTGATAAGAATGCAGCACGACGTACTTTCTTGTTAACTTTTAATGAGTAGTTACGTTCTGGAGTAGGACCAAATGCACGTCCACCACCAACTCAAATAGGTGATCTTGTTGAACCTGCACGAGCACGTCCTGTTCCTTTTTGTCTTCAAGGTTTTTTACCACCACCGCTTACTTCTGAACGATTTTTAACATCATGAGTACCTTGACGTCTTGATGCTCTATCAGCCATAATGGTGTCAAAAATTGCTTGTTCATAAATTTTTGGTGATGCAAATAATTCTTTTGGTAAGGCTTTATTGTCAAAGTGAAGCAAGATAACTTTTGTAAATTTTTCTTGTTCAAGTTTAGCATCATTTAATTTAAGTGAAGCAACTTTTGCTCTTGAAGATGCATAAGTTTTAGCTTTTCTTTTAGCAGCTTCTGCTGCAGCTTTTAATTCATCTAAAGCTGCTTGTGCTTCTTTTTCTGCTTTTGCTTTTGCAGCAGCTTCTTCTTTAGCTAATTTAGCTTTTTGAGCAGCTGTTTTAGCAGCGGTTTTCTTTTTAGCACTTTCTTCTTTAGCTTCTTGAGCTTTTAATTCAGCTTTAGTAGGCTTTTTAGGTTTTAAGTTTTTAGTTAAATCAATTTCAACTGTAACTTTTTTTCTTGAAGTTGTTTTCTTTTCAGCTGTTGCTTTAGGAGCAGCGGATTTTTTAGTTGTTGTAGTAGCTTTTTTAGCAGTAGTTGTTGATTTTTTAGCTGTAGAAGTTGATTTAGCAGTAGTAGTTTTCTTAGCAGTTGCTACTTTTTTAGTTATAGTTTTCTTTTCTTCACTAGCTTTAGTAGTAGCTTTTTTCTTTGTTTCAGCCATTATTTATCTCCTTCTGCTTTTTTACTTTCTTCAGCTGCTGCAGCTGCATCAGCTTCAGCTTTTTGGATAAGAGGTTCTAATTCACTTGAATGCATACCAACTGTAACTTCAATGTTGTATTTTTTAGCTCTTTCAAGCAATTCATTCATTTTAAGAACTTCTTTAATATCAACAAGTTTAATTGCATCATGATTTGGTAAGCCTTTAACAGCTTCACGAATCATAACATATGAATTTTTAGCCCCAGGAATTGATCCTTTAACTAACATAATGTTGTTTGCTACATCAACTTTAACAATTTCAAGATTTTGAACTGTTGTTCTAACAGCTCCTAAGTGACCTGGCATTGTCATACCTTTGAAAACACGGTTACCTGAGATGTCCCCAAGTGATCCTGTTTGTCTAACAGGTTGACTACCACCACCACCACCGTGTGATTTAGGTCCAATGTGTTGGTTTCATCTTTTGATTGTACCGGCAAAACCTTTACCTTTTGATGTACCAGTGATATCTACTAATTCACCAGCTTTAAAAATGTTGGCCTTAATAGTTTGACCTAATTCATAGCCTTGCATGCCACGAATTTCTTTAACGTAGCGCTTAGGTGTTGTTTTAGCTTGAGCAAATTGACCTTTAAGAGGTTTATTGCTTCTGTGTTCTTTCTTTTCACCAACAGCAATTTGGGTTGCAACATACCCATTTTTGTCAGCTGAAAGAACTTTAGTAACAACATTTGGTTGCACTTCTATAACTGTAACTGGAACACTAGCTCCAAGTTCAGTAAAGATTTGTGTCATACCAATCTTCCGTCCTAAGATTCCTTTCATAATTTTTTCTCCTTAAATTTTGTTTGTAATTTAACAACCGTCGCTTGTTGTCTAGCACAAGTCGGATTTTGTTATTTTGTTGAGATTTGAACTTCAACACCTGCTGGAAGTTCTAATCTCTTAATTTGGTCAAGAGCTTTATCGTTTGGGTTTAATAAAACGATCAAACGTTGAAAAGTTCTTGATTCAAATTGTTCACGAGATTTTTTGTTAACGTGAACTGATCTTAAGATAGTCACAACTTCTCTTTTTGTTGGAAGAGGAACTGGACCACTTACTTTAACTGAGTTTTTGGTAGCAACTTCAACAATTTTCTTTGCTCCAAAATCAACTAAAGCATGATCGAAACTTTTAACCTTGATATTGATTTTTTTCATAGTTGTCTCCTTTGTTCATATACGAACTTTACTCCACATAAATTACTTGAAATGTCCTCAACAACTCTTCTTGGCATTTCAACAACCTTATGCTTCTATGTAATAGTTGCTTTTCAATTATAAATGAAGACTTAAAATTTCAAAGAAAAATATTAAATATTTTATTATTAAGTATAAATGCTAAGTAAATAAAATCAGCTAATAAATTAAAAAGTTAATTTTTACTTATTTTTTAGCTTATAAACTCACTTTTTGGTTTTTTGTGCAAATTTTAAAAATGTTGATTTTTTAGCCAAAACATCAATAAGTTATTAAGTAAAAACTTGAAACACCGAAACAAGTTGTTAAAATTAATTTAAACTACTTTTTAATGCTTTTTGTTATTAAAAAAGTGATTTTTTAAACTATACCACATCTCTATAAAATATAAAGATAAAAATAATTAATATATGTATATAAAGAAAATTTGAATTTTTTTGTTTAGGTGTATAAAAAACAGATATATAATGTAGCTGAAGATTAATCACATTCTATATATAATATTTTGAAAAAAATATTTTTGTTTTATAACAATCTATCATTCTTAAAAATAATTAAAAAAATTAATAATAAAAAGGAAAATAACTATTATGAAAAAGAAATTATTCTTTAATTTTTCATTGTTATCTTCTGTAGCTCTACCACTTACAACTATTGCAGCTAGTTGTAATCAAAACTCAGATCAAAATATACCTAACATTACAGTTAGCGCTAGTGAAAAAGGTTTAGGCTACTATCCAAAAACAATACAAAGATTAATTAAAGGCAAAAAAAATAAAGAATTAATTGATACTATTAATCAATTTATAAATAATAAAGAACAAATTAAATATGAAAATAATAAAGAATATTCTTTAAATGAAAACGAAAGTACATTTGGTTACAATGAATTAAAAAAAGAGTATAAATGCATTATTGCATTAAATATTAAAGACAATGACAAAACTAAAGTTAAAAAATTTTCTATTAACAAAATTGGTCACAATAATGTTTATCATGATGATATACACAAATTTGATAGACTTGAGAAAGTTTACTTTTGAGATGGTCAATTAGTAATTGATGGTTACATTAAAGATTTAGAAGTTATTAAAAAAGTCAGTTCAGGTGAAGTAGCTCACGAAATTAAAAACAAAAGTTTTGAAGAACAAATTGAAATCATTAAAAAATTATGTAAAGTTAATATTGAATTTCATCCCGATTCTGCTTATGACTACAAAAGTGATGAAGCAACACATTCTCACCCTGATACTTTACACTATGTTTTTGTACGTATTAAAAAAGATAACCCTGCTGATAGTAGCATGGTTTCTCGTGATATCCAAGGCTTTGAGCCTAATGCTAAAGTCGATCCAAAAAAATGACTAGGAGTTTATGCTTCTGGAGGTGTTCAAGTTAAAGAAGGTGAAATTGATCACGTTGTTGGACATAATGCGGCAGGTGACATTGCTGATAAAAAAATAGGTTCATTTGTATTTCGTCCAAGCGTTAAAGATGAAGGCAAAAAAATGACATCAAAAGACTTTTTGGATTTACTAGATAAGGTTGATAAAGAACATAATCATGAACCAAAAGACATAATTAATTTTTTAAAACAATATGTAAATATTGATGGTACTTATGATGCAAATGATAAATATGAATATGCTTTTAACGTAGAAAAAACTCATACTCATGGTTCAGGCCAGTTGCACTTATATACTTACTACCGTGAAAAAGGTAAAAACCAAAAATGAGTTGAAAAATCAATCAATATTGTTGGCTGAGGAAGCAACTTTGAAATGGGCGGATTAAAATTCAATAATGCTGGTATTAAAGACGCAAAACAAGCAAATGAAGATCCAGGATTTTACACAAGTCCACATCAAATACTTAGAGAAATGGAAACCAAATCTACATTTGATGAACAACTAGCAGTATTGAAAAAATATTGTGAAGTTAAAGACGAATCAGATAAAAATAAATATGACTACAAATTCAATTTTAAAGAATCATGAAACAATATTCAATATCGTCATGACTTTGAAAAATTATCAATTGTCAAAGAAAAGACAAAAGCAAATGATGCAGCTAATACACTTACAATAACATTGAAAATTGAAAATATATTTACTAAAGAAACTAAAGAATATCCAATTACAATTACAGGTTTCTGAAATGACGGAAAAGAGTATAAAAAAGGCTTTTTCGACAATAAAGTACTATTAAAAGACTATATTAATGAAGATGAATATGATTTCGATTTAAAAGATAAATTTTTAAGTGGATTATTTAGTTTCGATAAAATTCAAGACCAACTTAAATTCCTAAAAGATAGAAAAATAATTAATAAAGCAAAAGATTTTGATGGGGCTAATGAAGAATTTACAACATTTGCTTCAAAAGATTACAAATACTACTTTGATAAAGAAAAAACAAACAATTTAGAAAAGGTCAACAAAGATAAAAGAACGTTAGAATTAGTATTAGTTAGAGAAAATTTAAAAAATCCTTCAGATAAAAAAGAAGAGATTATTAAAATACATCAATTTTTAAAAGATTCCAAAGATGAAGTAGGTGCATTAATAAGTGCTTCAGGACATATTAAATATAAAAAATATTTCACTCCAACTAAAGACGCCAAAAACAAAAAAGCAAGCGATTTATATAAAGAACTTGAAAAGAACAATTTTGAATTCACAACTAATTTAACAAGTTTAATGTATAAATGAGGTATCTATTTTATATCAAATAATATTAAAAATAGAGATTATGATGACAGAAGTCACTTACATTTAGTTTTAGAAGTAACTGAAAAAGCAACAAAAAAAACCAATGTTATGAGACTTGATTTAAAAAACTTTGGAGCATTTTCTAAAGTTGGCGATTTTTTAATAAAAAATACACCTTCAGAAACGGATATTGTTAATGTTCGTGCTCAAGACATTATAAATAAAGCTAAAAGTATTTGAGAAGATACTGCAAATAAAAATAAAACTTCAGGTCAAAAAATGAAACTTTGAGTAGATTACCTAAAAAATAATAAATTGGGTTTCCCAGGATATGATAATACTGTTATTAATGAAGATTTAGAATACACAATTGATTTCAATAAAGCTGTTGTATATAAAAGTGGAAAATTAGAATTGAACATTAAAGTAAAGAACACTAAAACAAATGAAGAAGAAAATGTTTATATTCTATTTTGCAAATTAGCCTAAAATCCTTTTCTATCGTTTTTCTAATAATTAATGAGTCATAATTGACTCATTTTTTATATCTAAAAAGCAGCAAAAACTGCTACTTTTTGGATTAGATAAATTATTGTCAATCGTCACATTTGTAGGTTTCATCATGGTTGTAATTTTGGTTATTTGATTGTGAATTGTTACCTGTTGTTTGATTTTGATCTATATTAGATTTGCGTTGTTGGTTCACATTTTGATCTTGTGTTTTTCTATTTTTAAGATATTTTTCAAAATAGCATGAAACCACCAATGACTAATAAAATAATTCCTGAAACTAATGTTCCTATTCTTTGAGTACTATCAAATGTTTTTCATTTAACTCAAGCAGCAATAATTCCTACAAAACCACAAATTACACACAAACCACCAAAATTCAAAAACCAAATTTATCAAAAAAATGATTTTAGAGCACTACAGGTTGAATTTTCAACTTCTTGTTTAAGAGCATTTGAAAATGCATCTTTGAAACTTTTTGCTATTATTTGCCCACTTTTCTCTTCTAATTTCAATTGTCATATAATAAAATTATTTAAATATAACCATATTTATTTCACATAAAAATACTCTAATGAGTATAAATGTATTATTATTTATATGAAAAAACATTAAACTATGTTATTTTTGGTAAAAAAGCCTCAATTTTCACAATTTTTTTCAATTTTTTTAGTAATTTAAGCATAAAAGGCAAGTTTTAATTGAAAGGATAAAATCAACATGAAAAGCAAAAATATTGAAATTAAAAATAAAGACAAAGAATTAAAAGAAGCTTTAGAAGAAATTACTAAAAAATTTGGATCTGAAGCAATTATGCTTTTTGGACAAAATGAAATTGAAGAAAAAATTGAAACTTTTCCAAGCGGTTCATATCTTTTAGATAATGCACTTGGTATTGGCGGTTATCCAAAAGGAAGAATTATTGAAATTTATGGACCTGAAAGCAGTGGTAAAACCACACTTTGTTTACATGCAATTGCCGAAATTCAAAAACAGGGAGGAATAGCAGCTTATATTGATGCTGAGCACTCACTTGATCCAAATTATGCTCGCAATTTAGGAATTAATCTTGATAACTTAATACTTTCTCAACCTGATAGTGGAGAACAAGCTTTACAAATAGTCGATATATTAGCTAAAAGCGGTTCTATTGATTTAATTGTTGTTGATAGTGTTGCTGCATTAGTACCTGAAGTAGAATTAAATGGAACAATGAGCGATTCTTCTGTCGGAGCTTTAGCTCGTTTAATGGCTAAAGGTTTAAGAAAAATAACTGGTAATTTAAACAAAAATAAAACAGCAATTATTTTTGTAAACCAAATTAGAGAAAAAATTGGTGTTTTATTTGGCAATCCAGAAACAACAACTGGAGGCCGAGCAATTAAATTCTTCTCATCAGTTAGAATTGAAGTAAGAAAAACCACATCAATTGTAGAAGGAAAAGACATAACAGGAAATGAAGTTAAAATCAAAATAGTTAAAAACAAATTAGCTGCTCCTTATAAATCATTTACCACTGAAATTATTTTTTCTAAAGGAATCGACAAGTTAAATGAGTTAATTAATTTAGCTACAGAAGCAAATGTTATTGAGAAAAAAGGTGCTTGATTCGCATATCAAGAAAAGAACATTGCGCAGGGTAAAAAAGCGTTAAAAGATATACTTTTAGAAAATCCAGAATTCAAAAAAGAAATCGAAAATCAAATTTTTGGTAACGAAGTCAAAAATGTTTCTAAATAACTTTAAGCCCTATTTTATAGGGTTTTTAGTTTAAATATAAATTATGGAATTTAAAAAAATTTATTGGCGAAGATAACAAAATTAATTTTTGGGTTGAAAAATTTTCTATGTAACATATAAATATTAATAACGAAATCATATGTAAAAAACAAAAGCAAAAAAATAAATAATTATTATTGCAACATCTATTGCATGATAATATGCATTCTTAGTCCCATCAAATCATTCATGGATACAAGCATCTATTTGTAATTCATCACTAAAATGCATGTTTTCTTTTCTGCATAATCTAACTCTTAGTCTTACTTCGCTAAACAAGCCTAAAAAGTTTTGATAATTGTTTCTAACATCTTCTATTTGGACTTTTAACAATTCAGCAATTTTAATCATTTTTTTACTTTTCTTCTCGTTTTCTTATAGTTAAAACTCCTAAGCTTGTTAATCTGTTAACTAAAGTTTGATAACTAATTTATTTTTCATAGCCTTCATGAGAATAATCTCCAACTTTTATTTCTTTTCAAAAAGATTTGATTGTTGCATCATTAACATTTTTGATTCCGTTAGTTCTATTTTTAGAAACAATTTGAATAGCATTGGTTTTTCTATTTAAAAAATCTCTAATATGGCTTTTGTATCTTTGAATAGATATAATTGATAAACCAACTTTTTTAGCAATTTGTCAATTACTCAAATTCATTCAAGGTGCAATTAATTGATAGTTTTTTGTTTGCTTTTTCCAATTTTGCTGGATTAGAACAAAAACTAAATACTAAATCAATAAATACATCCTATTTTACAATTATAAATGTCAAATTGTTTTGTATTGAAGGTATGACAAACTATTTTAGAATTTATATCCCACTTGTTATTTCTTATTACTTTTATATTTTAATAATATAATAATTTTAATAATATATTTTGATTTTTATCAGTAGAATGAGGTCATTAATATGACAAAAGAAAACAAAACTTTAAATATTCTTTTTATTGGGGATATTTTTTCTGAAGCAGGAATTGAAATAGTTGAAAAACATTTACCTTCTTTAATAAAAGAAAATAAAATCGATGTTGTTATAGCGCAAAGTGAAAATGTTTCAGGAAGAAAAGGTTTAGTTAAAAAAGATTATTTAAGACTTAAAAAAGCAGGTGTTAATATTTTTACAATTGGAAACCATGTTTGAGCTAAAGATGGAATTTTTTCAATAATCAATAATCCTGAATTAGTTAGACCTGCTAATATAGATGAAGGATATCCAGGAAATGGATCAATAGTTTATAAATGTAATAATGGAACTACTTTAAGAGTTACTTCATTAATGGGAATTACTTTTAATAAACTATTAGCCCCTTGAACTCAAGAATATGCCAATAACTTTTTTGATACTATAGATAACATCATTGAATATGGAGAAAAAACTGATTTTCACTTTGTTGACTTTCACGCTGAAACAACAAGCGAAAAATATGTTTTAGGTCTTTATTTAGATGGCAAAATTGATGGTATTTGTGGCACTCACACACATGTGCAAACTAATGATGCACATGTGCTACCTAAGGGGACTTGTTATTTAACAGATGCTGGAATGAGTGGGCCATTTGATTGTGCTATTGGAGCAAACTTTGATGAAGTTTATCAAAAAATGAGATATAACAAGAATGTTAAATTCATTCCTTCAAAAAACAAAAGCCAATTTAATGGTGCTATATTAAAACTAAATAGTGACAAAAGCCAAAACAAAATTATTCCAATTAACATAAGACAAGAATAAAAAATGATATAACTAGTTCAAGCTTTACATAGGTAAAGCTGCAAGTTAGTCAAAGAGCTTGGCTATTAGACTAATATATGTGTTACTAATGAACAAGACAAATGTGCTTGAATCAATGGACCAACATTGAGGGTGTAGACTCTTGCATTGTATAGTAAGTGATTTTAAGTGGTATTCTTTACCGCTATTTTTTTACAATTTATTATAAAATTTGCAAAGATAAAAAAGAAATAAAAATTATGAAATATCCAAAGTCTTTTGTTGATTTTAGTAATATTGATGTTGATTTAGAAGCTAGTAATGAACTCTTTTTAATGGGTCCACTTGTTTTTTTATTTTATTAATCCTTTAATAAAGCTATGGCTTTTATTTTGCATAATGTGATTTTTCACCAACTTTGACATTAAAACAAATTTTGTATTCTCCTGATTTTTCTATTGTTTTATAATCACTTAAAAAAAATCTATTTGAATATTTTTCTAAAGCTGTTTGTAATAAAATTATATTAAAAATGCTACTTTTACTTAAAATTAAAAAGTATTCATTAATTTGATCGCTTGATTTTTTAATTTTTCTAAAGCTATTTCTTTAGTTACTTTTGAAGTATCTCACGTCCCTTTCCTCCGAGTCTCCTTTTTTCTTAGTGCCACAACCTTCACTAATTGTTGGTAATAAAATTGTTGAAATTGTAGGTGTTAAAACTGAGAATTTCAATCAAAAATTGTGCTTTTTATTTTTATTTTTCGTTGTACTTTTTTCTATTTTTTTACTTTAAAAATAAATATTATTTTTTTAAAACATTATGTTATATAACGCAAAAGAAAATAAAAAAATATCAGAATTTTAACTAATTAATTCTGATAATTTCTAGTTGCATTTTGTCTTAAACAACTGTTTTACAGTATTTTTTGATTTTATTTAGCTTTTAATTCATTTAACATTTTGTTGTCAAAAGCTTTGACAAATTCTGTAATTAAATCAATTGTTGCTTGAATATCTACTAATGAACAAACGCCTATTGGTGAGTGTAAATAACGTTGAGGTAAACTTAGAGTAATTGTAGGAACCCCACCTTTACCATATTGTAAACTAGCTCCATCAGTACCGCCACCTTCGGCTATATATTTATAAGCTGGAATTTTGTGTTTTTCAGCAATTTTTACTAACATGTTAACTAATTTAGGATCTGTAATAACAGCACCATCTTGTATTAAAAGAGCTACACCTTTACCTAAAACTGGAGTTCCTTTAATACATCCTGTCGTATCATGACTTGCTCCTGTATCAATTGCAAAAGCAACATCTGGTTCAATAATTGAAACTGAAGTTTTAGCACCTCTTGTTCCAATTTCTTCTTGTACTGTACCAACAATATATGTTTCATTCGGTAAATCTAAATCTTTAATATTGTTTGCTAAAAAGTCAATAACTGTAACACCAGCTCTATTATCCATTGCTTTACCAGCAATTAAATTATTAGGCATATCAATTGCTTCACCTGACATATAAATTCTGTCGCCTACTTCAATACCTCATTTTTCAGCTTCTTCTTTTGAATTGAATCCGCAGTCAACAAACATTTCTTTTGTTGTAGGAACTTTAGCACGTTTTTCAGCTTCCATAATATGAATTGATGTATGACCAAAAATACCAAAAATTTCTTTATTGTCTCTATTTGTTACCACACGACATTTTGTCCCAATAACAGCAGCTGGTCAAACACCTCCAACAACTGAAACTAATAAGTTACCATTTGGTTCGATTGATCTAACTAAATAACCAACTTCATCCATGTGTGCAGCAATCATAATTTTTGGTGCATTTTTAACTTTTGTTTTATTTTTAATAATTAAAGAACCAAAACCATCTCTTGAATATTCAAAATTTTTTGAAGCTGTATTCTTCTTTAAAGCTTCAACAACAGGTTCTTCATATCTACTCATAGCTTCAATAGCCATGTATTCTTTTAATCTTTTTGCTAATTTATCATATTTAGCCATTTTTAAACCTCCTTAAAAAATTACTATATGAATTATATAACTAATTTATTTTTGCTAGGTCTATTTTAAGGCGGTAAATTTTTAATTATTTTTTGCATCTTATTTATAGGTCTTTAAGAAAATTAGTTTTAAACTAAAACAGCAAATTTTTATATTTTAGTATCATTTTTAAAATCTTTAATAATTTTTATACATTAAACACAAGCATGAATGCTTGTCGCATTTTTCTTTTTTATAAATTTTTCTAAATATTAGTATACTTATTTCACTTCGGATCGCTAATAATACATAGTATTATAATTTATATACCAAAACGAGAATTGTGAAAAAGAGAAACAAACTAAAGGCTTTAACTATTTTATCAACTGCTTTTGCAACAAGTATTGTTGCTTTTGCTGCTTCATGTAATAATGAAGATAAACAAGTTTATTTTACTTTAAATCATAATTACAACCAAAAACAGCGAAACATATAACATTTTGTCAAATAACTATCGATACTATAATGATTTTGGAATGAAATTAGCTAAAGAAGAAAATTAAGTTTAATATTAAACTAAAGATGCAAACTTTGCATAAAAAAATTAACATCTTTTTATGCAAATTATTAATCACTTTTTTCTAAAATGCCTATAAAACTGAGATTTTAGGCAAAATAGACTATTAATTTTTTACTTTTAGAGTCAATTTTTTGCTTGCAAAAATTATTCTTATTTTATGTAGCAAAAACTATATTATTTTGTTATAATAAATAATATTTATTATTTAAATGGGAGGGAGGTTATTATGAAAAAAACTGTTAAAAATAAGAAAAACAATGAAGCTTTAATAATAAAAAATAGATTAGTTGAAGCTGCAAATATGAATCAAAATGAAATTTATGAAAAATATAATTCTTCAAATTTAGGCATTACAAAAAATGAAATAATAGAAGAAAACAAAGAAAATTATGGAGTTAATAAACTCAGCAAAAAGAAAAGAGGCGGAGTATTAAAAAGAATATGAGATAGCTTCTTCAATCCTTTTTCATTGATCTTGATTTTACTTTCAATAGTTTCATTAATTACTGACATAATACTTCCTTTAACTAAAGGTGAAAAATCCGAACCTTGAACTGTGTCCATTATTTTAACAATGGTTATAATTAGTGGAATCTTACACTTTGTTGAAGAAACGCGGAGTAGTGCTAGTGCTGAAAAATTAGTCAAAATGATTCAAACAACTACTAGAGTAGAACGAAATGGTGTCGCTTATGAAATACCACTTGAAGAAGTAGTTGTAGGCGATATTGTTGTTTTAGCTGCGGGTGATATTATTCCTGCTGATGTTAGAATTCTTAGTGCAACAGACCTTTTTGTTTCACAATCTCAATTGACAGGCGAAAGTGATTCAATTGAAAAGTTTCCTAATTTAGTTCCAAATTATGATTATGATAATGTAACTGATTATCACAACTTAGCTTTTATGGGTTCTAACGTTATTTCAGGCTCAGCTAAAGCTATGGTTGTAGTTACTGGTGATCAAACTTATATTGGTCAAGTAGCTCAAAAAATTAATGAAAAAGCTCCTAAAACCGATTTTGAAAAAGGAATCAAATCAATTAGTTGATTATTAATTAAAATCATGTTAGTAGCTGTACCTCTTGTTTTAATAATCACAGGAACAAGAGCTTCAATTAAAGGAGAACATGAAAAATGGGTTGATGCTTTATTATTTGCAATTTCAGTTGCAATTGGCTTAACTCCTGAAATGTTGCCGATGATAATTACAAGTACTCTAGCTAAAGGTGCTATGAGTATGTCTAAAAAACAAACAATTGTTAAAAGTTTAAACTCAATTCAAAACTTTGGTGCTATGGATATCTTCTGTACAGATAAAACAGGTACCTTAACCTTAGATCAAGTTGTGCTCGAAAGACACTTGGATGTAAGAGGCTTAGAAAATATTAAAGTTTTAAAATATGGATTCTTGAATAGTTATTATCAAACAGGTCTTAAAAACCTTTTAGATATATCTATTATTAATAAGACAGATGAATTAAGTGATGTTGAAATGGAACTAAGATCACTTGAAGAAATCTATAAAAAAGTTGATGAAATACCTTTTGACTTTATTCGTAAAAGAATGTCAGTCGTGGTTAAAAGCATTAAAAGCGATAAAACACAACTTATAACTAAAGGTGCAGTTGAAGAAATTTTATCAATTTGCTCAAAATTAGAATACAAAGGTGAAGTAGTCGACTTAGATGAAAAAATGATTCAAAAAGTTTTAAAACAAGTTGACAAACTAAATGATGAAGGTATGCGGGTAATAGCAATGGCTCGTAAAAGTAACCCTAGTCAAGTTGGTAAATTTGGTGTAGCAGATGAAAAGGATATGATTCTAATTGGCTATCTAGCTTTCTTAGATCCACCAAAAGAATCAACTAAAAGTGCAGTTGAAAACCTTCACAACTTAGGTGTCGAAGTAAAAATCTTAACTGGTGATAATGCCAGAGTTACTAGAGCAATTTGTGCTCAAGTTGGAATTCCTACAGATAAAATTATGCTTGGTAAAGACTTAATGGAATTAAGCGATGAAGAATTGCAAAAAGTTGCTAATGAATACAATATTTATGCTAAATTAAGTCCTGACCAAAAAGCTCGTGTAATAACAGCACTTAGAGCTAATGGCCATGTTGTAGGTTATATGGGTGATGGAATTAATGATGCTCCTGCTATGAAAGTCGCTGATGTTTCTATTTCAGTTGATACTGCAGTCGATATTGCTAAAGAAAGTGCAAACATTATTCTTTTAGAAAAAGACTTAAATGTTTTAGCAACTGGAATTACTGAAGGCCGCAAGACATATGCTAATATGAATAAATATGTCAAAATGACAGTAAGTAGTAACTTTGGAAATATCATTAGCATGATATTAGCTTCGATTCTTATTCCTTTTGTGCCTTTAATGGCAATTCAAGTTTTATTTTTAAACTTAATTTATGATTTTGCTTGTGGAACAATTCCTTGAGATAAAGTCGATAAAGAACTAATTACTAAACCACGGAAGTGAAATGCTAAAAGCATATTGCGCTTTATGCTTTGGTTTGGACCAGTTTCTTCTATTGTTGATATACTTTCTTTTATTCTTCTTTATTATGTTTTCATTCCTTATGCCCATCCTTCTGTAGCCAAAGATTCAGAACAATTCAAGATGCTATTTTGAACAGGTTGATTCATAATTTCAATGTGAACTCAAAGTTTAGTAATTCACTTCATTAGAACTGAAAAAGCTGCATTTATTCAATCAAAGCCAGCCTTTATATTATTATTCTTTTCAATATTTGGAAGTGTATTAATTACTATTACTCCTTATATTCCTGGCCTTAATACAGCTTTAAAAGTAACACAACTTAATCCTTGATTCTATGGCTTTTTAGTAGGTTCAATTGCTTTATATATTTCACTTGTTTTAATTGTTAAAAAAATCTACATCATAAAATACAATGAGTTACTATAATTTACTAAAACATCTATAAAACAATAGAATTTAAAAAACGGTTACCCGTTTTTTATTTTTGCTTTTAGTTAACTCCAGTAGTAACAAATAATTTTTGAAGAGGTTTACATGGTTTTATAGAAAGCGTTAATAAATAATGCCTTCGCCAACTCCAACTCAATATAAATGAATAACATATCTATTAGAAACATTTGTATGTTTTTCAAAATTAATGGTTAATCATTCTCTGTTATCTTCAAAGAATTGTAGAAATTCTTCTGATGTTCATCTTTGATAAGTTAGTGTAACTAATCTTGAACTAGCAACTTTGTAATTGGATGTTTTTTTCTTCAATATCAAAAACAATGTAATTGTCTTTTTCTAATCCAACTTCCATTAATGGAGTAAGATAATCCTTATAATCAGAATCTGAAAAAACATTTATATTTGCATCTCATTCATTATGATTTGGAACAGGAAAATTGAAAAATATTTTTTTAAAAAATAAGTCCCTCAAGACTTATCAAAAATTAATTTTATGTTTATTAATTGTGTCTGAATATTCTTTAAAATTAGGATAATAAAATTCACCCAATTTATAAAATTCTTCAGAATGATCCATATGAAAGTAGTGGCATAATTCATGAACTATCACATAGTCAATATATTTAGGATCAAGTGCCACTAAAAACAAACTATAACTTAGCTTACTAAAAACATTATATTTTTTGTGGTGTGTACCTCAAGCACTTTTTTTCATTCTAACATAAAAATAAGGGTTATTAATTTGCATTAAAGCACTATAAACAAGCTGTTTTTTAGAAATATAGTCTTCTAAAAATTTAGTTAAAGTTTTTTCGAAAACCTTTAATCTTTTATTTTGATCACTGGCACATTTTATTGAGCATCTAATAGTTAAAATATTGTTTTCTTTATCATAAACCCCATCACTAGTATCGCGATAATGAAAGCTTCATTTTAATAATGTTTCTTTGCCAAAAAAACTAATGTAGTGTTCTTCAACTCCGCTAGTTAAATTTAAAACTATAGCATTATTTAATCTTTTATTTGCTTTTTTAAAAGCTTTAATAAGTAGTCTATCTAAATTATGAAAATTATAATCAGCCTCACTAATATGTCTAAAACTAGTGACCTCAAATACTTTTTGGTCACTATTAAATCTAACGATTATATTTTCACAACGGACATTAACTTTTGAATAAACTGGATAACTAACATCATCAATTATGATGTGTTTAATTAAAACTAAATTATTTTTTCTTTGAGTCATTTTTGTTTAAGATCTTTCCAAAACGTTTAATGTCTTTAAGTGAAGCACTTCTATTTGAACTCACTGATTCATTGATTAACATTAATTCATCTTTATTTAAGTTTCGATCTTCACTCATATCTTTAGCCACATCTTCAAGTAAGTTAGCTACTTGATCTTCAGTTGTTACTAAAGCTCATGATTCTAAGTTAGCTATATCAAAAGTAGTATTTGAAGGCAAGATTACCAATGAAAATACTGGGAAGTTAAAGCCACACATTTTGTAAAAGTGTTGAATGTGTTTAAAGTTTTGAATAAGCGGATTTTTAAATTTCAAAACTTTATTGCTTTTGCTTCTTAACTCTAATTCAGCATTAGTAGCTTCACCACTAAGATGGCCAACATAATATTTAACTTCAATAATAAAAACTGCCTTATTACTAATTAAAATACCATCAAGTTCAAATATTTGACTTTGTCCATATTTAAATAAACCACCATTTAAGTATTTGTAGTTTTTATCTTTAGCAATAGTTAGAAGTTTATTTCTAATTTTTGCTTCAAAACGAAAACCAATTGAATTATTGCGTTTGCTTTTAATAAGTTTGATAATTAAAAAAGTTAACACTAGCACAATAATTAATAGTGTTAAAGGAATTCCAACTGATAGTCCAATTATCATTTCTCTACTTGGTTTAATCATATTTATAATTATATTTAAAATTAGAATTTGTAAAGCAAATTAATAATATAATTAAGAAAAGTGAGTAAGGAGGCATTTATGAGTGCAAAGAAAATTATCTCAATTTTAGGTTCAGTAAATAAGAATAGTTTAAGTAATAAAATCAACAATATAGTAAGCAGTAAATTGTTTAAAAAATATCCTAATAGTGAAATCACTTTATTAGATTTAGCAAATTCGCCTTTTAGTGAATTAATGCTTAATGGTCATGACACAACAGCTTTTTGAGAAGATAGTGAAGCAAAAAGCTGAATAACAAAATTAAAGGAAGCAGATTATGTTGTAATTAATAGTCCAATGATTAATTTTAATTACAGTGCTTTAGTTAAAAACTTCATTGATGCAATTTGTATTGCTGATCATTCATTTAGTTATAAATATAGTAAAAAGAATGGATCAGTTGGTTTATTAAACAAAATGAAAGTTATTATTATTGGTACTCAAGGAGCTCCAAAAGGTTGATATACTTTTGGAGATCATGTTAAAATGCTTGAAGGAACATTTAACTTTTTAGGAGCTAAAGAAGTTAAGACTTTATTAGTAGCTGGCACTAAAGTGACACCTCTTAAGGACATGAGTCAAGAAGAAATAATTAAGCAATATCAAAAAGAAATTGATGCTTTAATTTAACTATAAAACAGAGCAATTGGTATAAATTGCTTTTTTATTTGCAATAAAAAATTTCTCGTTTTCATGAGAGAAATTTTTAATCTTGTTTTTTTAAAATAACTTCATTGATAACAAAGAATTTATAAACTTTTTCTAGAATTGCATTAACCATTTTGTAAAAGTTTTTTTCATCTTCAAAATAATATTTAGTTATTTCAACTGATTCATTAATTATTATTTTAGGTTCAATTGACATAAGTTCATGAGCACCATTAATTAAAATGGCTCTAATTAATGGACTAATTCTTTCTCAGCTTCAACCTTCTTTTAAAAATTGACTGACTGCTTTTTTATAAAAATCATAGTTTTTTGCTATCTTTTCAAGATGCGAAAATTGTTCATTACTTAAGTTACTTTCTGAATCAAATAATTCATTGACATTGATTTTTTGATCCATTAATTCATAACGGTAAAGAACATTAATTATACCTAAACGAAATTGACGTCTGTTTTGCATGTTTTTATTTTATAACAAAAGTTATAATTGCAAAATATTTAAATAAAAAGAAGCAACAAGTGCTTCACTAAAATTATTCTAATTCTTCAATCGAAACATTGAATTCACCAATTAAATCATCTTTAGGGCCAAATAATTCATATTTGAATTTTTTAATATTGCCTTCAATAACAACTTCATGTAAAAATGGTTTTAAAAAGAATTGTGTGCCATCTACTTTAACAAAAGAGTTAGGAGCTTTTTGACCTTTTAACATTGTCAACGTTGACATTCCTGTAAAAATATTTACTCTTTCACTATTGATTTCTATACGGTTAGATTCACCAATTGAAGGCTCTTTAAAATGATATGTATGATATTGTAATTGCTTTGGATCTTCATCATCTAAAAATAAATCATATTCTGCATCAGCTTCAAAAGAAACTATTTTAGGTTCTTGGTTTTTAATTTTATGATCTTGAATTGAAGTAAATCTTATTTTCATTTTGCTAACCTTTCTTTAATTAAGTCTTCGCCATATAAATAAATTGCTTTAGCTAATTCAGGACCATGTTCAATGTAAGTGGTTGCTAGACGTATTGGCATAAATAGATTTTTGCCTTTTTTACCTGTAATTTCTTTTGTTTGGTCAATTGCAGCTTGAATATTTTCAATAGTAAAAGTGTTTTTATTTAATAAATCTTTAAAAGTTAAAATTACATCATGATTTTCAGCTTCGACAACTGGTTTTTTATTTGTTGGTTTTAAATATGGCTGCATATCTTCGATTAATTGCGAAGTTGTAAATACACTTTCTTTAAATGTATCAACAAATAATTTGTTTCATTTTGTTGCTTTTAAATTAAGTTCTTTAAGTAACTTAGAAGTTGGTTCTTCTTTTATATATTGTTTAGAAAATCATTGCATCTTTTTGATGTCAAATTTTGAAGGGCTTTTGCTTAGTCTTGCTGGGTCAAATTTTTCAATAATTTCTGCTTTTTTCATAACTTCAACTGTATCTGGTGAACTTCAACCAAGCAAACTTAAAAAGTTAAATACACCTTCAGGATGGTAGCCTTCATTACGATAATCTTCAATAAATTGTTTTAAACTAGTATCACGTTTTGAAAGTTTTTTACCTTCCATATTAGTAATAACAGTTAAGTGGCCAAAGTAAGGAGCTTCTCAATTTAAGGCTTGATAAATTGCTAATTGTTTTGGAGTATTAGTGATGTGTTCTTCGCCACGTAAAACATGGCTTATTTTCATATCGTGGTCATCAACTACAACTGCAAAGTTGTATGTTGGATAGCCATCACTCTTTTGAATAACTCAGTCTCCGATATCATTTGAATTAAAGCTGATGTTACCTCTAACTAAGTCTTCTCATTCATAAGTTACATCCTTAGGCATACTTAAACGAATTGAGTAAGCTTTAGCTTTTTCTCTTTTGGTTTTTTCAGCTTCGCTAATTTTTAATCAATTACGATCATATCTAAATGAAGCAATACCTTTTTTGTTTGATTCTTCATGTTGAGCTTCTAATTCTTCGCTAGTGTCATAAGCTTTATAAGCTAAACCTCTTTTAACTAATTCATCAGCAATTTCTTGGTATCTATCTAATTTTTCGCTTTGGCGATATTTACCACAAGCCTTATTTGGTTTAAGTGGGCTTTCATCTGGAACTATTCCAAGTCAAGCTAAGTTTTCTAATTGACTTCTTTCACCATCAGCTACATTTCTTTTAACATCAGTGTCTTCTAATCTGAAAACAAAATCACCTTTAAAGTGCTTAGCATATAAATAGCAAAATAATGCTGTTCTAGCACCTCCAATGTGTAAGTAACCTGTTGGACTTGGCGCATATCTGGTTCTTATTTTTTTCATTCTAACCTCTTATTTATGACTTAATTTGTATATTAATTAATATTATATAGAAAATGTTTATTTTAGTATCTAAAAGGCAAAAAAAGAAAATTAAAAAAGATATCAAAGTAGAGTGAACCCAAATTCCGAACTTTTTGGAAAGGGGTTCACTCTAAATTTCTAATTAATTTTAATTTCATTGATTTCTCCTTATAAATATAATTTGCTAAATTATTCAATAATTTTAATAAAAAAGCCTACTAATTAATAGTAAGCTTCGATAAATTTTAAGCTTTCGAATTAGAATTTAAAATAGATTTGCAGTCGACAAAACATTGCTAATTACATCTAATGATTCATTCAAATTATCAAAAGGTCTGTTTGGAATAATCGGAGCAAATTTTGATAAATTAGGATTTTTAAATAGTTCGTCTTTATTCTTTATTATTCCATTAAGTCCAAGAAAAATTCCTTTTGCAATTTCATTATTATCATAACCACTGATTTTTTCTTTAATTTTTTCTATTGATAAGTTTTGTTTTTTCAAAGATTCATCAACTTTACTTTTGATTTCAGGATTTTCATTTAATTTATCAATCAATTTGTTAATTGTTTCTTTTATATTATTAACCTTGTTATTTATTTCTTTAACTTTTTTAGGATCATTTAATTCTTCTTTAATATTTTTTGCACTTTGATTATCTTCAGCTTTAAGATAAATATTAATTGCACTTGTCATCTTTTTATATTCATTAGTTAAATAATCATTAAAGTTTCCTGTAGGATTAATTGATTTATAAACTTCAACTATTTTTTCATATTCAGATTCTTTATTAAAATATGTAGCTTTAAGTAATGCAAGACCGTCCTTAGCTTTAAAATCTAAAATTTTTTCAGGTCCATATTCACTTACGTTATTTGCATCAAAATCACTTTGAAGCGCATTTTTAAATGATGCTAATTGGATAATTTTTTCATATGCGTTTTGACAATTTTGAAATTTTTCTTTTTCACTTATTTCATTATTTGGTTTATTGTTTTTAGGCATCGGACTTTCAAATTCAAAGAATTTTGTTGAATTAACATCTTTTTGATTTTTGCCACATGAAACAATAGGAACTAACATGATTGGTGAAGTTAACAATGCTCCAAATTTAAATATTTTTTTTAATTTCATAAAAACCTCCATTTTTAAACACAATTAAATTATATTATTTATTTTACTTTTTTAATTTATCTAATTGTTCTTTTTCTTCTTTAGTTGTTTTTGATAATTCTTTTATTTTTTGTATTGTTTTATTTAAAACATTAATTGAATAATTTCAATTGTTAAGAATTTTTAAAACTTTACTTTTAAAACTCTTGTAAGCTATAGATAAATATCAAGCTTGAACCATTTCTACATAATAATCATTATTGTTAGCTGTATTCATAATTAAATCTAAATAACTTAATTTAGAATCATCTTTTAAATAATATTTCTTAAGCATAACAATAGCAAAACGATTTGTATATGAATTATTATCTCTTAGTCAATCTTTAATATGACTTAAAAAATCTTTTTTATTTTTGTCTTTTAGTTTAAATTCAAAAATATCAACAATAGCTCAATTGTCTAATTTTTTTGCATATTCAACTAAATATTTTATTTGCTTTTTATAATCATTAATTTCTTTAATAAAAAGACCATGAAGTATATTTCCTCAAACAAATAATGATAGGGGTTTCACATAAATTCTGATACTTTTGTAGGTATTTCTTTATATCATTTTTTAGCTAAATCTTTAAGTATTGGAATTCTAACTCCTAATAATTTTGCACTTTCAATTTTATAAATTTGCAAGCAAAATTCTTTATATTTTTGATCAATATAAGGTATTAATTTATAATAAAGTTTTTCTTCTTTTCTACATCTTAATTCATTCATTTTAATACCTTACTTTTTTTCTTTAAAAATTATACTTTAAATAAAATATTTTTTTGTAATATGTTAAATATTAAACCTATAAAAAATATTGCCAATTTTACTAAAAAGACTATAAAACAATTGAATTAAAAATTATTCTTCAATAAAACTTTAAAAAATATATTTATCATTTAGGGACATAAGTTAAAAATTATGTCCTTTAATTTTTGGGACATAAGGATTAAATTATGTCCCTATTTTTTGGTCAAAAACGTTAGTTTACTTTTATTATTTTCGGGACATAAGAAAAAAATTATGTCCCGAATTCTTATAGGACATAATTTCTATTTCTAATTTATTTCTCAACTTTTTGAGCTTGTTTTACTTTTCTTTTTAAGTAAACTCCATTACCAATTGGAATACCTTTTCATCTTCCTAATTCGCTTGGATCAACTTTTTTTCTTAATGCTCCTAAAATAAATGCGCCAGCAAAAGCACCTACAACAAGAGCTAATAAATATCAATATCATCCTTGTGCAACAACGAATACAAAGATTCCGCCATGAGGAGCAGGAATTGAGCATCCTAATCCAGCTGCCATTCCACCAGCTAATGTACTTGCAAAAATTGATGAACCAATAACTCTCAAGGGATCACTAGCTGCATAAGGAATTGTACCTTCAGTAATAAATGCCATGCCCATTAAGTAGTTAACTTTTGAATCTTTTCTTTCTTTAGCAGTAAATTTTTGAGGGAATAAGTCAGCTGCAATAGCGATTACAAGAGGAGGAACCATACCACCAATCATAACAGCTGCCATAATTCATGGTTGATTGATTCCATCAGGATCTACTGAAGCAACACCAATAGTATATGCAACTTTGTTAACTGGACCACCCATATCAACTGCCATCATACCAGCAAGTAAATCTCCCATTCCAATTTTAAAGCCAATTGAAATTGTGTTATTTTTAACAACATAGTTTAAACCTTGTTGAATGTAGTAATTTAAATATGAAAGTGGTGTATTAATTACAAAGAACATAATAACAGCAATAAGTAAGATACCAAATACTGGATAAATTAACATTGGTTTAAGTCCATCTAACGATTTAGGTAATCATTTGAAGCATCATTTTAATCCTAATACTAAGAATCCGGCAATGAAACCACCAATTAAGGCTCCTAAGAAGCCTGCATTAGAACCAGTCTCATAAACCGCAAACTGTGTACTAGATGCCATGGCTCCAGCTACCATACCGACTGCTAAGCCTGGTCTTCCTGCAATTGAATGTGCAATAAAACCAGCAAACACTGACATCATAAAGCCAAAAGCAAATCCACCAGCATTTTTAAAGAATTTTGAAAATGGAGTATATTGTCCAAAATCTTTTCCTACTGCTTCTTTTCCTAAAAAAGAGTCAAATAAGAAGGCTAGAGCAATTAGAATACCGCCACCAATAACAAATGGAAGCATATGGCTTACACCGTTCATTAAATTCTTATATATTTGTTTTCCAAAACTTAATTTTTCTTGATTTGTATTTTCATTTGAAGAAGAATCTGATTTATATACAGCTACTTTTTCATCTATTATTTCTTGTATTAATTCTTTGGGTTGTTTAATTCCTTTTGTTACAGTTGTTTGAAGCAATCTTTTACCATTGAATCTTGTGATTTCAATATTTGTATCGGCAGCAACAATGACACCATAAGCTTTTTGAATATCTTCATTTGTCAAAACATTTTTAGCTCCACCTTAACCTTGAGTTTCAACTTTGATTTGATAACCCATTTCCTTAGCTGCATTTTCTAAAGATTCTTGAGCCATGTATGTATGAGCAATACCAGTTGGACAAGCTGTAACAGCTACTATAAATTTTTCACCATTATTAGTTTGTTCAAATTCATTCTGATCAACTTCTTGTTCTTTTGTTTCAATTAATTTTAGAAATTCTTTGTTGCTTTTAGCATTAATTAATTTTTCAATAAATACTTTATCAACTAACATTTTGCTCAATTTAGCCAAAACTTCTAAGTGTAAGTTTTCACTATCTGTTGTTTCTGGAGCTGCAATTAGAAATAGCAATTTAACAGGTTTATTATCTAAAGATTGATAATCAACTCCGTCTTTTAAAACAAGTGCACTTAAGTGAGGTTTCTTAACGAAAGATCCGCGTCCATGAGGCAATGCTAATTCATCGCCCAATCCAGTTGTTGTTTGTTTTTCTCTTTCCAAAACCGCTGTCAAATAGGCGTTTTTGTCAATTATAATGTTATCACCCATCAAATTAACTGCTAATTCAATGGCTTCTAATTTATCTTTTGCTTTTGCATTAATATCAATATTTTTTAGAGTTAGAAGTTCTTTTATTTTCACTTTTGACCCCTTTCAAGTAATTCTAATATTGCACTTTTATTAGCTATTTCTTTATCAAAAGCAGTTGCTGCTCCACAAGCTATTGAGAATTCTAAAGCTTGTTTATAATCTTTATTTTTTAAATAATTATCAATAAATCCAGCAATCATGCTATCTCCTGAACCAACTGTACTTACAACTTTTCCTTTATATGTAGCACTATAAAAGGTTTGATTATCTTCACTAAATAAATAAGCTCCTTCAGCGCCACAAGACACTAACACATTTCTGGCACCTAATTTTTTAAGTTTTTCAACATGACTTTTTATGTCTTCTTTAGTTTTAACTTTTTCATCAAATAATTCTTCAAGTTCTTCTAAATTAGGTTTAATCAAAAATGGTTTGTATTTTAATGTATTAAGTAGAAATTGTTTAGTTGAATCTACTATTATATAAATTCTTTTGTTTTTGAGTTTTTCTAAAATTAATTCATAAACATTTGTGTCAACATTTTTTGGAACATTGCCAGCCAAAATTAAAGTATCATTATCTTTAATATTAAAAGCAATCTTATCTAATAATTGTTTTAAATTTTGATCACTGATTTTAGGTCCATTAGCATTAATAGCTGTTTCTTTAGCTTTGCCATTTAGTTTTACATTAATTCTTGAATTACCTTCAATATTACAAAAATCTGTTTTAACTTTTTTATCTTTTAAGTAATTAATAATATATTGACCAGTAAAACCACCGACAAAACCTAAAGCTACATTTTTAGTTCCTAAATTATTTAATAGTATTGAAACATTAATTCCTTTACCACCAACTGTATAATTTTCACTTTTGGAGCGATTAATATCTCCTATATTTATTTTTCCCTCTAAAGACATTGTATAGTCAATAGCTGGTGAAAAAGTCACTGTGTAAATCATCTATCCTCCTCAATTTAATTCTATTTAAAAAACTACAAAAAAGCACAGAAAAACACAAAAAGTTACAAAAAACAACAAAAAATAGGCATAAAAGCCTATAAATTTGTAGAATTTTGTAGAATTTTCCACATTTTCTCACATTTTATACTTCTATGATATTCTCAAGATTTAGATCTTTTTTCTTGTAATTAGTTATCAATGTGATGTTTTTATTATTGGTTGCAAAAGTATATTTAAATTCAGAATTTATTTTGGTTTTGTCTAACAAAATATAACTTTTTTTGCATTTTAAAATTGCTTCTTTTTTAAATAAACTTTCATTAATTTCAGGTGTTGTAAAACCTAGATTATTGCTATATCCATTTGCTCCAATAAATCCAATATCAAAATTAAAGTTTTTCAAATTATCTAAAGCTAATGATCCAACAACATTAAACGTATTACTTTTTAATAATCCACCTATTAAAATAGTTGTAACGTTTGAATGACTTTTTAATTCTGTAGCAACATTAATTGAATTCGTAACTATAGTTACATTCTTGTTATTAATTAATTTAGCTAATTGATGAGTTGTTGTTCCTGAGTCAATAAAAATTAATAAGTTATCTTGTACAAATTCATTTGCTTTGGTAGCTAATTTGATTTTTGCATCTAATTCAATATTACTTCTTGATTCATATTCAACATCATTTGCTGAAGAATTATTATTTAATGAATAAGCTCCGCCATGAACTCTTTTTAATAATTTTTGTTTATCTAATTCAGCAACATCTTCGCGTATTGAAGAAATGCTTGCTTGAGTTAATTTTGCAAGCTCTTTTAGTGAAGCAGCACCTTTTGAATTTACTTCTTTTAAAATAACATCTAGTCTTTGTTCTTTAAGCATAATTTTCCTTTATTTATATTTTAATAAATATATTTAAAAAATAAAGTTTTTAACTTTTAAACTAATTATTAAACATTTCTTTTAATTTTAGGGACATAAGGATTAAATTATGTCCCATTTTAAAATCTACAATTTGGAACATAAGAAAAAAACATGTCCCTAAATTGTTTAAGGACATATCTATATTTTTATTCATTTTAGGACATAAAAAAATTTATGTCCTTCTTTATTATTTGTCTTCTTTTTTAATTTCTAAGAATAATTCATCTAATTGTTTTTTATCAACACTGCCTGGAGCTCCTGTAAAAACATCTTGGTTTTTAGCATTCTTAGGAAATGCAATAACATCACGAATTGTTTTTTGACCTGTAATAATCATTGTCAATCTGTCAAGTCCTAAACCAATTCCACAGTGAGGAGGAATACCATAATCAAAAGCTTTTAAGAATCAATCAAATCTTGATTGTTGTTCTTTTTCACTCATACCAATTAAATCAAACATTTTCTTTTGTGTTTTTTTATCAAATATTCTTGCTGAACCTGAACCTAATTCAAAACCATTTAAAACTAAGTCATATGAAAGCGCTCTAACATCCTTCATTTCAATTTTGTCTAATTCTTCTAGTGAATGCGCAAATCTAGTAAAAGGGTGATGGGCTGCTGCTCAAGTATTATTTTCTTCATCATATTCAAACATAGGTCAGTCTGTAATTCAAGAAAGATTTCATTCCTTTCTTGCATAATTAAATCTTTCATTTAATTCAACTCTAACTGCACCTAAAGCTTGAGATGCGTGATCATAAGTATTAGCAACTATAAAGTAAGAACCATTTTTGTTTTTGTTATTTTTGACTAATTCTAAAGCTGCATCTTTAACTTTGTTTGCAAAGTTGGTGTGAACTATTTCACCATTTTCATAAACAAAGTAGAATAGAATATTTGCTTTATTTTTCTTAGCAATTTCTTCTAAGTCTTTAAAGTCTTTTTTGGTAATTAAAGTATCTACAAAAAGCATTCTTTTACTTGGAGCATATTTAATGATATTAAAGTCTGTATTAAGGCAAAAGTCATTGATGTCAACTATTTTATAATCATATCTTAAGTCAGGCTTATCTGTTCCATAATCTCTTAAAGCATCAAAATATTTAACTCTTGGAAATGGAGTCTTGATTTTAATTCCTATTGATTTAAAAATGTGTTTGAATAATTTTTCAATGTATTTTTGAAAGTCTTCAACATTTAAGAATGAAGTTTCAATATCTAATTGAGTAAATTCTGGTTGACGATCTTTTCTACTATCTTCATCTCTGAAACATCTTGCAAATTGATAATATTTTTCAAAACCTGAACACATTAAAAGTTGTTTAAATAATTGGGGGCTTTGAGGTAAAGCTCAAAATTCATCTCTATTTCTAGTAGGTACTAAAAAATCTCTAGCACCTTCAGGTGTACTTTTAGCAAGCATTGGAGTTTCAATATCAATAAAATCATTTTGGTGCATGAATTCTCTAACAGCAAACATAATTTTATCTTTAGTGATAATGTTTTGTTGCATTACTGGACGACGCAAATCTAAGAAACGATATTTCATTCTGGTTTCTTCTTTAACATCAATATCATCTCTAATTGCAAAAGGTAATTCTTCATTTGCTTCAGAAAAAATTGTGTATTTATCAACTACTACTTCAATATCACCAGTAGCTAGATTAGGGTTCTTTTGTTTTCTTAAAACAACCTTCCCTATTACTTCCATTGAACTTTCTTTTGTGACGTTTAAGTCTGTTTTAAAGACACATTGGGTAATTCCATAGCGGTCTCTTAAGTCAATAAAAGTCATTTCTCCAAAACGCCTTTTATTAGCTACTCAACCATGTAAAGTTACTTTTTTACCTTTGTCTTTAGCACTTAATTCATTGTTCTTTATATATTTACTTTTCATTTTTTATTCCTCGTCTTCATCTTCTTCAGCTATTAAATCGCTTAGTAAATTATGTTCTGCTAAAAAGTCTAATAAGTCTGCATAACCATCTTCATTGTATTGGAACATAATACGATCATTATCGCTTAAACTTTTAGCAACAAAGGTTTCACGACCTTGAATGTTGTCATCAAAAATCACAACATCAGCTTGTAATTTTTGAGCCTTATCAAAGATTTTTTTGCTTTTAACTACTTCTTTAATAAATTCAATTTTGCTTCCATAATTTCTTAGCTCATTAGTTAATGAAAATAAAATGTCTAGATTTTTTTCACTGGTTGTGGCTACTAAAATGTTTATTTTTTCAGCATCATTATTGTCTTTGTTTTCATCATTAATAATGTCAGCTGCTCGATCTACTCCAAAACCAAAACCGCAAGCATATAATTGAGGTCCACCTAATTCTTTGATTAAGTTCGAATATCTTCCACCGCCAATTATTGTACTTTGACTTCCTGATTCTTTTGAAGTTGAAACAAATTCATAAACAACTTCATCATAATAATCAAGTCCTCTAACTAGAGAATAATCAACTTGATATTTGATGTTGTTGAAGTCTAAAATTGAAGTTAATTTATTAAAAAATTCAGTGCTGTTTTTGCTTAAGTATTTATTAATTTTAGGAGCTTTTTTAACAAAATCTTTTTGCCTTTCTTCTTTATCATCAAGAATTCTTAAAACATTATTTTCAAGTCTTTCAAGACTAATTGGATTTAATTGATCTTTATATTTAGCAAAATATTTTTTTAATTCTTCTTGATATCTAGTTCTGGTTTCTTCATCACCAATTGAATTAATTTTTAAAACACATTTAACATCAAGACATTGTAATAGTGAAGCTGCTGCAATAATTAATTCAGCATCATTATATGGATTAATAACTGTATCAACTATTTCCATCCCTGCTTGATTAAATTGTCTATAACGTCCTTTTTGTGGTTGTTCGTAACGAAACATTGGACCATAATAAGCAAACTTTGTATTTTTAAGTGTTGCATATCATTTGTTTTCAACTAAAGCTCTAACAAAACCTGCTGTTCCTTCTGGTCTTAGTGCAATATCACGATCACCTTTGTCTTTAAATTCGTACATTTCTTTTTTAACTATATCGCTACTTGCAACTGAACGACGATAAAGAGTGGCTGATTCAATAATTGGAGTTTCAATTAAATGGAAATTATAATTTCTTGCATAATTAACAAATGCACTTCTAATTAATTCAATCACATTATTTTCTTGTGGACCAAAGTCTCTTGTTCCTTTAATTCGGTTAAACATTTTATGCCTCCTAAAATAAATACTCAATTTAATATTAAATATTATATATAAAAGTTAAATAAATGTTATGTTTTTAGATTTAATAAAGTTAATATTTGCTTTTTTACTAGCTTTTAGTATCTTATTTTTACAATTTATGTACTTTTGATAAAATATAAAATAACTATGAAAAAGGCAAAAGATAATTTAAATCAAAAAGTTAATAAAAGAAAGAAAATCAGCTTCTTTACTGCTATGCTAATAGTAATTAGTGGCAGCAATGGTGCTGGTATTTATTTTCGTAGCGAAAGCATACTTAACAATTCACATCAGAGTTTAATTTTAGCTATCTTTTGTTGAATTTTTGGTGCTTTAGCAATTATTGCTATGGCTTTAGCTTTAGTTGAAATTACTAGTGCTAAAAGTCATAATTTATCTTTAATAGGATGAAATCATACTTTTAATAATCGGCATGTATTTAATATGTCAAAAAACTTTATGACTTACTTATATTTGCCACTTAGTTATTTTTTAATGCCTCTTTATGCTTTAATGTCCTTACAACAAGGAGTAGGAGCAATATTAAATCAAGAAGCGTTTGTGATTGGCACTAAATATGATTGAATGATTTGAACAGGAATTAGTTTATTGATTGTAATTTATTTTTCAATAGTACCAGCTCTTTATACTAAAGCAGGTGATATTCAAAATAAAATTATGTTAGCTGTTAAATTTTTGCCTTTATTCTTTATTATCATTATTGGTTTTGTTTTGGCTTTTAGTTCAAAAGGTGAAGTAAATCAAACTCATTGGAATTTACAAGATCAACACTTTGATGTTAGATTGGGAAGTTCAATTGCTTCTTATAAATCTTTAGGTGCGGGCTTTGGAGTATTTTTATCAGTATCAGCTATCTTCTTTGTTTATGATGGTTTTTATATTTCAGCTGGTATCCAAAGCGAAATGAAAGAACCTCAAAAGACTCCTTTAGCATTATTATTTGGTTTATTGATTACCACAATAATTTATCTTTTAATTGCCATTTCAATGAGTATTAATGGTGGTTCATTTATTAAAATGAAGGATTATTTAAGTAACTGATGAGGTTCAAAAGCTGGCAGAATTATCTTTGGTATTTTAAACATTTGTATAGCTATAGGAATCTTAGGAATCATTAACAATTTAGCAATGTGATTGCCTCGCTATATTGAAGATTTATTGGCTTTAGGTGAATTACCTTTTTGATATAAACTTAGATTTAAATTAAATAAAGAGAGACCTAAAATTGGTGTAATTTATAGTTTATTTCTTTGTATTCCTTTAATTATTTTGTTTTCAGTTTTTGGAGCATTATGTTATTTTTCAAATGAAAATTACAACATCTTTAATAGCTTAAATAGTGATAAAACTATTAAATCAGATGCATTAAATAAGTTATATAACTTTACTGATTTAGTGGCTAACTGAACATCTTTAATTGTTTATACTTCAATTGCTACAGCAATACTTGGTGGCATTAAAAATAGAAAACATAATTTTGTAAAAGCACAAAAGAAAAAATACTTTTTAGTATCGGCTTACTTTATTGTTACAGTTACTTATTTATCTGTAATAATCACAACAATCATTCCTTTTATTGATTTATTTTTATTGATAGGTTTTGACAGGGAATACTTTAAAACAGTCGAATTGGAAAAATTTGCAAAAGATAATACTTACATAATTAGAAATGAAAATACATTCTTTAATCAACTGCTTAAAGGCAGGATTTTATGTGTAGTAACATTAATAATTTATTTACTTATTTCAATATTTCCAAGTGTTTTTGAAAAGATATATTTCAAGAAAATGTTCAAATCATGAGATCTTTATTTAGCTTGGAAACAAGAAACACTTGAAAAAGGAATAGTTGTTTAAAAATAAAAAATATCACTTAATAGTGATACTAATAATTAGCTCTCATAATGAGAGTTTTATTTTATTTAAAATCTAATAATTGATCTCTGTAATACTTAAATTGTTTACTTCTTAATTCTATTTCGGCAGGTAAACCTAAATTAATTTCTTGAGAGTATTCTGATAATTTGTCAAGAATTGAAACTATCTTGTTTTGGGTTTCTAAAGGAGGAATAGGTATATTTAATTCCAAAATATTTTTCATAAACGGATGCTTTATACTACCACCTCTAAAATTTTTTCTAATTAAATCAAGATTTAAAAGAAAGTAATAATATAAAAATTTTGTTGCAACTTCATTTTTATTTAGAACTTGTCCAATTCTATTATCTCCCGTAACAAATTTACCTTTATGATATTTTATATTTGCCTCTCCACCTCCGGGAATTAACAACACTTCACCTGAATATATATCTTTTTTATAATTTTTACTATTAATTTTTAAATTTTCTTCTTTGCCTGTGGTAATAATTTTTACATCGCCTTTAGGATCATTATAATTTTCTATTTCTTTATAAAATAAATATTTAAAATTAGATGTTTTACTTTGTTTAAATTTTTCAACTTCTTGGAAGTTTTTATCTCAGAATGTTATTTCTCATAATTTTTTTAATTTGTACTGTTTGAAATTAAAAATTTTTGTTAAAGTGAAATCAAATTGCTTCCCTCTCGCTTCCAACTCCGCTTTCAGCTCCGCTTCTAGTATACGAAATCTCTCCAAGATTTCGACAATTTTTTCTTGAATTTTTAGAGGAATTAAAGGAATTTTTAGTTTTTTCAAAATTTCTGAATTAAGGTTTGATATTGTCCCCGGTGAGGATTGTTGAAGAAAAAATGATTGTGAATAATTAGATAAAAATCAATAATATAAAAATTTTGAAGTTACATTTTTTTCAAAATTTGCTATTAATAACCAGCCATCATGAATACAACCTTTTATATCAGCAATCACTGGTTTTCCAAAAGACATTGAATTAGATAAAATTAAATCTCCTTTATCAACAACAACAGATTTTTTGCTACCTTTTTCGTTGATAAATTGTTTAGTCTTTTTTAAATAAATTTTTCCTTCTTCTATATCTCCAATTTTTATTCATGGATAACCTTCTTTAGACAAAAAAGAAGATATAGGTCTAGGAGAGGCACCTCTCCTAATGCTTGATATTTCGCCCAATGTAACCCACTCATATCCATCTGGACAATACTTATCTAATAACTTTTGTAAATAACTCATTTTCTTCCTTTATTAAAAATATATTTTAAACTATTATTTTATTAATGCCTTCCAATAACCATTTTTATTTGCTCCAACTCTTTTAATAAAACCATGTTTTTTTAAAAAATTAATATTGTTGTCTATTGCTGTTGTGCTTAGATTTAATTTTTCTGCTAATAAAGCTTTAGTAATATGTGGATTTTTAATAATTTCCGATAATATCTTTTTTCTTATTTGATTAAGAATTTTTTTAGCTGTTTCTTCATCTATCTCTTCAACTTCAATTTCAAATTTTACAGCATTAATTCTATTAAAAGGAATTGTAACTTTAATAAATCCATCACCAAAATAAATAGCTTCTTTGCCATAAACTTTTACTATTGCAGGTACTCCACGTCCTGATTTTTCACTAATTCTTAATTGAAGAAAAATTTCGGCTAACTTTTCATTAACTGGTTTTGATTCTCCTTTGTAAAAACCTTCTATTGTTTGTTCAGGTCCTAAATTTCCCATAGAATCAATTTCAATTCTATCTTTAAATATAGAAATCATTGGAGAAGCTTTTGAAGTTCATTTGTTATGTAAGATGGCATTAATTATTGCTTCCTTGTAAACATTAGAATCAAATAAAGGTACTTCTTTTCTTGTGAGAACTCTGTTTCTTTCATCAGCTTGATAAATATTTACTACATTTCCAAATCTAATCAAATCATCTAGTGTATAAAGTAAATTAGTAAATCCAAATTCATCTACTGTATATAAAGGGGTTGTTTTGTCATAACCTCCAAAAATAGAAACTCTAACTGGAAATCCAGAATTATCTGACAAAAGCTGAGCAAGTAAGTTATACTCACCTTTTTCGGTATAAAATTCAAGGTTTTGTCTAAATGTTTCTTCTTTTAATTGAATTCCTCTTGACCCATAAAATCCAAATAATTTATTAAATGTTAAATCTTGAGTATTGGCTTTAGTGTTTTGAATTGTTTCATGGCCAAAAATTAAAACTCAAAATAATTTTCTTTCTCTTTCAGGAAATTTCATTAATTTTTCTTTGCTTGATCCAACTCGAATATATCTTTCATTTTTTCAAGCTGTTGGAGTTTTATGAGCTGCAACTATTTTTAAAATAACCAATCTTTTGCCTTGATAATTGAATTCGCTAAATTCAATATTAATTCTTGGACTGAGTTGTCTTTCTAAATAATGAATTAAAGGCTCATTACTCTTTGTATGACTATCATAATTAAATTGTGTACCAACAATTTTATGAGTTTTATCTTCAATACCTCAAACTAAATATCCATAGTCTCTGCCTTCTATAGCGCATGAATTTGAAATAGCAGAAATATAAGAGCCTATTTCATCTTCATCAGCTCTATTAACTTTAAATTCAAATCACTCCTTTTCAAATTCATAAGAAGTTAATTCTTTAATTAATTCATTATTTGTCATGTTTTTTTTCCTTTTATTTTATCGATTTTATTACCAACTTTATTACCCACCTTTAGTATATCAAAATTTTAATTAAAAGTCAATTAAATAGTAAAAAAATGATTAATAAAAATAAACCGTATTTGCCTATAAAACAGGCTTTTTGGTTTATTTGAATTGATTTTCATATAAATTAAAGTAATAACCTTTTGCTTCCATTAATGATGCATGATTTCCTTGTTCAATAATTTGACCATCATCAACCACTAAAATTAAGTCCGCATTTTTAATAGTACTTAAACGGTGAGCTATAACTATTGAAGTACGATCTTTCATTAATTCTTCTTGTAAAGCTTTTTGAATAATTTGTTCAGTATTTGAATCAACATTACTTGTGGCTTCATCTAAGATCAATACTTTCTTTTTACCCAACAGTGCCCGAGTAATTGATAACAATTGACGTTCACCTTGACTTAAACTTTGACCACTATTTTCTATTACAGTGTCATAACCTTTTTCAAGTTTTTGAATAAAGTTATGAGCTGAAGTTAAACTAGCCATTTCATATACTTCTTGGTTTGTGATTTTGTCTGAAGCTACTTTTAAGTTGTCCATAATGGTTTCATTAAACATAAATGAATCTTGTAATACAACTGACATTAAGTCTCGTAAGTTTTTCTTAGTAATTTTTGTTAATTCAACACCATCAATTTTGATTGATCCTTCTTCATATTCATAGAATTTACTAAGTAAATTGATTATAGTTGTTTTACCAGCACCGGTAGGACCAACTATGGCAATAATTTGACCTGGTAATGCTTCAAAAGTTGCATTTTTAAGTTGATATTTACTACTATTTTTATCATATCTGAAGCAAACATTTCTAAATTCAATGTGGCCTTCAATATCTTTTAATTCAATAGAATTTTTGATTTTGGTTGGAAGTTCTAGTTCTAATAAACGGAAAACACGTTTTGTTGAAGCAAGTCCAATTTGAATTGAAAAAATAACATTGAAGAAAACTTGTAAGGTACCTGTATAGTTTCAAAGCAGTGATGTATAAGCTATCATGAAACCTGCATCAGCTTTACTAAAAAAACTAAAAATACTTAAGGTAGGGACATTTTTAATATTAAAGATAATGGCAAAGAGTGAGATTAAAAGAACTAAAAGGTTGGTTGAAATAATAAATCAAGGATCAAAAAATTTAATACAAACATCGCCTTTGAATGAGTGTCAATAAATATCATGAGTTATTTTTTTGAAATTCTTTTCTGCTGTTTCTTGACGATCAAAAGTTTGAGTGATTTTGCTATTAGTTAGCATTTCTTCAACATAAGCATTTAAATCACCAAAGTCTTGTTGTACAAGAACATATGATTTTCTAGCTTTTGAAATCATGAAGTAGCCAAGTGAGAAGAATAAAACTGATAAAGGAATTACTATTGCTGTTAAAGTAAAACCGACAAAAGCCATTGCTAATATTGAAAGAATGACATTGAAAATGTTATTTCAAGTTTCATTGAACATTTGAACAAATGAGTTTGCTAAGTTATTTATATCATTGATTAATACTGAAATTAAGTCACCACTTTTTTCTTTATCATAAAAGCTAACTGGCATTTCAATAAGTTTTTCCATTGCTACTTTTCTCATTTTTGTAGCAGCTTTATAAGCTATGGCAATTAATATCCGACTTTGAATAAACCGTACTATTGCATAACAAATAAAAAATATTGCTAAAATTGAGTTTCAAATAATAAAGCCTTTAACATCGAATGCTCCTGGAATAACTTTACCACTAGCATCAAACATTTTTTGGCTGAAAAAGAGACTAATAATAACACCAGTTAAAGTAGTTCCTCCAACATAGAAAACAGCATTTCAAAAGCAAATAAAGCCACCAATAATGACTAATTTTTTATCTTTTTTGTCTAAGAAATCATAAACTAATTTAAACAGTCTTCAAGTTGAAAATTTTTTTTCTTTTTGTTTATTTTTAGCCATATTGATTATCTCCTTTCTATTGTTCTAGCTGTGTTTCATAGATCTTTTGGTAAAAATCGCAGGTCTTAATTAAGTGACCGTGTTTACCTTGATCCATTACTGCTCCATTAGTTAAAACCATAATATTGTCAGCATTTTTAATAGCTCCAATTTTTTGGCTAATTAATATTGTTGAACAGTCATAATTATTTTTAATATTATTAATAACTTTTCTAGTTGTAATATTGTCTAGTGCACTTGTTGAATCATCTAAAATTAAGATTTTAGGTTTTCTTAATAAACTACGAGCTATTGAAATTCTTTGTTTTTGACCACCGCTAAGGTTTCTAGCTCCTTGAACAACTTTGTGATCTAAACCATCTTCAAATTTATTAACAAAATCATCAGCACAAGCATTTTTAAGTGCTTCACGCATTTCTTCATCAGTTGCATCAGGTTTAGCTCAAAGTAAGTTTGATCTAATTGTTCCAGTGTAAAGTAAAGCTTCTTGGTAAACTATGCCAACAGTTTCATGAAGGTTTTTGGTATTAATTTCTTTAACTTCTTGGCCTCCAATTTTAATTGAACCTTCATCATAAACATAATTATTTAAAAGTAAGTTAATAAATGTACTTTTACCACTACCTGTTGGTCCAATAATACCTAAAGTTTGTTTATAAGGTAATTTAACATTTATATTCATTAGTGAATATGAAGGGCTGGTTTCATAGTAACGAAATGAAAGATTTTGAACTTCTAGATCAAAATTATTTGTTAATTGTTTACCATCTTTAATAAATAAAGGATCTATTTTGGTTTCTAAAATTTCATTAATTCTACCTGCTGAAACACGAGCTCTAAACATTGATGTTAAGAATTGAATGGTCATTAAGAGACCAAAGCTAATTGAAAATAAGTATTCTATAAAAATATTAACTTTAACAAGTGAATCTAAAGTTGCAACTTCAGTATACATTCTATGACCTGCAAAAGCATAGATTCCAATAATTAATAAGTTAATTGAAGCATAAAAAATCGGTACAGCAAAAGCAAAAATCATATTTGTTTTGAATTGCACTTTATATCATCTGTGGTTGTATTCACTAAAACGTTTTTTTCTTGTTTCTTCTAAGTTAAAAGTTTTAATAACTCTTGCTCCTAAAATATTTTCATCAGTTGCTTTAGTAATTTCTTCAACAACTTTTTGTGTTTTCTTTAAAAGTGGATTAGTAGTTAAACCAATAACAAGTACTAGTACAAAAATTACAGGTACAACAGCTAAAACACTAAGTGACATTTTTGGATCGTTTAAAATTGCTAAAACTCCACCACCAATTACTAAAAAGAAACCTCTAATTAATATACTTGAACCATTAACAAGGAATTCTCAAAAGATTGCAACGTCATTTGAAACTCTAGTAATAATACTTTCTGGTTTTAAATCAGCAATATTTTTAAGTGATAATTTTTGAATTTTATTAAACAAAGCATTTCTAAAAAAGCGGCTACTTTGTTCAGCTGGTCACACAATCATAAGTGTTGAAGTAAAAGTTAAAGTGGCTGCTAAAATTGTTTGACAAACAACAGCAATACTTAAATATGTAATTAAATCTTTACATGTTCCTCTAACTTCTCAACGACCATTAAAGAAGGATAATGTCTCAACTTTTGAATAATCATCAACGAATAATAATCTAATAAACTGAGAAATAATATTAGGCAAAAGCAAAGTAAAAATAATATTAATAAAAACAAGCAATGAACCAAAAAGAAATGCTAATTTAATCTTAATTGGTAGCATTTTAATTAACTTAAACATTATTCCTCCTTGCAATATATAATAAATACTTTTTCTATTATAAAACTTTTTAATTATTAATATATATAAAATATATTTAAAATATTAGAATTTATATTAAACTATAATTATTAAATATTTCAAAAGAAATGAGGACTAAATATGAGTGAAAAATCATGTGGATTAGTAATTTTTAGACAATTTACAAAAGGTTGAAAAGTTTTGATTGCTAAGCAAATAAATAATATGTGAAGCTTTGTTAAAGGACATGTTGAAAACAAAGAAAGCGAAATTGAAACTGCACTAAGAGAAGCTAAAGAAGAAGTTAACTTAGAAAATTTTCAAATTTTCAAGGAAACTAGAATGAAAGAAAAATATGTTTTACCTAATGGAATACCTAAAGAAGTTGTTTACTTTTTAGCAATGCAAACTGATAAAAAAGATCCTCAAAGACAAGAAAGCGAAATCTTAGAAATGAAATATTATTCATGTTCAAGAGCTATGAATAAATTAGTTCACAACAGTCAAAAAAGAGTTTTAAAAACAATGTATAAAAAGTTAAATCAATATTTGCTTGATGAAAAAAAGAATAAATAAAGAATCCTTTATTAAATACTTGAAAGGATTCATTTTTTAACATTAATTATTATTAAAACAAAATAGGTTTGATTAAGTCTCAAATTAATTTAGAAGTGTCTTGAACTAATAAAGTTGCTTTTTGGAATAAATTATTATTACCGTTTGTTATTGCAATGGATTTAATGTTAGCCTTATTTAAAGCTTCAACTCCAACAACTGCATCTTCAATTCCAACACATTCTTCTTTTTTTAATTTAAGTTGTTCTTGAGCTAAAAGAAAAATATCTGGTGCAGGTTTTCCTTTTTTAACTTCAACAGGATTAACAATAACATCAAAATAATTTATAACTCCGAGTTTTTCTAAAATCAAAGGAGCATTGAGACTTGAAGAAGCTATTGCAATTTTAATCTTATCTTTTTTTAAGTCTTTTAAAAATTGTTCGATGCCTTCTAAAAGGCTATCTTTATTAATATATTTTTTTAAATAACTTAAATATAATTCATTCTTTTTAGTACATAATTCATTGATTTTTTGATCATCAAAATTATGCTTAAATTTCTTTAATTCAAATATTGCAAGTAAAGTATCTCTACGAGGCAAGCCTCTTAATTTTTCATTTTCTTCTTTGCTATAATCAATACCTAATTCATTGACTATTTCTTTTCAAGCTTTGTAATGTAATTTAGCTGTATCGGTAATTACTCCGTCTAAATCAAAAATTATTCCTTTAATCATTTTTCACCTCGAAAACTTGCTTTTCATTTGTAATTTCACAGTCCATACCATTAACACATATTTTTAACTTAGAACCTTTATTTATAGTATTAATGGTAAATTTGTCCTTGTTGATTTCTACTAAAAATGGCTCATTTTTGTAAATTGCTTTATAAACTAAACTATTTCAATTATTTGGCAATTTTGGAGCTATATGGAGCTTTTTATTAAATCATCCTAAACCACCAAAACCAAAGACAATCATTTGTCAGATTGCTGCTAAAGATCCTGCATGAATACCTGCATTTGAAGTGTGCATTCATGGACCAAAGTCAATATTAATACCATATTTAAATAATTCATAAGCTTTTTCAATTTTATTTAATCTAATAGCTTCAATACAATAAGTTGCTGCCGAAAGTGATGAATCATGTGTGGTTATTGCTTCATAGTAATCAAAGTTTTTTTCTCTAATTTCTTTATTATATAACTCAGGGAATAAATAAGTTAAGAGAATGACATCGGCTTGTTTTACTAATTGAGAGCCTAATAATCTATGTCCTTCAGAAGTATTGAATAATTTTTTACCAGCATCTCCAAGCATTTGAAATGGTCTAACATTTTTTAAAGGTAAGGATAAGAATGTATCATTTTCTGCAATAATTTTATCTTTATTAGGAGCTTGAATTTTAAGACCTTTAATGACTTTAGTCATTTTTGAAAAATTAATTTTATAAGGTATTCTTTTTAAAATACAGTTAAGTAAGCCTGGTGTTTGTGCTTGCAATTTGCGATATATTGAAATTGCCAATTTCATATTAAATAAGGCCATTTGGTTGATAAATGCATTATTATTAATGTTTCCTTTATATTCATTTGGACCCATTACATCTTTAATTTCATAACTACCATCTGGTTGTATTTCTGCACGGTTTGTGTAAAAGTAAGCTGTATCAATTATCATTTCATAACCTATTTTTTTCATGAATTCTTCATCATTTGTAAAATGATAATATTGATAAACTGCATAGGCTATATCAGCTGAAACATGGATCTCTTGTCTTCTACTTGCAATCGGTACTTGTTCACCTGTTACAACATCAGTTTGGCCTCAATAAGGACAAACTTCACCATCAGTAGGTCAAGCCATTTCTCAAGGATATTGAGCACCTAATAAATGACTTTCTTCATTTCTTCGTTTTGTTTCGAAAGCTTTATTTCTAGCTCCTTTTATCCCTTTATAACGATATGTTAGTAATCTTTTAACAACACTTGGTCTAGTAAAAAGATAATTAGGATTAATAAAGAATTCAGTATCTCAATATGTGTGCCCTTGGTAACCTTCACCTGAAAGTCCTTTGGCTCCTACATTTAAGTTAGTTGAATTTTTAGGCACAAAATTATTTAAGTGAAAAATTGAAAAGTTTAATGCTAAAGCATCATATTTACTTTGTTCATTACCTTCGATTTTGACATAAAATTGATTTCAAACTTTTTGCATTGCAGCTGTAGAATTTTCTTTTAATGAAGCATATGTATTTTTTAATAAGTAGTTAAAAGTTAAATCTGATTTAGCCAAAACTTCACTATTAGTTAATATTTTTTCTTCATCATCAATTGATGTATGAACTGACATTAATTTTTCTAAAACTAATTCTTCGTTTGCTTTTAATTCATTTTCGATTTTAAAGTAAACTTTGCGGCGATCAGTTTGAATTTGATATTTGTCATTACTGCCTAAAATTAACTTATTATTTTTTAAAAGTCTTGTAAACATGTGGTGCACAACAAAACGATTTGAATTAGTTGTTATTTGTTGCATCTTCAAACTTTCGGTTGTCACACGGTTTTTAAGACCTTCTTCAAAGTGTTGAGTACCACTGTTTGTTACTTGTCCATTAATTCCTGGTAATAATTTAACCTTAACAATTTCATCTTTAGAATCTAAAATTTTAATTGTAATTTTTTGAGCATAAATGTTTCTTATTTCTTGAGAAACAAAACGTTCAAAATTTAATTCAATTGTAGCAAAGTCTCTTTTGGCAATGACTTTACGACTTAAAATTCCATTTTTAATATCTAAAGTTTTAGTATATTGATCCTTTTCATTAACTTCAAAAATTTGATTATTAAAAGAAATAGGAGTTTGAATTAAATCAGCTAAATTAGCTAATTCAGGAACTTCTCCTTTAGATGTTCTATTAAAAATACCATTAACAAAAAAGTCTTCTTTGTTATATTCTTGAACTTCTTCATCAACACTTCTAATACCTAAATAACCATTACCTAGTGAAAAAATACTTTCACTTTTTGCTGTTATATTACGGTCAAATTTAATCTGTGAAATCTGATTATTATCAGGGTCATATTCAATATATTCCATAATTACTCCTTATTTAATTTCTAACATAATCGACTCAAAAGGTCTTAATTTATCAGTAACTTTTTTGTTATCAATATATGTTGATAATATTTGTTTTCCTTGAACATTTTCAACTACTTTTTGATGTTTTGTCATATTAATTAAAATAACTATTTTTTGCTTATTAAATGTTCTTGTAATCTGTATTATTCCACTGTTTTGTAGGTCTATTTGACTTTTTCCTAATACTAAAATGTCATGATATTTTTTAGATCTTAGGGCTATAATTTTTTTGTAAAAATTAAGAATACTATTTTTGTCTTCTAAATTATTTTGAACACTAATTCATTGTGCTCTTTGATTTGTTTTAATTCAAGTTTTTTGGCCTTCATTAAAACCATTGTTTACTGCATAATTATCTCATTGCATCAAAGTGCGGCCTGAGTCACGACTGTTGATATTGCAATATTTAATAAATTCGTATTCACTGTAAATTTTCTTTTTATCTACTAACTCACTAAAGGCATTAAATATGTCACAATCTTTAAATTCTTCTCTTGAGTTAAATTGATTATTTAATAAACCAATTTCTTCTCCATAATAAATACAAGGAATACCTTTTAGCCCAAAAAGCATTAAAGCATGACTTTTAGCACTTTCTTTATGAAATATGTTTTCATCTCCTCATCTAGAAATACTTCTTGAAGTATCATGATTTGATAAAAAATTGGTTGTCATACTTGGTAAAACTTTTGTTGAATGTTGAAATGGTTGTTGTTGATAAACAAACTCTTTGTAATCTCAATTTGAGTCATAACCATTTCTACCTGTTTCTTTTCCTCAACCAATTCATCATCAAGAAAAGTTGTAATAGTTATCAGCTACTTTTTTAGATCCTGTTCCATATTTTAATAATTCTTCTAAATTAATTCCACTAGCTTCACCTAATGTATAAGCATCTTTTTTATCACTAAAAGCTAACTTATTAAACTTAAGAAGCATGTTGTCTGCACCTTTACATCATGCAAAACAAGAATTAGTTAAAGTTTCTTCAAAGTTTTTTGAAACGTGTTTAATAGCGTCAAGTCTAAAACCTCTAACACCTAAGCCATATCAAAAATCAATAACATCTGACATAGCTTTAACTGTATCTTGATGATTTCAGTTTAAATCCACTTGTTCTTTAGCAAAAAGGTGAAAATAGTATTTTTTAACACTTGGAACATATTCTCAAGCTGAACCACCAAAAATACTCTTTGCTTCTTTTTCTTCTTTATTTAATTCTTTTCTTCAAATGAAATAATTGTGTTCAATATTATCTTCTGATTCACAAGCTTTTTTAAATCATTCGTGTTCATTTGAAACATGATTTAAAACAATATCCATGATAATATCAATATTTCTTTTTCTAGCTTCAGTAGTCAAAAGTTTGAAATCTTCTAATGTTCCAAATTGTTTTCAAACACTTTTGTAATCTAAAACATCATAACCAGCATCCACAAAATTAGTGTCATAAATTGGACAAAGTCATATCGCATTTATACCTAAGTCTTGTAAATAATCTAGTTTTTTTGCTATACCTAATAAGTCTCCATCGCCATCATTATTTGAGTCATAAAATGAACGAGGAAATATTTGGTAAATAATTTTATCTTCTAATTTTATTGTTTTCATATCTCTCCTATTTTTTAATTAATATATATGAACAATGCCCCAATATTTCTTTCGTATTAAAGATGCCTATTTTTGAGCAAAATAAAACTTTGTATTTTTTTAAATCAATTGTTTTATAGTTAGATTGGTTAAAATTGTGAATGACTCTTACTTCTTCTTTTTCATTAAATTTAATTGAATAATCGACAACATTTTGATCTTTAATGTCTCAATTAAATTTCAAGTATTTGTTGATTTCTTCACTTGAATTTAGTCTGAAATATTTAGTACTTTGTCTAAATTTCAAGAGTCTAATAAATCAACGATAAAGCTCTTTTTTAATTCAAGGATTTTCCAAATTATTTCATTTTAGTCCGTTAGTATAATCTGTCGTTTTATAAGAATTAAAATGGTATTTATTTTCATCTGAATTTAATTCAAAATAATCTTTGGCATATGAATAAAATGACTTATGAAAATCTTGACCACTTTTATCAGCAGGTTTACTTTGAGCTAATTCAGTACCTGCTAAAAAGAATTGACGTCCTTGTGTTGTAATTTGCAAAATCAAAGCTTGGCGATATTGGTCTAATAAATCTTTTATTTTTAAATCTTTATTTAAAGATTCTGTAATAATACGATCTCATAATGTTCCACCATCATGACAAGCAACATAAGCTAAGTTATTTCCAACATGTTTAGTAAATAAATCATTTGAGTTTTTTGAATACTTAAAATCATAACTAGGTCATTTGTAATTATTAATATTGCCTATTACACATGAACGATATTTGGCAACCTTTTCATTATTTACTTTAGTAATCAATCCTGGTCCAGACCCAAATTCATCTCAAGTAATTATTGACCTAAGTGAATCATTAAAGTAACCAAATGAATGATTATTATCACTAATTCCTTTAACATAAGAATCTTTGAAATCTAAATCACTAAATTGTCAAGCTTCACCATGGATTACTAAATTAGGTTTTATTTTTCTTAAGTTTTTAAAACAATAATCAAGTGTTTCTTTATCAATAAAACTTGATAAATCAAAACGGAAACCATCAACATCATAATATTCAACAAAATGTTTTAGTGATTCATAAATTAGTTTTCTAACCATATATCTTTGACTTGCTAAAGGCGGATAAATAACAGGTTTTACTTTAGCATTATCTCGATAATAGTAACCAGGCAGAATATTATCATAAATTGAATTTATCATCATATGGTTATAAACTACATCTAAAATAACTCCGATTTTACTTTTGTGTGCTTTATCTACAAATCTTTTAAATTCTTTAATTCTATTATAAGGATCACTTGGATTAGTTGAATAAGAACCATTGATACTAAAGTAATTTAAAGGATCATATCCCCAATTGTAATTAGTAGCTCAACCTTTGCCTTCTCCTTTTTTAAGCATTTTTATATTGTTTTCATTTAATGAATAAGTTGAATGAATTGGCAAAAGCTGCACATGAGTTATATTTAAATTTTTTAAATATTTAAAAATATCATGTTTTAATGTTGCATCAAAAGTACCTAATTTTTCTTTTTCTTTTGCTTTCTTTAAACTAGTAAAATCACGTATGTGAAGCTCATAAATGATAGGGTCTACTTGACAATTAAATTCGGTTTTAAGAAGGTATTTTATTATGCCACATTTTGATTTATTATCTAGATTAACTATTGCGCCTTTTGCAATTTTATCTTCTTTTGCTTCTCAATCAAAAGGAGCTAAAGAATAAGCATAAGGATCTAGTGCAACAGTTTTAGAATTATCTGGATGAGTGATTAAAAATTGATAAAATTTGCCTTCATATTTTTTTTCAATTTTTACAACTCAAACAGTTTCTTCTTTTTCCATAGAAAAACTAATTGTTTCATTAATATCTGAATAATTTTGAAAAATTAATAGTTTTACATCTAAAGCTAAAGGCTGTCAAAATTTTATTTCAATATGATTTTTATGGAATTTTGTTCCTAAATCAGCTTTTTTATAAGCATATTTAGCATCAAAGTCCTTAAAAAATTCTTTAGTTTGTCCTTTTATATTCATAATAATTAAATTTTAAAATTATTTTAAAATAATGTTTCAGAATGCAAAATAATCTTGATGTATCAAGTGTAAAAGTCAATATAAAAAAGCATAAATAAAAAGCACTTTTTTTACAAGTACTTTATTTAATATTTTACAAATATAATTATGATTTTAATGAAAATTCTTGATGGAAAAATCTAAAGTATTTAGGATTAATATAATACTTTCCAGCTACAGAAATGCTATCTTCATCATAGCCAAAAAATGAAACAACTACCAAGCTTTCATATCCAAATTTTTTAACATTTTCATAAGATAATGAATAAACCATATTATTTAAACCATCGCGCTCAATTAATAAGTCGGTTAAAGATTTATTAAAATTAATTTCCTCATCAACTTCAATATTTTTACAGCTTACATAAATTTCAGAAGTTGCTAAAACCTCATTATCTTTATAATAAGTTTTTTCAAAAGTTCTAAAACCTTGAACAAAGAGAATTCTTTTATCTACCATTCATTGAGGTAATTCCTTGCTTTTTATTTCTTTTCCTTCTTGAGCTGTTGCTCCTAAAAGATAACTAATTGGTTTAATTAAGTTGTGAAAGTTTTCAGCAACAAAATGTCCTCTTTTTGAAATTGAATAGATAGCTCCTAATGCTTCTAATTTTTGATATGCTTTAACAACAATACTTCTTGAACAATCAAAACGCATCATTAAAGAATGCTCACTTGGCAAGATTTTGTTTGTTGGTACTTTTTGAGTTTTAATCAAATCAATTAAATAATCAATAATCACTTGTGTTTTCTTCTTTTCTTGTAAATCCATAATATAAATATTATACACACCTTTAAATTTTAAAAAAATAAAGCTATTTTTTTGTTAACTTATAAATACCACAAGCATATTTTTGCATTATTATTCCTCATGGCATATTTTTGCATTTATATTCATATAATGCTTCAAAGTGATAATTCCTGCTAATCTTTTGAAGAACATTATTTTGACATTTATGATTGTAAATAACAAACATTAAATAATTCTTATCATCATTAAGATCTTTACGGACAATAACATTTGAATAATCTTTACTGTCTACTACTAATCTTGGATCAACTAAAGTTTCTATATTAGTTAAACTTAAAAAAGAATAATCTTTTCTTAGCTTATTAATTAAAGCAATCATATTATAGATACTATTTCCTGGTGCTATTTCATTTTCAACATAATCAAGCGAATTAGATACATTTAAAAATAAGTTTGATTGACAAGCATCTAATTTCTTTTCGTAAATAGCTGATATTTCTTGATGGTTTTTTCACTTCATTGGTTCTCTTAAACCAGGATCATCAAAGCTTCTAGTTCCTGCATATGCTAATTCATCACCATAATAAATTATTGGTTTAGCAGGCAAAGCTAAAAGATAAAGCAAAGCAGCTCTAATACTGTCTTTTTCATCTTCTGTGATTTTAGGATAGTTTCTAATGTTTTTAACTTGGCGTCGATAATTGTCTAATCATCTAAAAGTATCATGATTATCTAAAAAAGGAATTCAGGGTGCTTGAAATTTTGTATTTTGGTATTTAGCAACAAGGCTTTGTAAATAAGAAAAATCTAAACGCACATCATCATTATCTCTAAAATGTTCTCATCCATCATAAGTAGAGTCTAGTGCTTTTTGATTATTATAGGTAAAATATTCAAAAGCTTTTAATGCTTCACTTAATCACTCACCCATCATAAACACTTCTTCACGATTTTGCTTTTGAGTGATTTCCTTGCTTGCTTGTCTTAAAAGATGAAATATTTTTGCTTCATTAAAATTGGTTTTAGTTTCGCTTTCAGAAGAAAAGTATTCACTAAAGGCATCATATCTAAAACCATCAACACCTAATTTAGTTCAAAATTTTTGAATAGCACAAAGTTCATTAATTACATCTGAATTATTTAAGTTTAAATCAGGCATACCGCCTCAAAAGCGACCAATAAATTTTTTATTTGTAGCTTTAAAATTTTGATCAATGTTTTTATATCTTTTTCTTAATTTTTCATTATCAACTCTTGCATCTAAATCATTTTTAAGTGGTTTGAAGTTATAATAATTTTCATATTTTTTGTCACCTTTTAAAGCTGCTTGAAATCAAGGATGTTCATAAGAAGTGTGATTAAAAACTAAATCTAAATAGATTCTTATACTTTTTGAATGAGCTAATTTTAGGAATTTTTTAAATGCTTCCATGCCGCCTAATTGAGGTGCTACATCACAGTAATCAATAACTGAATATCCATGATAACTTGATGAAGGATGAATTGGACTAAGTCATATTTGGTCAATACCTAAATTTACCAAATAATCTATTTTATTGATTAATCCGTAAAAATCACCAATGCCATCATTATTACCATCCGCAAAATTGTAAACCAAAATTTGATAAATAACATTGCTGCTTAATTTTGATTTATTAATACTGCAAGTTTCAATTTTTTGATCTAAATTTAAGTAAGTTAAATTTGGATTTTTTATTAAATATTTTGCATCATCTCAAGATACATAATTTTGGTTTGGATGTTTTTTAATGAATTTTTTAAGTTTCATTTTTTTAATAAAGTTCATAAATTTTTCTTTTAATTTGTTTGTTTTCATAATAATAATTTTAACTTTTTTAAATATTAAAATATTTTTTAAATAAAAATCTTGATGTATCAAAAAAGATGCCGAAGCACCTTTTTAATCATTATATTAATTGTTTTTCTAAGTCCTTAGTATCAATTTTGCTTTTAGCAATAATTTGGTCATTTTTAACATATCCATATTTTGTTTTAGCAACAATTAACAAAATAAAGTTTGTTAGTATAACGAACATTCCAATTCATGCATAAGTAATGTTCATTTTATCTAAAAATTGATATATAGCATATTCTGAACCGCTTAATTCTTTAAAGTCAATAACTTTGTTAAGTTTATTAGGACTTAGTGAGATTGCAAAAAAGAATAAACAAAAAGAGGTTAATTGGAGAAATATAAGATAAATAAAGTATTTGTCTGCATTACTTTTATTTGAGAAAAGTCGAATTACTGCAATACAATTAATGATTAAAGATATGAAGAGAATATTTATATTAATCATTATTAATGCAGGAAGGAAATTTTTAAGACCATAAGAAGGAGAGTTTGCAAAAGAACTATTGTAAATCTTTTCTTTAGTTGACTTGATAGCAGCAGGATCTACATCTCGAAGTCAATTTAATTCTTCATCTATTCTTTTTAAGAATAAAAAGAGAAAAGCAAACAATATTGCTATTGCAACTATTGTAATAATAATTGATAATACTAATAAAGATTTACGAGCTAAATAATTTGTTTTAGATTTTTTTAATTTTTGGTTAACTTTGAACATTAATTAATCCGTTTTGTTGTTTCCGCATCGAAGATATGGATTCTAGGTTCATAAAATTCAATGTAAACTTTTGAATAAAGCTCGTAAGTATCTGAATTGCTTGCTGTAATTGTAAGTTCGATATCGTCATTATCCAATTTAACAGTTACAAGTTGTTCTTTACCAATTAATTCAATATTTTTAATAGTTGCATGAATTGAATTTGATACTTCAGAAGCATGAATTTTGATGTCTTCACTTCTAAAACCAATTTTTAATTTTTTGTCTTTTAATTGTTCCAAATATTCTTTTGGGGCTTTAATTTTAATGTCTTTTTGAGCACTAACAATTTTGCCGTTTTCGCATGCTGCTTTGAAAACATTCATGGTTGGAGAACCAATAAATCTAGCTACAAAGACATTAGCAGGTTTGAAGTATAAGTCACGGCCAGTACCATTTTGTTGAATTGAGCCATCATTGAAGACAACAATTTGATCACCCATTGTCATAGCTTCAAGTTGGTCATGAGTTACATAGATACTGGTTGCGCCAAGCATTCTGTGGATATTAACAATTTCACGACGCATACTTTCACGAAGTTTTGCATCAAGGTTAGAAAGAGGCTCATCCATCAAGAACACTTGAGGTTTACGAGCAATAGCACGACCTATTGCCACACGTTGTCTTTGACCACCAGATAAGTCACGTGGTTTTCTGTATAAGTAATCTTCTATTTTTAGAATTTTAGCAACATCCTTAACACGTTTGTCAATAACGTCTTTTCTTTCTTTGGCTATTTTTAAACCAAAAGCAATATTATTGTAAACGTTCATGTGAGGATATAAAGCATATGATTGAAAAACCATTGCAATATTTCTTTCACTAGGTAAAAGGTTATTATATCTTTTGCCATTGAATAATAAGTCACCTTTTGTAATTGAATTTAATCCCGCAATCATTCTAAGTAGTGTAGTTTTACCGCAACCACTAGGTCCTAAAAAGATACAAAATTTACCTGGTTGAATATCTAAATTAATATTTTCAAGTGTATAATTTTCATTACCTTCATATTTTTTAGATAATCCTTTTAGTTCAATATGAGCTCCTTTTTCAATATTTCTAAGCTCACCGATTTCATCTAGCATTTTGTCCAAATTAATTGTTTCAAAGGATAAATCGTCAAAATCTTCATTTTGATTTTGAGTATTATTCAAGTCTTTATTTTTCTTTTTAAATCACATATTTTATCCTTTCACAGCTCCTTCAGATAAGCCACCAACAATGTATTTTTGTAAGTACATAAATAGACAAAAGGCAGGAAGAGAAGCTAGTATTGAGCCAGCTGCATAAGCACCAGCATTTTTATGTTTTTCTTCAGCATTAAGTAAAATATCTAATCCAACAGCTAAAGTTTTTTCTTCGTTACTTATTAAAACAAATTTCGGTAAGATAACATCCGTAAATGGAGTTAAGAATGATCATAGAGCAGTCATAATTAAAGCAGGCATAATAACTGGTAGAAGTATTTTGAAGAATAATCCTCAGTTAGAACATCCATCAACTCTAGCTGAGTCATCTAATTCTCTTGAAACTGTATCTAAATAACTTTTTAGCATAAAGGTATTTGAAGATATAGCTCCACCAGAATAAATAATAACCAGCATTAATATTGAATTAATTCCTAAATCATTCCCCATCCGCACAATAATGTAAAGACAAATAAGAGATGAAGTGGCAGGAATCATTTGCAACATCATAATAATAGTTAATGAGTGTTTTGAACCAGCGAATTTAAATCTTGAATAAGCATAAGCATTCAAAGCAACACAAATGGTTGAGATAACCATAGTTAAGAATGCTAGCAATAATGTATTACCATATCATCTTAAAAAATAGCTTCGTTCACTTGTAAATAAATAAGTAAAGTTGTCAAAGCCAAATTTAAAAGGTGTTATGGCTACAACCCTTTGGTTGTTAACATTTAGTGAGGCCACAATTAGTGAAACCGCAGGGAAAAGCACAATCAAGGATCAACAAATTAAGATTAAGTAATTAAAGAACAGTCAAACTATTTCCATTGGTGTTGGAGGTTTAGTATCTGATAAGTTATAGTTGATACGAACTTTTTTGTTGATAACTTTTTTAGTTGAAATGTTATCAACAATTGAATCATAAATTTTGTTTTCACTATTCATTATTAGTCCCTCCTTGTCATAGATTTAATGAATCCTCTAGCTGCTACAGCGATACTTAATAGAGCTGCAAGAGTTGTCAAAGCTGCTGCAAAAGCTTGATCAGATTCAATTTTTACTGCACCAGTGGCTAGTTTATAGATAAATGAAATTAGAATATCAGTTGCACCTTCTTGATAAGCAGTTGGTTTAGCAAACGCAGGGCCTCCGCCACTAAAGATACTAATAGTTGTGAAGTTGTTGAATGCTCCAACAAATTGACCAATTAACATTGGGGCAATTGCTAATAATAAAGAAGGTAGTGTTAGCTTAAAGAATTTATGATAATTTTTGGCTCCATCAATAGAAGCAGCTTCATAAATATCTTTTGGAATTGCTTGTAAGTTACCAGTAACTAACATGAAGATAAAGGCATAAGCTATTCAAGTTTGAACAACAATTAAGATAGCTCGAGCTGAGGTTATGTTGTTAAGTCATTCAATAGGTCTATTAACAAAATGAAGTTTTAATAGAATCATATTAATATAACCTGTTGTTCCATTAACAAAAGCACTTCTTAAGAAGTACAACATAACGAAAGCTGGAATTGCTCAAGGAATAATAAAGATTAATCTAAAGAATTTTCTTCCTTTAAGACGATTATTATTTGCTAATATCGCTAAAATAATACCGAGTGAAATAGGACAAAGAGTTGAAGCGATTGTTCAAATAAATGTTCAACCAATAATTCTTTCTAGAGCTGTTAGAATTCCATTATTACGATAAATTCATCAAAGTCCTCATTGTTTCAAGCCAACTCATGAACTGGTTTGAGTAGGGGCTTGATGCATGTATCCATAGTCAGTAAATGAAATTAGAACTGAAGTAATAATAGGAGCTAGAACAATAAATAACATTAAGATTCAACCTGTAATTGAAATCATTCAAGGGAAGCCGCTTGTATTTAATCATCTTTTTGTATATGATCATTTACTTGGACGTGACCCTTCTTCCATTAATTTAGCTGTTCTAAATGCAATAATTGAACAAACTGTAAAGTAAATTAATACTATTGTTAAGATAATAACAGATATGACACCACCAAAAAGGTAACGCCGAGCATCTCTAAATATGCCCATGCTAGAATTGAAGTGTCGAGCTCCTAAGTCAATGAAACTCAGAATCCCTTCCATACCATCAATACCAGTAGTATAAGCTCCGAAACTAAAAGGAATAAAAATTGCATACAATAATGTGGTTACTAAAAGTAAAAGAATCCCTTTAGTTTTTTGTTTGAAGAATATCAATTCTGAAAGTCCAGGGAAAATAAAACTAATTATTGCTGCTAATCATTTAATATTACGTGTACATTCAATTGGTACAGTTTTAACAGCTTCATTAACTTTACTTTCATAAATTTTTGAAACAACCTTCATTTCGGCTTGTCTTCTAAAGAATCAAGTTGATAAAATTTCTTTATTTTTAAGACTGTTAGTTTGAAGTTTTAATTCATATCTTTTTTCATTATAATCAATCTTTGCTTCCATTTTACTATGTTTAAAAGCTTGTTTTGATATTTCTTTATTTTTATATCTTAAAGCTGTTTGCTTAACTGTTTCAAGATATTGATTATAAAGTTGTTTTTTCTTGTTAGAAACTAATTCTTTTTCGCTTTGATATTGTTCTTTGTTTCTAACTTGTTCTTTTAAAATGTTAGAATTTTCATTTGAGCTAAGATTTAAAGAATTTAGTTTTGTTTCATAAATAGCTAAAACTTTTTCATATAAGAATTTTAGTCTTACTTGCTCAGCATTTATTGCTCTTTCTTTTAAGGCTAAAGCTAATTCTTTTTTATAATTTCCTTCATAAGAATATTTTTCATAAATTGCCGATTCTTTGAAATAAAGTTCAGATTTAAGCAATCATTCAAATTCTTTTTTTAGGCTTTTTGTGTTAAAAAAACCAAACAATAATTTTTTAAATATTTTAGCTAAAGCAGATGTTTTTTTGTCATTATAGACAAGTTGTTTATTTTTCTTAAATGACTGTAAAACAGATTTTTTGGTAATTTTTATAGATTCATCTTTATTAGAATCTATAAAGTTATTTTTAGCTAAAAATTCTAAATATTGTTGGTAATTTCTAGTAGCAACTAAATCATCGATTTTCTTTAGTTGTTGCTTGAAATTTTGATTTACAATCTTAATTTTTGATTTTCCATTTTGCTTTATTTTTTTAATTTTTTCAATATTGCCTTTTTCAACACGTTTAATCTCATTTTTGTGTTCTTCGATTTTAGCATATGCTTCTTTTTTATATGCTTTTACTTCTTGTTTTTGTAATTCTGCTTTTTGATTATATTCATATTCTAAAGCAAGATTTTTTTGATTTGTTTCTAATTTAATGTTGTATTTGTTTGCTTTATAAATCTTTAATTCAATAAATTTATTATTTTGATATTTGTGGTTTAGTGAATTACGTTTTTCAATTAATTCTAAACGACGTTTTTCCAATTTTTGATAAAAGTTTTGGAAATAAGATTTTGGGTCTTCTAAAGTATTTAATATTTTTAGTTCTTGTTTATGCAAATAGTTTTTAATTTTATTGATGTCAAAATCAAGATCTGAATTATGTTTAAGATATTTTAGAGTTATATTGAATAAAGCATATTTAGAAAGAATTTTATTTTCTTCTTTAATTGTTTTTTGCTTTAATTCTTCTAATAATTCATTCTTCTTTTCATCAATGTCAGCTGTTAGTCTTAGTGATTTTTGAAATTCTAGTACATATTTTTTAAGAGCCTTTTTTTCTTTTATTAACGCTTTAATTTCATACTTAATCATTGAGATTTCGTTATCAGCAAACGATATCTTTTTAATAGCATCTTTAATAGCTTTAATTTTATTTGAATAAGCCGCATATAAACTTGAAAGTTCTCTTTTTAAGTTATCTTGTAGTTTTGTTCTAGCTCGTAAAAATAAATTTTTGTTAATCTTCATTTGTGAATTAATTTTATCGATACGCCTATTAACAACATTTCTAACATGATGTTTATAGGCTTTTAAGGTATCTTGTTCTTCAGAAAGAATTGTGTCAAATTCTTCTCCATATCAGTTAAAAAGTTTTAATTTTTCCATATTAAATGTCCTTTATTCAATGTGTACCATTCATAATGGTGCATTCTTCGAGCTAAATGTAATTTGACTGTTAAAAAGATTAGATAAGAAAGTATTATTACACAAAAGATTGTAATAAATACTCCTATAATAATTTCTTGTTTTAATAAAACTCTAGTGCCTCTAAATCAAGGCAAAGCTCCTAAAAGAGCAAATACTAAAATTCATATAATTAAAAACCCATAGCCTGCTTTTAATTTATGCCTTAATAGAACAATGTAAATTAGAAAGCAAATTAATGCTAATGAGTTTGCAATATAGGAAACAATTTTAGTTATTGTCACTTGTTTAGCAATTTGTGCTTTTTCTTCATCGCTAAGACTTGTCTCTATAAATTTAGAACCATAAACAAAAGGAATTAAGACTCAAAAAATCATTAAGACTGTAATTGCTGCTAAACAAGAAACTAAAAAGTAAAAACTAAATTTGTCTATATTTAATTTGGGTTTAATGTATGGATTTTGATCCATTATTCAAATCTAATAACAGCTGTCGATTCAGTTGAACTATTAATTGTGTCAATTTTTTCTTTGTAAATTGCTGTTAATTTTTCATACATCACTTTTTTAAATGCGTCAAGTGTTTTAGTTGTTGTTGCAATTTCAGAATATAATAATTTGTTTCCAAATACAGCATCATTTCATGAACTTCATGCAACATTACCAAATTGAGGATTTGATTGGTCAATACGTCCTGGTTGGTATTGAATTACATTCAATCCACCATCAGCTAATGATTTAGTTGAAGATAATGTTTGATAAATTAAGTCAACTGTTTGATTTTTTCTATATTGTTCAACAATTTCAATAACTTTAGAAGCTGGCACTTTAGTGCTTTTATCTTTTGCTGGAAATTGAAATTCTTTAGTTAATTTGTCACCAAGATTTCTAACTTCAGCTTGGTTAATGTATCTTGCGTAAAGATATGCTTTAACTGCTTTTGTAATAACTTCATCAGCTACTGCTTTTTTAGATAAAAGTTGTGAAACTTTTTTAGCTTCAGCAATTTTTGCATTGATTAAATCTTGCAATTTGTTTTCTTTTAATGCTGTTTTGAATTTTTCGACAACAGCATCGTATTCTTTACCATTGTCACCATCAGCACCAAAAATGATTTTTTCAAGCTTTCTAATATGGAACGAATTGTCACCTTGTTTTGCATTTGCAAATAATTCATTTAAAACATTTGCTTCGTTTAATTTTGTAAAAGCTACTTGTCAAGTTTGGCCATTACCTTGTAAATCCGAAAGTTTTTCCAAACCTAAAATTGCTGCTAATGCATTACGTAATCCAGTACCTTTTTCAGTATATTTATCACGAATATCTTTGAAATTCATGCCTAATTTAGATTCTAAAGTACTGTTTAACACAGCATGTACTGGTAAATTGTTAGCTGAATACATATTTGAATCCGCAAGTGGGTCATCATTCGCTGTATTTTCTCAAGTACTTGCACTTGGAGAATCGCCTACATTTGATAAATTATTAATTACTTGAATTGATGAATCATAATCTCTATTAAATTCAGCAGCATCTGTATATTTCAATTTGCTCATTAATTCTTGTAATTTTGCATTTTGAGCGGCTGAATCTTGATCAACTTTTGTTTTTAATTCTTTTTGTAAGTCTACAATAAATGGAACTTTTGAATCGCTCTTGAAGTATTCATAGAATGATTGAGAATCAAATACACATTCAAGAAATTCTGCAATAGCTTCTTTTCTTGCTTTTGATTTACCATTATTTCTAATGTTTACTAAATATGATCAAGAACTTGAAGCTTGACGGTATGTATAAGCGTCATTTAATTTGCCTGCATTAAAGAATGTTTTGGCATTACCTGATTTTTGAGCTACTTGAACATCTCAAGTACCAATTAAACCATATTCTAGTTTGCCTTCTTTCATTAATTCAAATACTTTGTTATTTACAGCGCCCATGTCATTACTTAATAATGCTTTTAAGTCATCTTGTTTAATATTTCTTTTGCCTCATACTGAAGTAGCATATGCTCCTGAGTCTAGGATATATGCAGCTTCATATATAGGAAAGAAGAATTCTGACATTAAATCAACTGCTTTTTTGAATTCAACATGGATAGGATTTTCTGTGTAAAGACCTGTTGAAATTTTTCCATTTTTTAAGAAAAGTAATTTCTTCATCATATCTTCAGCTTTGTATTCATGAGCTACAGCGCCTAAAATACCATTACCATATCAGAAGTCTTGGAATCTTAAAAATGCACGACCTTGTTTTACTAATTTTAGCAATGTATCATTTTCAGGTTTAGCTAAGTCTTTTTTAACATCTGCTAAAGATTTTGTTGAAGCAACTATAACACCTTCAGTGTTGTGTCTAATACCAAAAAGTTTTTCAGCTGGTAATTGAGTAATTTTTTCAATACCGACTACTGAACCAAATGATCTAAGTTGTTTCTTTTCTTCTTCAGTTGCTTTAACTTTTTTAGCAATACGATCTAATAATCCTGGTGAAAATTGATCTAAATCAGCAACTGCATTAGATGCAACTAAAGTTGTAATTCTATCATGTGGTGCATAAAAAATATCTGGCACAATTTTTTCATCTGTTGCCCCTGTAGGCATTTCTAAAGCACCTCAAACATCTTTAGCTATTGTTTTAATTTCATAGCCATTTTGGCCTGATTTTGTTTTCTTAAACAATTCAATTGCTTTGTCATAGAATTTTTGTTGAACGCCATCAACTGCAATTAAAATTGTTTTGCTTTCAGTAGTACCACAACTAATTGTAGCTAATGCTGTCACTGGAGCTGCTAAGGTTGCAAAGCCAATTGCTATTTTTTTAAAAGTTTTCTTAAAATTACTCATAATTTCTCCTTGTTAGCTAACTATTCAAAAACGATTAGATTTTTTTCATAAGCAACTATTGAAAAGATAATTGCTAGTGGACTAAAAAAAGTTAAGACAAATATTGTTGCAATAATTCCGCTTCATTTGTAAAATTCGGTTTTATCCAAAATATAGTAAACATGAATGCAAACGAATATTGCAAATATATAAGAAAGTAATGCAGCTGAAAATAAAATTCTATAAGTATAACTTTTTATTTCGCTAACTATGTTTTCTAAATATTTGCCTTCAAAAGTTCATTTATTTTTGCCTAGTAAATACAAAATTAATATTTCTAAAATCAAAATAATGATTTGAGTAAAAACTAATAACATGTATTCAAGAATTTTAGGTAATGATCTTCTTTCATTTGGTCATTTGCCTAAAAAAAGTCATCTCATTCTAGTTTTAAATGAAACTTTTGTACTTTTTTTGTTTTCTAATCTCCTGTTTTTTTGCATAATTAACTAAATAAATTATATTTTAAAATTAAAATATATGCCTTGTCAGTGTGCAATTCTTGATTAAATATAGGAACATTACCCTTGACCACTCAAGATAATAAAAAATTCAAAAAACAACAAATTTTAGTGTAAAAAATTTCTTTTTGCTGTTTTTTGTGCATTTTATATATTCTTATTCTTAATCTAACTTAATCTAATTGTGGAAATTTTCTCATATATGAGATTTTAATTTTTAATAAGTTAATTCAACTAACATTAAACCAGTATTCCCACTAAAAGTTATTTTTTCATTGTTTATCGAAGAATTATTAGAAAAAATAACATTAATTTTAGTTGGAGCATTCTTAAAGACTAGATTTCATTCTTGACCATAAGCTGTATGATAATAAATTGAATTGACTAAAACTAAAAACTTTTTATCTTTTTGCTTTGCTTTAACTAATTTATATCCAAGTCCTTTATAATCATAACCGGGTTTAAAGAGATCATCTAAATTAGCATAAGTATTTTCTTTTTCAGCAAACATTTTTGGATTTTCTTTACGATAATTAATTATTTTTTTGGCTAAATTAAAATTAGATTTTTTATTCTTATGAGCTTGTTCAATCGAATTCTCATTCTTGGATAAATTCAAAAAGATATGACTAGTTTCAATACCCGAACGTCTTTCATAAAAATCTACTTGGTTTTTTTATTACTTCATTTAAAAGCTTCTCTTAAAAAGGCATCAGAATGTGCTTGTGGGCCACCTCTCATATTTAATTCATTACCATTATAAAGAATTGGATTGCCACTTTGAATTAATAGGTTACTTAATCCATAACTCATTACATTTAAAACTTTAAAATCATTTTGCTTAATTTCGAGATAAAAAGTTTTAACTCCAAAAATCAATTGGTTATTATAGTAGCGCTTGTTAATTCATCTATCTTCATCATGGTTATCTAAGAATGGTAATCATGTTCTAATATGACCTTCAACTTCATGTTCTTTTAAAATTTTTTCATAATCTTTTTTTGAAGTTTCAATAAAAAAACCATTTTTAAAATGAGAACCATCAATTACAATATTTAAGCCAATTCTTTCTTCATAAGGTTTTGTTGTATCATTAATTGCAAAATATTTATGAGCTTTACTTGGTTTATTTCATCATTCACCAAAGAAAAATATATCATCGCTTGATCTTTGATCTTTAGTTTCTTTTATTACTTCTCTTAAGGCTAATCTTTGCTCATTAAATAATTTTCTCTTTTCTAAGCCTGTTGCGTCTTTAAATTCATGTTTATTTTCTGAATTCATAATGTAATAAAAAGCATCAAATCTAAAACCGTCAACTCCTTTTTTAACTCAGAATTTCATAGCATTAATAATTTCTTTTCTTGTTTTGGAATTCTTTAAATTTAAATCAGGCATACCGCCTCAAAATTCAGCAACATATCTTTTATATGAAGACTTTTGATTAGAATCTATATTGTAAAATAAATTTCTTGTACTAGAATCATCAACACCATATTTCTTTTCACAATTATATTGGAAGTTGTAAAAATTATAAAATTTGTCAAATTCGTCTTTGTTTTGAAGACCTGCTTGGAATCATGGATGCTCAAATGAAGTATGATTAATGACTCAATCCATAATAACTTTTATGCCTTTTTTATGGGCATTTATTAAAAATTGATCAAAGGCTTCCATGCCACCTAATTCAGGAGCAACATCTGTATAATCAATTACATCATAGCCATGATATGAGCTGGCTGGATGTATTGGTGAAAGATATAAAGTATCAATTCCTAAATTGCTAAAATATTCTAAATTTTCATTTAGTCCAATAAAGTCGCCAATACCATCATTATTGCGATCTGCAAAAGAATAAATTGTTAATTGATACATAACATTTGAAGGCTTAATAGATTTGTTAAAAGGCACAATAAATTTTGCATTTTTAAATTCACCTTCATAAGACAAATTCTTTATATTTTTTCAACAAATTTTTCATTGTTTCACAATTAATAATCTTTTTTAACACTTGTGCAACTTGCACTTAAACATAAAGCGATAGGTGCAATTAAAGAAAAATATGCTAATTTTTTTCTTGTTTTTTTACTCATTTATACCTTCTTTAATACAAATATTATATTAAAATAAATTATCTTAATAGTACAAGCTTGCAAATCAAATAAAGAAAAATTACCAAAATGCTTATAAAACAATGTTTTTAGTAATTTTAAGTTATTTTAAAAACTTAATTCAACTAACATTAATCCTGTATCACTATTGAAAATAATTAAATATTTTCTATTTTAGAATTATTAGCTGCAATTACATTAATATTAGTTGGTGTGTTTTTAAATTTAGTTTCTAATTGTCAAAATTGTTTGTATGATTTTTTATTGTGTTAGCTAAAACAAGTATTTTATTGACTGCTTTTTTATCTTTAAGATAGTATTCTGTATCATTGCCATAGTTTCTAAAATTATCTTTAAATATGCCATCTAATTTGAATTTTGGATAAACATATTTTGTTAATTCAAAAGCAAGACCATAGGTTTTAGAGATCTCACTTTTGAATTAACAAAATAAATATAAAATTTCCAGCTTGCGCTGGATTTTGCCAGCTTACGCTGGAGTATTTTCTTTTGCATTTTTTCACTTTCATATGAAAAAAATGATTTTTAAATTAAAATTTAAGCAGACAATTTAAGAAAATGCATTTTTCTTAAAACTTGCCGCCCTCACTTTTGGAAATAATAAAGTAATAAATTTTGATTCTACTTTTATTATATTAATATATAAATTAATATAATTTATTGCTTGATATATCAATGCCAAAAGCAAATAAATAAAAAAACTAAAAAGCCTGTTTTATAGACTTTTTAGTAAATTTTGAGTAAAAATAATTAATATGAAATTTTGCTATTTTTTTCCACAAATTTTTCTTTTAATAAAATGGCCACAGAAAAAATTGGATTCATTATTATTGAGTAAATTGGGATAGTAATAAGGCTTTTTAAAAGGATTGGAATAGTGATTAAGTAATAATGCTCACCAGTATAATTTAATGACTTTCTGCCAGCATAAAGATAATTGTAATAATTAATGTAAACATAAGGCCCAATTAGTCATCTAAAAATGATCATAATAAAAATAATAATACTGAAGACAAATAGATAATCAAATCATCTTTTTTTCACTTTTTTATTCTTAGCAAAAAGCAATTGAAAAATAATAAAAATAAATGCGATAACACTGAAATTAAAATATATTAAGAGCATTCATAAAACTGCATTTTTAGGTAAATATTTTAGCTTCTTAATTCCTTTAATATGATAACCTTTATCATTTCCACTATTTATAACAACATAGAGTAATAAAGCGAAACCAACTGAAATTACAATTATTGGAAAAATAATTCTAAATAAAAAACTAGCACGATAAAAAAAGTAATAAAAGGAGCTTAAAATACAAATGCCTATTGGAATCAATGCATAAAGATAATACCAAGTTCCAATTGTACCAGTTAAAAGCATCATAAAAGTATCAGCTAAAAATGATATTAAAGATCCTTTAAGTGGTCCAAAAAAGATTCCATATAATATAAAAAAAATTGCATCAGTTTCTAAGGGTATTATTTTTAAAATTGTAAACTTAGAAATTATTGCAACAACAAAATGAATTGCCAATAATATACCTGCTAAAGCAATATCTAAAACACTAAGACGAAATGACTTAGCGAAGTGTTGCTTAAACTTTTTGCCAAATGATAATTCATTAAAAGATTTGTCATCTTCATTGGCTGCAATATTATTGGTAAAATTCTCATTTTTTTGCATATTTTGAATTATATGTTAAAAATTTTTATTTGTTATTATATTATATATATTATGAACAAAAAATTAGAATTTGGAACAGCTGGAATTAGAGGAATTTTAGGTTCTGGTGAAGACCATTTAAATGTAGCTCATGTTCAAAGAGTTATTCATGGTTTTGCTAAATATTTAAAAAACAAATATAGCCACATTAATCCAATTACTGTTGTTATTGGACGTGATAACCGTAGATTCTCAGCTACATTTGCAACCTTAAGTGCTCAAATTTTAAGCCAATATGACATTAAGGTTATTTTTCCTCTATACTTGACTCCAACACCTTTTGTTAGTTTTGCAATTTTAAGAGAACATGCTCAAGGTGGAATTAACATTACAGCAAGTCATAATCCAGCAGAATATAATGGAATAAAACTTTACAACGACATGGGAAGTCAATGCTTACCTGAAGAAATTAAAGAAATTAGTGCTTATTTTGAAGATTATTCAAAATATGATGAAAATCTTAAAGTTCCTAAAAAAGAAGCTATTTTTAAAGAACTGAAAAACCATAAGTTTTATCCAAAGAAACTTTACAATGAATATATCGATAGGATTCTTAAATTAGGAGGACTTGTTGACTTATCTGATATTTCGTTAATCTATTCTCCATTACACGGGACAGGACGTGATTTTGTATCTGATATATTTAATAAATTTATTGAAAGATACAGATTAAAACCTGAAAATGTTCATTATGTCAAAAGTCAAATGTATCCAAGTACATCTTTTAGACATTGCAAATATCCAAACCCTGAAAGAGAAAAAACATACAGCAAATCTATTAAACAAGCTCAAAAACATAACGCAGACATTATATTAGTAACTGATCCAGACAGCGATAGAGTCGGTTTAGTTGTTAGACATAATAACGAATATGTGAGATTAAATGGTAATGAAACAGCAACAATTATTTTTGATTACTTGATTAGTAAATCAAGTATAAGTAATTTTGCAAATCAATACATGGTTTACTCATATGTTTCATCAAATATGCCAGCAATTTTAGCTAGAAAAAATGGTATAAAAGTTTATGAAGTTCCAACAGGATTTAAATGAATTGGAATGATAATAAATGAAGAAATCAAAAAAGATCAACACTGCATGTTTGCTTTTGAAGAAAGCTATGGTTCATTAATTGATGAAAGTTTAGCTAGAGATAAAGATGCTATTCAATCAGTTGCTATTTTAGTTAAAATAGCTGCAGAATACAAAAAAGAAAACAAAACAATTGTTGATGCTTTAAATGAAATATATAAAGAAAATGGTTACATTGTTAGTGGTAATGTTGAAATTATGACTGATGAAAATACATCATTAAGTAATATTCAAAACAGTTTTATTAACTTAGATTTAGACAATAAAATTGTTGATGACTTTAACAAAAAAACTGATTTTACTAAATCAAATATGATTAAAATTACATTCTCAAATGACGATTCTTGACTTGCACTAAGACCATCAGGAACAGAACCAAAAATCAAATTTTACATTTTTGCATTTGGTAAAGATCAACAAGAAGCTCAAGCAAAATTTGATAATTTTGCAAGAATTATAAAAGAAATAAAATAACCATAATATTAAAGCAAAAGGATTAGCCTTTTGTTTTATTTAACTGTTTTATAGGCTTATACAAAAAATGAACTTTTTAAAAAGTCCATTAATTGATTATTTTTCGTCGACATATTTAGTAATAAAGCTACCTGAAATTCCAATTACTGGTTTAACTGAAATTCATAATTTAGTATCTAAAGTTTTTAAATCACGAATAATGCTACGTGTTTCTAAAAGAAGCATTGTAGTTACTACACTATATGTTTTTAAGCCTGAGTAACCACTTATGCCTTCAACAACAGTGTAGCCATGTCAATAGTTAATTTTCTTAAAGTACGCTAACACTAAATCTGGTGAAGGCCCACAAGAAATTTCAACTGCAACTTTTTTATATTTAGGATAAATAAAGTTAATTAAGAAGTTAACAACCAATATATAGAAGAATGTTGTAAATTCTCTCATTCCGAAGAATACTCTGTTACCTGAATCTTCAATAATTTGAGTTCCAACACCATTTGTTAAAATTTTTGCATAGTTATGATGTGGTTGAGCAAAACCAAAAATGATTAAGAATGTTATAGTCATTATGATTGAAATAAGACTTAAGATATTGCCAACACTTTTTTGTTTTTTAGTTGAGAAGTAATAAGCAACAATATCTGTGCCGCCAGTTGATCCGCCATTTTTTCAAGCAATAGCAATTGCTGTTCCAGCACAACCTGAACCAATAGCTCCATAAGCAAAAATTGGTCAAGAATTAGGATTTTCTAAAGTTACACTTCCAACTTTTATTTCTTTAGTTCAACCAGGTGCAAAATTAATATGTTCATGTAATCAGTCTAAAACTATTTTATTTTCTCCAATTGGAACTGAAGTTAATATCAAATTAGTTAATATTTGAAATAGCATAAAAGCTAGTGTCATCAAAGTAAAACTTTTCTTAATCTTAAATCCAAATCCTAAAAGAAGCGGTAAGTTAAAAGCTAAGTAAATTAAAGCAAAATAAGGCTTAGTACTCGGTGCAATTAAGTTAATTAATAAGGGAGCTCCACTAAGTCCACTAGGAATAGTTTCACCTCTATTTAAGAATACTTGCACACCAAAGTTAAAGACCAATGCTGATAAAAAGATAAAAACTAAACGACGAGCATAGAGTTTAGCAATTCTTTTCCTAACTTCCTTGTTTTTAGGATTATCTTTTTCATAATTATGACGGACCATTTCAAGACTGTCAAGAGATTTTTCATCAAGAATTTCCTTTTTAGGTTCTTGGATTTGATTTTTTGCTTCAAAAACCATATCTTTAACTTCTTGAATAGCTTCTTTACTAACTTCAAGGTTATGCACTTGTTCTAGTTTGGTAGTATCTTTTTCGTTGTTATTCATAATATTAATTTTATATTAAATATTTATTTTTTTAATTAATATTTTTGTTATATAATAACCATGTTACTTTTGTAACCATTCTGAACAGGTTTAAGAGCTTATAAGCCACCTTAAAGATGAGCCACAAAATTCAGGAGGTATAGCATGATTGCTATTATCGAAACTGGAGGCAAACAAATTTTAGTTAAAGAAGGCCAAACCATCTTTATTGAAAAAATTGAAGGTAAAGAAGGTTCAACCGTTGACTTTGACAAGGTTTTATTAATCGACAATAAGATTGGTAAACCATATCTTAAAGGAGCCAAAGTTACTGGAAAAATCCAAAAACAAGGCAAAGCAAAAAAAATAGTTGTATATCGTCACAACCCTAAATCAACTCATAAGAGAAAATTGGGACACCGTCAACCTTACACACGTGTAGAAATTACAAAAATTGTAGGATAGGATTATAACATGGCACATACGAAAGCCGGTGGTTCAACCCGTAATGGTCGTGACTCTCGTGGTCAAAGACTTGGAATCAAATTAGGTGACGGACAATTTTGTACAGCTGGATCAATTATCTTTAGACAACGTGGTACAAAGATTTTCCCAGGTACAAATTGTGGACGTGGAAATGACGATACATTATTTGCTTTAATTACAGGATATGTAAAATTTGAAACAAGAAGAAATAGAACATATGCCTCAGTATATCCAGAAAGAGTTTCAAGTGCTCTTTCACAACCAGTTGTAAAAAAGGCTGCTGTTAAAAAAGAAACCGCTCCTAAAGTAGCGGTTAAAAAACCAGCTGCAAAAAAAGCAACTACAACAACTAAAAAAGTTAGTGCTGCAAAAAAAGCAACTAAATAATTTAGATAAATATGCACATTTTTATGATGTGCATATTTTATTTATTTGAGTGTTTTATAGGTTTTTAAGAAAAAACAGGACTTGCCTGTTTTAACTTTCTTTAGCAAATTTTCTCTTTTGAAAAATCATTGCAATAATTGAAATAACAATTGAACAACCTGCGACAATAATTGTTAAAATGCTGTTTCAAGTTATAAGTTTTCTCAATAAGTCAACTGACTCTTCTACGCTTAAAGAAGAATTAGTTATTTTTGAATATACAAGTCCATATAAACAACTTATTGTAATACCTGCTATTGTAGCTGCTGCTAAAATGATTAAGATTGTTCCAAAGACTCAATTCTTTCTTGCTATATGAGCTATTGATGTTACAAAGTAAACAATGACTGTAGCTGTTGAAAGAATAAAGAATAAAGCAATTGCAACTAAAGCAATAATTGAGCCACCAATTAATGAAATTGAAGTTGAATTATGAAAAATGTTATTTATAAATTCTTTACAAGCAGCAAATCCATCCTTCATTGAAATAGCAACTGCGCACATATTTCAAGTGCCAAAGAATCCTACTCCAAATTCAGTTGTTGCTGGTTTGGCTTCTTCTTTGATGATCATTTCAGGTTGCATACCAAAAATGAACAATAAACAAAAGCCAACTACAAAAGCTAATAATACTATTAGCGGAATAAATTTAGTTCTACTATACATTATTATTTTCCTTTTTTTAATTACTATAATTATTTTATAGTATATATTTTAATTTTTTAAAAAATAAACAAGACTTTAAAACAAGACCACTATGGGTCTTGTCTAAATTTAGGCAGATTTTATTTCTTTCCTCTGTAACCAAAGTCAATAACAGCACGTCCTAAGAATTCACCTTTTTGAAGTTTTTCAAATACTTCTGAAACTTCTTCTAGTTTAATAACTTTTGTAACTTCTGATTTAACTTTTCCTTCTGCAGCATATTGAAGTGATTCTTGTAAATCAAGTCTTGTACCAACGATTGATCCAGCTAATTCTTTTTCGAACAATACTGTTCAGAATACTGAAACGCCAATGTTGTCTTTACCAAGTTTGTCTTTTGATGGAAGGCCTACTAATACTTGACGTCCTCCACGACGAAGCATTTCCATGCCTTGTTCACCAGCAATTGTAGCAACTGATGTGTTAATTACAGCGTGAGCTCCACCACCAGTCTTTTCAATAAGTTTTTGAATAAAGTTTGGATCTTTCTTAGAGTTGAATGCAAATTCTGCTCCTGATTTTAAAGCTAATTCGCATTTTTCATCTGTTAAGTCGATACCAATAGGTCTATATCCCATTGCTTTAGCATATTGAATTGCTAATTGGCCAAGTCCACCAACACCGATAACAACCATTCAGTAACCTGGACGAGCTTTAGCTCTTTTAATTGCCTTATAGGTTGTAACACCAGCACATACTACAGGTGCTCCAGTAATTAAATCTAATCCTTCTGGAACAATTCCTACATAATCTTCGTGTCCAATTGCATATTCAGCAAATGATCCATCAAATGTGTAAGCTGACATGTTTTGTTTAGGACAAAGTGTTTCTTCACCTTGTAAACATCATTCACATAATCCACAAGCATCATGTAATCATGCTAGACAAACTCTGTCACCTTTTTTAAGACGTGTACATCCTGGACCAAGTTTTTCAACAATACCGATACCTTCGTGTCCTGGAATTAATGGATATTTAGGTTCTACCAATCAGTCATAGTTTGCAGCGTGTAAGTCTGTGTGGCATACCCCTGAAGTTTCCATTCTAATAAGAACTTGTTTAGGCCCTGGTTTTGGAATTGGAACTTCCTTAACACTTCATTGTTTTGGTTTTTCAACAACAAAAGCTTTCATAGTTGTTTTTGCCATAAAATCTATCTCCTTAAAAAAATAATAGTAATTTTTTAATGTTTTATAAAACATTCATGGGAACATTCCCATAATTTAATTCTATATTTTTTTTAAAATAAAATTGCCATTTGAAAAAAATACTAAAAGTTTTCTACAATAGAGTGAACCCCAAATTCCGTACTTTTTGGAAAGGGGTTCATTTTTATGCAATTTAAATTTAAAAAAGTAAAAAGAAACAAATGAAATAGAGATATAAAAGGTTATTTAAAATTAAAACTTGATCAAAAGATAAAAATTATCGAATTATATTTTCAAGAATTTAGTATTTTAGAAATATCTAAAATAATGGAAAACTCTTATTCAGCATGCTATTCAGTAATAGAAAAATACAAAAAGTTTGGTTATAATTCTTTTGCTATGGAAAAGAAAAAAGGAAGAAAATCTAAAATAAATTTAGATGCTCAAAAGGCAACAAATTTTAAAATCAATATTGAAAATAAAATAGAAAATAAAGATTTATTAATTAAACAATTAAAGGAAGAAAATAAAATACTCAAATTGGAGAATGCGATAGCAAAAAAAGTGAGCGCCTTGGTTCAATTGAAAGACTCACTAACAAAGAAAAATTCCAAATAACAATTGAACTAAGGCAAGAATTTAAAAAGCTATTTTTTATTAAATTAATATTAGAAAAAATTAAATTGAAAAAGTAGAGTGAACCCCAAATTCCGGACTTTTTGGAAAGGGGTTCATTTTTATGCAATTTAAATTTAAAAAAGTAAAAAGAAACAAATGAAATAGAGATATAAAAGGTTATTTAAAATTAAAACTTGATCAAAAGATAAAAATTATCGAATTATATTTTCAAGAATTTAGTATTTTAGAAATATCTAAAATAATGGAAAACTCTTATTCAGCATGCTATTCAGTAATAGAAAAATACAAAAAGTTTGGTTATAATTCTTTTGCTATGGAAAAGAAAAAAGGAAGAAAATCTAAAATAAATTTAGATGCTCAAAAGGCAACAAATTTTAAAATCAATATTGAAAATAAAATAGAAAATAAAGATTTATTAATTAAACAATTAAAGGAAGAAAATAAAATACTCAAATTGGAGAATGCGATAGCAAAAAAAGTGAGCGCCTTGGTTCAATTGAAAGACTCACTAACAAAGAAAAATCCAAAATAACAATTGAACTAAGGCAAGAATTTAAAAAGCTATTTTTTAATTAAATTATATTAGAAAAAATTTAAATTGAAAAAGTCAAACTTTTTATGAGAATTTTAA
>NC_021002.1:982120-983581 GCF_000209735.1 Mycoplasmopsis fermentans PG18
CAACTAAAAGGCAATTTTATTTGTGTAAATTTCATTTTTTAAGAAAATTTAATGATTTTATTTTCAAAAAGAGAAATCGTGGATTTAACAATTTTATAGATAGCATTCAAAATTTAAGTGAGTGAAAAATCGAAAAAGAAATATCAGAAGCTTACAACAGTAGAGATTATGGAAAGTTGTTAGATATATTAAATACAATTTATCTCTATTTTAGAGACTCTTTTGTTTTGAGCGATATTGATAGATACAATTTAAATAGTTTGATAAGATACACATCTAAACTTGAAAGTGGAATCATTAATAATGATTATAGTTCACTAATAGAAGGACACATATCTGTTTATATTAAAAGAAAACTAAACAAAAGCTTTGCATTATATTCTCAAAAAACAATAGAAGCTTTATTGTTGAATGATAATAAAATTCAAAATACTCTTATTCAGACATATCATTAGTATTTATATTAATATTAATATAGAAAGGCAATTAAATTTGCTATTTTTTCCACGCAATTTTCTTTGTAATTTACATTTTTTGATATAAAATATAGTTGATAGAAAAAGGAAATTAGAGTGAACCCCAAATTCCGGACTTTTTGGAAAGGGGTTCATTTTTATGCAATTTAAATTTAAAAAAGTAAAAAGAAACAAATGAAATAGAGATATAAAAGGTTATTTAAAATTAAAACTTGATCAAAAGATAAAAATTATCGAATTATATTTTCAAGAATTTAGTATTTTAGAAATATCTAAAATAATGGAAAACTCTTATTCAGCATGCTATTCAGTAATAGAAAAATACAAAAAGTTTGGTTATAATTCTTTTGCTATGGAAAAGAAAAAAGGAAGAAAATCTAAAATAAATTTAGATGCTCAAAAGGCAACAAATTTTAAAATCAATATTGAAAATAAAATAGAAAATAAAGATTTATTGGAAGTGATAGAAAGAAGTGTGTTGAACACTTTTTTTATTTCACTTTTGATTATTTATAAAAGTACTCATAAACATTAATTCATATTTTTATTTAGTTTCGTATTCTGCTAAATTAATATACCTTTCAAAAAAATGATCAAAAGTATAAAAAAATAACAGCGCCTAGAACACCACCAATCGTTCGACCTGTTGTATATATTATACCACAGTCGCTGTTATATGTTCAAAAAAAAGGAGAAATTATGAGTGTATACGGCGAACTAAGGTTAATTGCAAATGAAGGAAGCGAAAACGAAGTTAGAAAGTTTGAAGCTAACTTGGAATGGAGAAAAAATTATTTTGGCAAGAAGGTTTATGACAAGTTAAGCCAAGATACAGTTAGTGAAATTTTAAAAACAAAGATAGTACTCGGTGAAAGCTACTATAAGATTTTGAGAACTGAAAAAGTTGCTTTTGAAGTGTATGTCTGTTTAAGGTTTCTTGGGGCTAAAAAACGCTATGTAAATTTTTATGAATTAGTGCTTTGGC
>NC_021002.1:983681-1001405 GCF_000209735.1 Mycoplasmopsis fermentans PG18
GAAAGAAAACAAAACAACTCAAAGCATGTCAAGAAAGGGAAATGNTTTAGACAATAGTCCTACTGAATGTTTATTTAGTGTTATAAAAAGAGAATTTTGATTTGAGAAAGAAAAGAAATTTAATAGTTTTAAAGAATTTAAAACTGCTTAGGGAGAATATATTTCATATTATAATAATGACAGAATGTTTAATAAATTAAAAGGACTTAGTCCTGTCCAATACAGGAATAAGTCCAAACATAATTAAAAAGTCCAATTTTTGGGGTTCATACCAATTTATTCTCTTATTTTTTTAAAATAATTTATTCGCTTTTGTTAAATCTTCATTTATAATGAATACCACAATTAAACATTGGAAGAAAAATTTTATTATGAAAAAAATAAGTTTTTAAGGCATTTAAGTGCTTTTTTACCTTTAAGGTTATTGCAATGAGCACATCTTGTGAAGAATAAGAAAAGAAGCCTGAATCAGTTAAACCTATCAAAAAGTTAGCTAAAAAATTAGTTGAAGATTTAAATAAATTGAATAAAAAAATTAGATCCGGCTAAATATGAAGTTAAATTAGAAATAAATTCAATTATAAAAAATAATAGTGAAGTAACATTTAATTTTTACTTACAATTGAAAAGCAATGCTAAAGTTAAATCAAAAATTAAACAAGTAAAAATTAATAATTTCAAAATAGTTAAATTAACAAAATCTTTTGAAGAATTATTTTTTGGAGTTAATGATTCTTCAAAATTATCGGCCAATAACGTTATAACTTTAGATCAATATGTTGATAATTTAAACTTATTTCAGAGCAAAATTAATCTTAATTTAAATTTAATTAATAAAGAACTAAAAATTTAAAAATAAGAGTTTATTTAAATGACAATAAATATAAAAAGTTAAAAACCTAATGATTTTAGCTTTAAGTAAAGAATTAAATTTAAAAGATATAGAAAATTTATTTTCTAAAAAGAATTTTTACAAGCTTATTTCAAATATGTAAAACTTGTTTCTGTAGACTCGAGAGAAAATATTTTTAAAGATAAAAATTATTTTGCTTCAAGATTTAGACAAGGTTTTGAAGATACAAATGAAGCTTATACAAGTAGATATTTATATACAAGCAAATTGCCTAAATATGACTTATTCAAAAATAATGACAAAAAGGTTATTTTTAAAACTAAATATAGTTATGATGATAAAAAAGTAGTGCATTTTTAAGTTATTATTTATATTTTGATGATGGTATTTATGAAAAGGTAAGAACTGACGAAAACCACTTTGAAATAGATGGATTCATTCAAATTAATGCTACTAAAATGATATGTTTTCAATAGTTGCTAATGATAAATTTTTGGGCCTAGCAGAAAGTGCCAAAAAATTTAAATATGTATTACAAGATTTAAAAAATAAAGGCGCTACTAACTACGAATGTGTTGAACGAAATATTTTAAAAACCGTATTTAATAGTAAAAAAACACAAATATTTTTATATCAAGAAAATAATAATTTGAGAGCAGAAAATATTGTTAATTTCAATCTTAAATATTTTAGCAATAGTGTTAAAAATGAATTAAATGATTCTTTACTTTCTAATGATGATTTAATAAAATTAAGCTTGAAAAAGCTTATGTTGAAATTACCAAAATATCTTTAAAAGGAAGAAACTAACAAATATATTTTTAACATTCATTTCAATTTAACTATAACAATAAAAAAGGTTGAAACTATAATTTAGCATCCTTCGATTTAACTTTTGAAAATATAATTTAGCCTATAAGTTTTCAAAAGTTATAATTTATTAAACTAGTTAATATATTTTTTTATTTGTTTTATTGATTCAAAATATTAATTTTTATATATTTTAATATATAATTTTTTAGTAAAAAAATATAGAAAAGTATTGTTTTAAGGAGGAAATATGTCTACAAAAACTATTTCAAAAGCAACAAAAGGATTAGGATGAGCTATTGCAACAGCTACTATAACTGGCTCAATTCTATTAACTATTATTGCAATAAAAACACAAAATACTAAAAAAATGTCTGATGATGATTTTCTAAAAAATTTAGAAATTAAAGGACAAAATGTAAGTGAAATTTATGCTAGTGATGCAAAAATTACAAATGTTGAATACAAAAAAGATTCTAATTATGAAATTAATGTTTCTCTAGAAGGATCAAATGTTCTAAAATCAACTGCATACTACAAAATTGAAATTACAAATAAAAATACAAAAGTTAAAAAGTCAAAAATTGTTCCAATAAGTGGTTTCAAGAAGTTTGATGAAAAAAGTACTATTTTAAAAGAAAAAGAGCTATTTGAAGATAAATCTAAATTAAAAGAATATTTAGATAATATGCCTAAAAATGATTCTGAAAATCTTAAAAAATATATTTCTAAAAATAAACATTTTATTTACAACGAAATACCAAGTTCATTAAAAGCTTCATTTAAAGGTTATTCTTTCATTCAATCTAATGGTCAAGATGCTGTTAGAGTTGTTTTCGTTTTAAATGGTCATATTACAAATGATAATCTCGAAAATAATATAGTTAAAAAAGCAAATAAAGAATATAAAAATAATGAAAAAACTTTTGAATTTTACTTAAGTAATTTAGTAAAACAAGGAACATCAAGTTCAGAAATTCAAGCAAGAAATAACTTAAGAGATTTAAAAGAAAAATACGAAACTCTTAAAAAAGAAGCTGAAGTAGCTAAATCGAAAGTTACAGGTGCTATTGTTGCTGAATATGAAAATGTTTTAGTTTCAATTACTAAAAATATTAATGAAATCGACAAAATTTTAAATGATGCAACAATTAAAGCAGCAGATCATGTTGATACATTAAAAGTTAATTATGAAAAAGACTTATTAGATAAAAATACTGTAGATTTAAAAGCAACAATTAATGATGCTGAAGTTACAAGAGATAACTATAAAGCTAAAGATGAAACAAATTATAACAATCCAATAATTGAATTTAACAAAGCTATTGATCAAGCAAAAATTAAACTTGCTTCAACAAATATTAAAGAAATTAATGATGAAATTTCTAACTTAAAAACTAAAAAAGAAGAGTTTATTAATGCTTTAAAAACTATCTTAACTGACACACAAAGTGATTCAAAAACTAAATTGTTAGAATCAAGCGATTACAAATATTTGATCGATGATATTAAAGCTCGTAAAGCTACTTTTGATGCTACACTTAATGAAGATAATATTCTAAGTGAAATTGAAAACTTAGAAGTTTTAGTTCAAAATACTCAAACAATTGATGCTATTACACCAAAAGCAATAATTGAAGCTAATAATAAACTTCTAGCTTCCTTACTAGCCTATAAAACAGCCTTAGAAGCAAAATTACACAAAATAAAACAAGATGTAATAGACTCAACTTATGACAAAGATTCATTGTCACAATTTATCGAATATTTAATTAAAAAAATTAAAACAACAAATGAAAGCAAAGCTTTAGTTAATAAACAAATAGATTTATTTAAAGCTTATTTAACTACACCAGGTTTTGTTCAAAAATATAATTCTTTAGAAAAAGATTTTGATAAATATGAAGCAATTTTTAATGAAAATATAAATAAAGCTAATGAACTTATCGCAACTCTAGATGCAGGATTAGATCAATATTCAAATTCAAAAGATAAATATAGTGAAATCAAAACTAAAGTTGACTCACTTTTAGCAGAACAAGCAACTCGTTTAAGCTCAATTGGAACTCAAATTGTTAATAGTGCACTTATTGATTTTGATAATTATGTTCAAAAGCAAAAAGCTTTAATCAATACTTCACGTAATAACTACAAAACAATTGTGACAAATGTTTACAATTTATTCAAAGATTCAGAAATCTACAAACAATATATAGATGATAATAAAGCGAAACTTACAAACTCAACTATTGATGTTAAAACTGCTTTTGAATTATTAAAAACTTTATATACAAAAGATAATGAAATGAATCAAAAAGTTGCAGCTCACTCAAACTTAGCAACTAATAGCTACTGAAATTCATTATTAGATGGCGATTTAAAAAATAACTTTACAATTCCAATGCAAGTTAATGCTGATTATGAAAATTACTTTAAATTAGATGACCATTACAAAATGGCTTTAGATATTATTATGGACAATTTAATATCTCAAATTCGTTCAGAACATATTAAAGGTATTGAAGCGAAACAAGAAGAAATTTATCGTATTTTCTATGAAAAAATGCGTGCTATTTATAATGCACAATTAACTAATGGAGTTAAATTTGTAAATGATAATATTCTAGATGCTAAAAATAGAAGAATTCAAGCATTAAAAGAATATGAAAAGGCTTTAAAAGAAGCAGAAAATTTAATCAAACATTATACAGATGAACACTATAACAATACTGATGATTTCTTCAAAACACTTGAAGAAGGCATTAAAGCTGTTAAAACTTTAAATAAAGATCGAGCAATGCTAAGTCTTGTAAAAAATACAACTATAGAATTAAAAGAAGTTATCAAAAATTCACAAGATCAATATAGAACATTCCTATTGTCTAAACTTGATGAAGCTAGAAAAAATTGACAAATTTATTCAAACAGCATCAATGGTCCAGAACATCAAGATGTCTTTCCAAAAACAATTAAACTAATTAATGAAAGTTGGAAAAAATTAAAAATGCTATTGACAATAGTACAACTATTACTATTAAAGAATTAGAAGATTTAGTAAAAGAAAACAATGATGTATATGGAAAATATACAAGCACTAAAATTCCAGAATGAAACGCATTTATAAAGAAATTCGATAGTGCTTTTGAAGAATTAGAAGCAATCAAAAAAGACTATAAAAAAGAAACAATCGTCAAATTAGGTAAAGACAAATATCAAGACAATGACTTAGTTTTAAATCCTGCTTTTGAAGCTAATTCAGTTTATCAAAAAGCAAAAGAATACAAAGAATCTGGAAAATTAAGTGTAGAAAAAAATCTTAAAACATCTAAAGAACATATAACTAAAATTAAAGCTAAAATAGAAGAAATTAAACAATTAGTTAATTATTATGAAACAAAATGGAATCAAGCTAAAACTAATTTAGATAATACAATTAAAACAGTAGAAGAATATATAACTAACAATCCTTCAGCAACAAATATCGATCAACTTCAAGCACTTCTTAATTCAACAAAAGAAGCTATTGAAACTTCAAAATTAGAAGAAGTTAATTTAACAAAACTTCAACAATTAGATAAAGATCTTGAAGCAAAATATCAAGAAGTATTGAATAAAAACAATAGTTTAGCAGCTGCTAAAAATAAATTACAATCATCAATTGAAAAGGTTGAAAATCATTTAAATTCAAGAAATTCTTTAGACAATTTAGATAATTCATATTACTCAAATTTAATGCAAAATGAGAAAATTGATTACAATGAAAATAGTTCAACTGCTGCTTCCAAAAAAGATTTAAAATCTATATTAGATTCAATGAAAAATATTGTTAAAGGCAATGATGAAAATGCAATTAATCACAATGTTCAATTTGGTCAAAAATTAATTGATGCTATTGAAGAAAAAAGAACAGAAGACATAGTTGCAAAACAAAATACATTAAAAGATAAATTAAATGAATATAACGATTTAAAAGATTCATTAAAATCATTATCTTCAAAAGATTATTATGGAGCTCAAATTACAAATCTTGAAGCTAATTCAACTGCTGATGAAGATGCTGATAGAATTACAAAATTAGCACGAGCTAACTTAATTAAAGAAAGCCAAAAATCAATTGTTAATACTAAAGTTGAATTAGAAAAATTAATTGGTAATTTAACTAAAATTAAAACTGATCGTGAAGCTCTCATTCGACAAGCAAATGATCAATATAATACAAATAAAGACAAATTTGCTGAGCTTCAAAAACAACTAAATGATTTAAATATTACACCTGCTACAATAGCGGATTATAACACAAAAGTGAAACCTAAACTTGAAGCAGCAAATAATAAAAATGAATTATTAAAAGAAGTTTCTAAAGATCAAAATAATAGTAATATAACAGCTAAAATTAATGATTCTAAAGTTGCAATTCAAGATTTAGAAAATGTTGTAAACAACTATAAAACAGCTCTTAACAACAAAATTAAAGAAAATATTTCAGCAATAAAAGAATTAGTACAATACATTAGAAACAATCCAAACAATTTAACTCTTCCAGCTAATTTTGTAACCAATTTAAAAGCTGTAGAAGACAATCAAGACTCAACTGATATTGCTATTTTAAATCAAACAAAAACTCAAAGTGAAGCATTAATTAAAGAGTTAACCGATTTAATTAATACAGCAGTAGCAACTGTTAATAATAAAGCTCAAGATACAAATCAAAAAGTTGAAGAAGAAAAAGCAAAAAATGAAACATGAATGACTGCTGCTCAAGTTCGAGAAATTCAACAACTTTTTGATAATTCTCAAGCCTTATTTAATGAAGTTAAAAACGCTGCTAATAATAAAGATCAAATCAAAGATGTAGGTGTTGATAACTTAACAAATAATATAACTAAAGCAGAAGCAAAATTAAAAGAAATTCAAAACAAAAAAGCAGAATTTAAACAAGAAAATACTAATTTAAGAAATCAAATTAGTGAATTAATGAATGATTTAAAAGTACAAGCTGATACACTTCCAAATGAATTTAATGAACACATTTTAGCAACTCATAGCTCAATAAAAACCATTCAAGAATATTATGAAAATACATATAGCAAAATTAAAAATCAAGAATGAGAAAACAAAAACATTAATGATTTACAAACTATTAAAGATATTCTAGATGGTTACAAACAATCATTAGATAATTACAAAAATGAAGCTGCAGCTGCTTATCGTAATAAATTAAAAGAACAAATTCAAAAATCAAATAATAAAGCTCAAGAATTGACTACCGCTAATGATGAATTAACTGGTATTAATAAAGTTGATAACTATTCAGATTCGATTACTAAATTAAATAATCAAAAGAAAGCAGAATATCAAGAATTAATTGATCAAAATAACAATGATCTTAAAACTCTTAAAAATGCTTTAATTGAAATTAAAAATAGTAATGACTTAATTGAAATATTAATTAATGAAGTTGTCAATAAAAAATGTAACTTAATTAATGCAACTATTAAAGAATATGAAGATCAACTAGAAGCAATTAATAATTCTATTTACAGCGATTTATATGAAGACATTACAACAAGTTTACATTTAGACTTTTTAAACTCTTTAGCTATTTTAAAAAATAAATATCCAAATAATTTAAATAAAGTAATCAAACTTTCAGAAGTAAAAAGAGATTATGAAGAAATTGAAGGTAAACTTAATGATTTAAAAAATAGATTAGCCGCTACACAAAATGAAAGAAATGACATTCTTGCAGAATTAAGATTAAACTTTGACAAAATTAATTCATATGCTAATTATTCAGATGCTGATAGTAAATTGCCTTTAACTAAAGCTTTAATAAATGATGCAAATAATAATTTAGAAAATCACTTTAGTTCAATGACACTAAAATACTTAAAAGCTGAAAAATCTGCTAGTGGTCAATATACAAAAGTAATAAATGAAATAAATCAATATGAAGCAGATCTTAATGTAGCTTTACAGGAAATTATTAATGAAGTAAAAGATGCTAAATATCAAAAAATAGATGACATTATTTCAAATAATTCAAGTGTCTTTTTAGCTGACAAAGATGATTATAAAAAAACAATTGCACCAGTTAAACAAAAAGCTAATAATGGTGTTAATGACTTAAAAACTTTAATTACAACAATTAAAGATGCAAATGAAAAACTTGTAGCTATTAAAGCTCTTGGCAATAGAATTCTTACAAAAATTAATACTGAATTCAACAATAGAATTAACCGACTTAAAACTATTGCAAATGAAACTGATGGATTCTTAAGTCCTAAAGTTGCTGACGGTAAATATGAAGGTTCTATTTTGCATGGAATTAAACAATCAAATGATGAAATTATTAAAATAATTAAAACAAAAATCGATACAATAATGAACAATAATAGTAACCTTGCATACTTAGTAAAAATCGATAATTCTAGTGATAAAACTATAGAAAAATTAGATCAATTAATTGCAAGAGCAACCCAATTTAAAGATAACGCAATCACAAAAACTAATGAATATGAAAGAGCATGAGAATAAGCTAAAAATGAAAATCTTCAAAAACTAGATGAAGCTAATGGAATTATTCAATTCTTAAATGATAAAAAAACAACAAGCACAATAACTAGTGAAGAGCAAACGGCTTTAACTGCACTAAATACTGCTAAACAAAATTATGATCGAATTATTGAAAACAATATTGATCACAAATCAAAAACTAAAATTGAAGATGCTACTAATCATTTAAATGATGCATTAAATACTGCTCGTCAAGAATTGAAAAATTCACAAAAAACTACTGCAATTATTAATTTAAAAAACCTTAAATCAGAAATTAATGCAGACTTAGCAAAACTAAAAGGCTATTCATCATTATCAAATGATCTTACTAAATCAATTGGTGATAGCTTAGTTCAATATAAAGCTTCATTACAAAAAGTAATTGATGAAATTGATGATTTAGTTCAAAAAATCAATACCATAGGTTTTGTTCAAAGTGAATATGATACTGTTTATAACAAATATAAAGATGTACCAAATAAAGACGAAAACATCATTAAATTTATTGAAAATAAAGTATTTGTTGAAACTAAATTCTTAAACAAATATGACATCAAATTAGATGAAATAACTAATCAAGAATTAAAAGATAAAGTTACAACTAAATTTAATGAATTCAAGGCAGATATAGTTAACTTCTGTTCACAAAATATTACTAATTATGATGCTGATGTTGCAACACTTACAACAAAACATCAAGCAATTCAAAATAAATGAAATGCCGACAGTGAAATGATAAAAATTGGTAAATACCTTAAATATGTTGTTGAAGCAACAAACTTTGAAAAAGCTATTCAAGCAATTGAAAATTCATATAACAATGAACCTAGCGGATACAAAGATGTTGAAGCTTACAATAACTTCAAAAAAGAAGAACAAAACTTAGCTTCTGGAAAAACATCTATTGAAACAATACTTAACAATTTCAAAAACAAAAAACAAAGTGAATTAATTAGTGGAAATGTTCCTGAAGATGCTCAATGATATGAAACTGAAACAGCTAGAATTAAAGAATTAATGTCAAATAATAATCAAATAATAACAAATAAATTGCGTGAATTTGATGAACAAAATATTGAAAAATTAAGAAACTATGTTGAAGAACTTAGACAATTAGTAAATATTTATGAACATGCTTCAATAAAATTTGCAAGCACAAATTTAAATGACATTAATAAAGAAATTAGTGAAGTTGATGCTTTAATTGCAAATAGCAAAAAAGCCTATAAAACAGAAGATAAAGTAAAAAATAGCGCTGCAAACTTAAGTCAAAAAACACTTAATACTTACAATGAATTTAGAACTCAAACACTGAATAAATATAAACAATTAATGAGTCTAAATGTTACTCCTGTTGTAGCAAATGTTAGACCTTGATTATTATCTAGTGATCCTCAAAATGATATCATTGTAAACCAAAGAGAAATTGATGTATTAAACAATTTAAAAACAAATAAATATTCTTTAGATAAATTTAATGCTAATTATCCTGCTAATTTAGCAACTGTTAATAAACACAAAATAGGTGATTTATTAAGTCATGTTGAACAATTAATAAATGATTATTCTATTATTAAAGATGATATTGAAAATGGTGATTTTGAAGAACTTAAAAAATTAACTGAATTATATTATGAAGCAAGATATAAAGCTAAAGATGTTGAAACTAAACATAATAAAGAATACAAATTATTTGTTGAAAACTCATTTAATGGGCCAAATAAAGCTTTAGTTGAAATTCAAAATTCAATTGACATGCATAATCGTCAATATAAAGAATTAAACGAAAAATACTTCTTTGAAAGATTAAATTCATCAAATAATGCTAAAATGACTAGTTTATTAGTAGATAACTACCACAAATACTTTGTTGATTTAAATGGTAAATTACTAGGTCAAGTATCATTCAATAATGAAGATGAAAAAATTAATAAATATAGATGATATGCAAGTATTGAAACTCTATACAAACATGCTGAAACCTTTGGCAATGTAGCCCTAGCTCGATACATTAAATATTCAAATGTAATGGATAGTTTATATAGAGATTTAGGTAAAGATCCTGGAAATCGTAGAATGAGACATAACAATAACAAAATTGATTGAGAACGAAATATCTTAATGGGTTATGACATGGCTTTAGATGAAGAAATGCTTGCTATTAATGATTCAAATCAAAAATTTGATGATGGTTATAGAACAGTTATGTTAGTTGGTGGATTTGCTCAATATGTTAAAGATCATCTTAATGACAAAAATTCAATTTATGCAGCTAATAGTGGTTTACAATTATGATCATATATTTTTGATGAAAAAACTCAAACGCTTGACTTTACTGCTTTAAATTATGTAAATGAATTTAAATCAAAAAATCAAAACATTAAAGTTGCTAAATATGTTTTTGACTGAAATAGAGGCGAAAATGTTAAAAATAAAGAAGCTGTTAATAAATATTTTACAGATTCAACAGTTGCAAAAGAATTAAGCTATAGTGGTGTTGCTAAATATGGTGAATTATTTAACTTCAACAAAGTTATTATTCCAGATGGCAATTTATTTTCTCAACAAGTTGTAATTCCTTTATTAAGAGATGAAACAATATTTAAAGATGCTAAAGGTCAAAAAACAACAATTATTTTACCTAAAAACAACTTTAGATATAGTTATAGATTACAAACTTTATATAGTTTCTATGAAAATGAAAGTACAGTAGGAATTCCTTGTCCAGGTTATGCATATGATAAACGTTATAACACTCAATTTATTGAATTTGTAGCTGAAAATATGCAATTCATGGCTGATACTTTATACTCAGAAAATATGTATATGTGAAATGGAAATTGACAAAATAAAGGTATAAATCATCAATATTACTTCCCAATTTTCAAATATCATTTCTCAAAAACAAACAAAAGTACTTCATATGTAGATATCATGAATACATTCAAACATGTATTAGATTCTAGATATTCTCTTTTAGCAAATACTCCATATACTTATTGTTTAAATATTGAAAGTTTTGTTGCTTATAAAAATCACATAATTGATGATAATGCAAAAAAACAATATAACCAAATAGTTTCTAATATTACAAATAGAATGAATTCAGCTTCAAGCAAAGAACAAGAAGCTAAAAAAATATTAGAAGAAATAAACAATAAATTACAAACGTTAAAAAATAATCCTAATACGCACTATTTTGGAAATAAAAATGTAGTAGGTCGTTCAATTGATCAAAAGCCACATATTACATTTAATATTGCTATTTATGATGAAAATCAAAAACATGATTACTACATAACAAGTACAACTAATTATCGTTTCTTCTTAAAAGATGTTAGCAAAGATATTTATTAGAAATTTACTTGCACAATTTGTGCAAGTTTTTATTTATTTAAAATTAAGCTAAAATGGTATGTGAACCGGGACTGTAAAAAATTTTGTGTGATGTCCCATGAAGAATAATTTTTCTTCAAATTTTAAAAGCTTTGCTTCTTTAGTTTCAAAGAAGGTCTCTCCTTTAATTGAATAAAGGGGAGAGTGGAGAGGAATTAAGATTTCTTGCATAGCAAGATCTTTTTCCTATTTTAAAATTTTAATTTTAAAAATAAGATAATGTTTTTTAAGCATTATCTTATTTTGTTCCACAATACTATTAGGTGTTGACGCAAAGTCAATTCCTTTCTATTGAAAAATGGAGAGATTTTACACAAAATTCTAAGCAATTTCAATAATACTTTTTGTATGGAATAGTCATAATATTTTTTTAATTTAAATATTAAATGAACCCCCTTTTTTTTGAAAAAGGAATTTTGGGTTCAATATAATATTAAATATCATTAATTTATCAAATAAGTTTGCTGTATGTATTATTACTTGTTGCAGTAAAGATATTTGATCATTTATCTCAAATTGAAACTGTTTCAGAAGGCGATGATTTTTTCAAAATGTATTTCTCAGTGATTGTATATTCTGATTTTCAGTACATTTTATTTCATATGTAGTATGAAGCATCAAAGTTTCCTAGTGGGTTATCAAGAGTAAATTCAAAGATGTAATTTACTCATGAAATAGGAGCCCTGTTATGTTTTAATAAGAAATGAGCTGAAGAATGGTCTACTGTTCTTAAATATGAGAATAATTTATTAGAAAATGGCATATATCCAAATAGTGGGTTAGTACTATCATATTTTTCATCTGATTTTCCAAGAAATGATCTATAGTGAGGACCGTTGAATCCATTTATTATTTCTTCATCTGGATTTTGTTTACCTGGAGTTTTAAAAGTTTTATATGGTTTTTCTTTGCTATAAACTCAAACTCTATTTCTTAATGGATTATTTCCAATTGCGTAATGAGATTTGTTTTCTTCTCCGCTTCAACTTTCTCATCTTTCTTCATAATATCCATTGCTTGTTGGATTGTTGTATTTAATGAAATCAAAAGCATATTTTATTTTGTAAAGAGCATCATTTAAATTAACAAAATTGTCTTTAAAATCATTTTTAAGCATTATTTTAGAATCTGATATTTTTTTGATATTTAAAAGCATTTTTTCAGTTATTGTTTTCTCATATTCTATTAATTTGGCCAAAGTATATAGATCATCATGTCCACTTCAAATATCATCATGTATTGGTCCTGCATAATCAATATAAGATTTATTAGGATATTTTTGACTTATATATTTAACTGTTGGTTTACCCGGTTTACCAAGTTCTTGAACTTCAAAAATTGTATGTCAAGGGGCATAATGATCATTTTCAATTTGTTTACCTTGTTCGATTTCACTAGTAGTATTTCCTTTATCTACTCCATATCGGTGTCATGAATATTCGGCTCTAACTTTATCACCTTTAGAATTTCCTCAGCCTCCATTTGTGTTACCTTTTGAGTATCCTCTAGTATCTAAATCTGAAATATGGTCATATAGATGTTTTTTACCTAGAACTTTAGGTTTAGTTCAAATTTTTGATTTTTCATCTCAATTTACATTATTTTGTGAGTCAAATGTTGGTCTATACAATTTTGTTGGAGATCAGTATACATCACCATAATTGAATTTTTCATGTAATAAGTAAATTAGTTTGTTTAAGAAATATTCTCTTAAATCTTGAACAGCTAATAAATAATCTGTTTCATTTAAATAATTTTTAATTAAATCAATGTTTGTAAAATCAACACCACCATCAAGTTGTTGCAAAGCTTTTAAACCTTGACTATCTAATTTAGAAATTTGATTATTTTTAATTGCAATCATTTCATTTTTTGCAAAAACAAGTGAACTTTCTTGTTCTGAAGTTAATTTTGCTTTTTGTTCAGTTTTCGCTTTTTCTTTTACATATTCATTATAGTAATTAAGAACACCAAATCATTTTTTAACAAAGTTAACTTTATTGTCTTTATCAGCTTGAACAATACTAAAGTTTTCTGTAGAATTAACATTTTTATAAGCTTCAATTGCAGCATCAAAAATTTTGTTTTTATATTCATATACTTTAGAATCCACATTTGCTATTGCTGCTAATTTTGCATCCATTTCGTTGTATGATTCTAAGCAAAATTGAGCTTCATTTTCTAAGAAATTACTATAAAGTTTATCTTTTTCATTAATTGATGAAATAAAATTATTGATTAAATTAATTTTTTCAAATAGTCCTTTAAATTTTTCTTTGTCATTTTGAATTTCACTATTTTCAATTGAAGATATTTCTTTAGTTGATAAATTAGGTTTGTTATTATTAATATCTTCAATTATTTTTTTAACATCTTCGAATTGGTCTAATGTTTTTAAATTATCAGAAATTTTTGATAAGAAATCAGCAATTTTTGGATTCGCATTACTAATAAGTTTTGAAATTTCTTTAGGTTTCGAAGCAAAGTTATTGACTTTTTGTAAGTTTAAATCAGTTGCGTTTTTAATAATTTCAAATATTTTTAAATAATTAGTTTCATATTCTTTAAGATTTGAAATAATTTCAAAGAATGTTGAAATATTATTAATTTTGTTGTCAATATCAGAATCTAAATTAGCTTTTAATAAAGGATCTAGTTTAGTTTGTATATCAATTATTGATTTATAAGAAGTTTCAAATAAATTAAATCCATTTAATGTTGTTTTGTTTGCTTCTAATGCTAAATTAAATTCATTTAATCTTGATTTAATATTAACAAAGGCTTTTTTAAATCCATTTTTTATTGAATCTAATTCATTTTTGCTATTAACATATTCATTAATTAATTTGTTTCTGCCTTCAATATACTTATCTCATTTGAGAGAACTTAATTCAATTTTAGATTTTTGTACAAATTGATCAATAATTTGTTTTGAGTTATTTAGTTTAGCTAATTTAACTGTTGTTTCAATTGAATCGACATTTGAATTATAAGCATTTAAAAATTCTTTAATAACAGACTGAATAGAAGTTGTCAAATCATTTTCAACATTTAGAATAGCTTGAATTTTGTTAATAAATTCATCTAATTTTTCAAAAGAAATTTGATTTGAACTTTCAACAAATGAGTTAAATTCATTAAGACCATTAATAATAGGTGTTAATGATTTGTTGCTTAAGTCTAGAATTTGAGATTTATTAAATAATTTTGTATTTTCAATTGTTTTAACAAAAGTATTAACATAACGATTTATATATTCCTTCGTATTTCCATATGATTGTTCTAATGTTTTACATGCCTTAATAATATCTTCTATAATAACGCTTCTATTTACTAAAACACCGCCATTTTCTAAAATAACGTCATAATTATTAGAGTCAAATCTTGATAATAAAATCTTTTTAACAGCATTAATAGGATTTAAAATTGGAGAATTATTACTTGCAATAGTATTAGCATCTTCTATTTTTGCTGATAATTCTTCTATTTTATCTATGTTTGACATGAATTTTTTAATTAAACCATCTTTTTTAACATATTTTTTAATAATTTTGTCATTTCAAACATGAAAATCGGATTTAATAAAATCTGCTGCCTTATCAATCATTTCAGTTGAAATGTTAGGTTTTATGTTGCTTGAAAGTGCTTCTTCTTCAATTTTACTTAAAGTGTTTTGATATTCCTTAATTTTAAGTTCTAAAGAATTTAATTCACTTTTACTATTAGCATCAACAAATTTTTCATCTGCAGTTTTTAAAGTTAATAAATCATTACTACGAACAACAAAATCTTGGATTGATTTTTTGATATTTTCATATTCGCTTTGATTAATAACTTGTTTTGTTCTTTCTATCATTTCTGGTAAAAGATTTTGAATTATTTTCTTTTCATTACTGTGTTTAACAGCTCTTATATAACTTTTGTTACCAAAGTGGTGACCAATATGATATGAAGAGTGTTGATCAATAATTCCTTGTAAATCTTTAATAAGTTTTTCATTTGAGTCAATTTGAGTTTGGCACAAACTTAGTTCATTTCAAAGACTTGAAAGTCATGCTTGATTTTCATATTTCTTTCAAATTTCTTTTAATTTGTTGTCTTTTTCTTTTAATTTTTGATTTGATTCTTTAAGGTATTTTATATTGTTTTCAATTCACAATTTTTCTTTTTTATAGTTTGAATGGTCAACTGCATAACCAATTAAAGTACCAGCTGATACTGCACCAACAATTCCGGCAGAAATACCCATTGTTAAAGCTACAATTTTTTTTGTGCTATTTTTCATAGTTGTCTCCTTATATTTAACATAAAAAAATTAAATTTTCCGGACATAAGGAAAATTATGTCTTTATATTAAAATATTTATTAGACATTTTTGGAGGTCAAAAAACATGAAAAAGAATAATAATTTTCTTGATATTTTTTTGAATAATATTTACTCAATGGTTCAAAAAAACCAAAGAAGTTATCAAACTTTTAAACAATATAAAAGGTATTTATCATCCTTAAAAAATTGAAACAATGCGAAGCAATTAATTGTAAGGATGAATCGTGAATTAGCAAATAATAAAATTTCAAATAATACTAAATTAACTAAAAGAAACATATTTTCTTCTTTTTTAAATTGATTTTGCAAAATCACTAATACAAATATGGATGTTAAAAATGAACTTCTATATATAAAAGAAGAAAAAGGCAAAAGACAAGCTATACCTGAAAAGGAATTAATTAAACTTGTTGAAGAATTAAAAAGCTACAAAAACACCAAATTTAGTATCATTTTTCGTATTTTTCTTTCAACTGGTATTAGAGTTGGAGAATATAAAGAATTTATTAAAAACATTGATAAATTAGAAAAAGAGAATTGAAGTTTTATTATTAAAACATTAAAAAACAACAATCCTAGATACTTTAGGATTCCATCAAAATTAGAGATGCCTTTAATAGGTAATCTTAGAGAAGATATATTAGAAAATATAGATAAATTACGTATTTCTGAAAAATCAATTAAAAATATGTTTTATCTTTTTAAAAAACATATTAGTGAAAAATATCCTGATTTTAAATATAAAATCTCGGCTCACGTCTTAAGACATAATTATGCAACTAAAGCTTTTTATAATTTAAAAAATAATGATTTAGTAGCCAAATTATTAGGACACACAAATTCAAATATTACTCAAAAAACTTATATTGATTATGATAAAAGTATCATGGATGAGTATGCTATTTTAGCCATACAAGATCAAAAAATAGGCTTAAATTCTATGCAATTATTAAATATAAATAATAATTTAGAGCTTACAATTATCAAATTAGAGAAAGAAAATTGCAGCTTAAAAGAAGAAATTGAGATGCTAAAAAATAAAATAAAAAAACTAAAAAAATAATGTTTATCATATTTAAATAAAATTTTAAAAAATTCTGCATTTTACTAAATCCATTATAAAATAGCCACTTTGGTAAAATCAAATTAATAAAAATTGCTATTTAATAATGATAAAATAAAAATATTAATATTTATTATTAATAAAAATAATGCTATAATTATATTGAAATTAATTTAAATATATGTTTGCATTTTACTTATGCAACTATAAAAAAGGATTTTAAGGACATAATTATCGACATAATTTTCCTTATGTCCCGAAAATTTAAATTTTTTTATGTTAAATATAAGGAGACAACTATGAAAAATAGCACAAAAAAAATTGTAGCTTTAACAATGGGTATTTCTGCTGGGGTTGTTGGCGCAGTATCAGCCGGTACTTTAATTGGTTATGCAGTTGACCATTCAAACTATAAAAAAGAAAAATTGTGAATTGAAAACAGCATAAAATACTTTAAAGAATCAAATCAAAAATTAAAAGAAAAAGACAACAAATTAAAAGAAATTTGAAAGAAATATGAGAATCAAGAATGACTTTCTAGTCTTTGAAATGAACTAAGTTTGTGCCAAACTCAAATTGATTCAAATGAAAAACTTATTAAAGATTTACAGGGAATTATTGATCAACACTCTTCATATCATGTTGGCCGCCACTTTGGTAACAAAAGTTATATAAGAGCTGCTAAACACAGTAATGAAAAGAAAATATTTCAAAATC
>NC_021002.1:1001505-1002779 GCF_000209735.1 Mycoplasmopsis fermentans PG18
GTTTTTGATCTATAATTTGCTAATTGATTCCTATTTATCTAACAAGCTCTTTTTTAAATAATTCTTGTCAGTTTTTATAATTTGTTTTTCTTTTAATAGATTCATTAATTAATTTTTCAACTTCAAAATTTTTTATATCTAGTAAATAAGCTTCTCTTCTACTGAAGATGCCAACTTTTAGTAATCAATCTATTACTAATTCCATTTTTAAAGTTCTAGATTTCATATTAATAATTTCTTTGTATTCTTTTCTAGTCATATTTTCTCCTTTGTACTTATGCAGTGAATAAACAATTTAATATTTTCACTTGATTTATTAATTAATTTTTGAACTTCAGAATTTATTGGTGTTAAATTATATATTTTACTAAAATGACTGTTTTATAGTCTTTTTGGTTTATTAGACACTGATTTAATTGGTTTTTCTGATAACAATAACTTTTTGCAAAATACGCATTTAATCATTCTTCTTTTTTCTTGCTTCTAATTCATCATAGATTGCATCATGTAAAGAATTCGAGTAATGATAAAAATCTATTGTTGGTTTTCTTATATATGTTTCTTTTATATCTCATTCATTGCATTTATAAAAATTAACAGACAATTTAATTATTTTTAATCAAAATTCAATTGGTTTTATCAAATCAATTAATATAGAATTTTTTTTAAATAATGTCTTTACTTCTTTAGTTTCTTTTATATCATCTTCAATTCTATATGTTATGAAAATATATGATTGTTTTAAAAATTGTCAATGAGTATCATAATGTTCACAATAATCAGGTTTTTCAAGACAATCAATTACTTCATCAATAGCATTTATTAATGGCATTTCTAACATACCATCTATAAAATAATTGAAATCTTTTAATTCTTGCTCACTACAATTTTTTAATTTTTCACTTAAATTTGACATATTTCCTCCTTTTGCACTTATGCATCGAATAAACAATTTAATAATTTTTCACTTGATTCTTTATTATTTTTGTTAGGTAATGTCTGAAATGGAAATTGTGTGATATACAACTCTTTTTTATAATTAATTTTTTTGTTAAGATGATTAAATCCACAATCTAGTATGTAAATGATTTTAGATTTACCTTTACTATTTAATGATGTGAATAAAATTTTTTTATTTTCAAAATCTCATTCTATGAAAACTTCATTTTTGTTTTGAGTTTCCAGTAACTTCAAAATCTTAATATTGCCTTTATAAAAAGAACATATGGTGAATAGCGATTATTTTTTAATATTTCCTGGAAAATTATCTCAAA
>NC_021002.1:1002879-1003860 GCF_000209735.1 Mycoplasmopsis fermentans PG18
AAGCTATTTAAATGACGAAAATAATTTGACAACTTCTATTCAATCTGTTATTAAAGAATTTTTAAATGCTTATAATTCAAATGTTGATTCAATCGAAACAACAATTAGATTAGCTAAACTAAATAACTCAAAACAAATTATTGATGAATTTGTACAAAAATCTAAAATTGAATTAAATTCTCTCAAATGAGATGAGTATATTGAAAGCAGAAACAAATTAATTAATGAATATGTTAATAGCAAAAATGAATTAGATTCAATAAAAAGTGGATTTAAAAAAGCATTTGTTAATATTAAATCAAGATTAAATGAATTTAATTTAGCATTAGAAGCAAACAAAACAACATTAAATGGATTTAATTTATTTGAAACTTCTTATAAATCAATAATTGATATACAAACTAAACTAGATCCTTTATTAAAAGCTAATTTAGATTCTGATATTGACAACAAAATTAATAATATTTCAGCATTCTTTGAAATAATTTCAAATCTTAAAAAATATGAAACAAATTATTTAGAAATATTTAAAATTATTAAAAACGCAACTGATTTAAACTTACAAAAAGTTAATAACTTTGCTTCAAAACCTAAAGAAATTTCAAAACTTATTAGTAATGCAAATCCAAAAATTGTTGATTTCTTATCAAAAGTTTTTGCTAATTTAAAAACATTAAGCCAATTTGAAGATGTTAAAAAAACAATTGAAGATATTGATAATAACAAACCTGATTTATCAACTGAAGAAATATCTTCAATTGAAAACAGTGAAATTCGAAATGACAAGGAAAAATTTAAAGGACTATTTGAAAAAATAAATTTAATCAATAATTTTATTTCATCGATTAATGAAAAAGATAAACTTTATAGTAATTTCTTAGAAAATGAAGCTCAATTTTGCTTAGAATCATACAATGAAATGGATGCGAAATTAGCAACAATGGCAAATGTGGAATGGACAGTTAATGAATATAAAAAGAA